>PWEV01000005.1 GCA_003553625.1 Halomonas sp.
ACAAAGGCGTCGTACTCGAAGTCATCCACGGTAAGCAGCTCCAGCACCCGGGCCTCGCGCTCGCGCATGAATGTGGCGTCCTCCTCGCTGATCAGGTCGGCCTTGGCCGCTTCCAGCACCCTCTGCTCGGGATGCAGCGCATCGGCCGGCAGCTCTCTCTTGGCATAGGCCTTGTTGACCTTGCGATAAAGGGACTCGGCGCGTTCCTGGGTGGCCAGCAGGGCGTTGTAGTGCGCCAGGAAGTTGGGATGGCTGCCGTCGTCGGCCTCCCAGGTCTCGCGCAGCAGCTTCTCGCGCAGGGCGGTGTTGCGAGAAACGGCCTGGGCGATGGTGCGGGCCAGGTCGTCGTGGGGGCGCTTGACGCGCTTGCCCCGTGGCATTACCACGATGCGCAGCACGTGCGCCAGGGCTCGGTTGGGCAGGTTATCGAACAGCTCATCCAGTGCCTGCTCGGCTCGGCACAGCAGGAACTGGCAGCTGTAGTGAACAAGTGCCGCCTCATCCTCGACCTTGTCCCCCTCGTGCCACTGCTTGATCACCATGGAGGCGAGGTAGAGGTTGGAGAGAACATCGCCCAGCCTGGCGGAGAGCATCTCGCGCTGCTTGAGGGTGGAACCGAGGCTGGCCATGGCGGCGTCGGCGCAGAGGCCGAAGCCGGCGGAGAGCCGCCCGATCTCCTGGGCATAGGGGGTGGCGACCGCATCGAAGGGCACGGCGGACTTGCCGATGCCCAGGCCCAGGGTAAAGGCGCGTGCGGCGTTGCCGAAGATCAGTCCGGCGTGACCGAAGAACGCCTTGTCGAAGGCCGCGATGTCATCGTCGTCCCTGGCGGCCAGCTCATCAAGCACGTAGGGATGGCAGCGGATCGCCCCCTGGCCGAAGATCATCAGGTTGCGGGTCATGATGTTGGCGCCTTCCACGGTGATCGCCACCGGGTTGGCGCTGTAGCCTATCCCTAAGTAGTTGCGCGGGCCGAGCGTGACCGCCTTGCCGCCGTGGATATCCATGGCATCGCTGAGGATGACCCGCTGGAACTCGGTGAGCTGGCTCTTGAGGATCGCCGAGGGCACCGCCGGCTTCTCGCCACGGTCGATGGTGTTGGCGGTCTGATAGACCGCTGCCTGGGCGATGTAGCCCAGCGCGGTCATTCGCGCCAGCGGCTCCTGGATCCCCTCCATCTCGGCGACCGGCACGTTGAACTGTCGACGAATACGTGCAAAGCCGCCGCTCCAGCCGATGGCGTAGCGGGCGGTGCCGGTGGCGCCGGAGGGCAGGGTGATGCAGCGACCGATGGAGAGGCACTCCACGAGCATTCGCCAGCCCTGGCCGATCATCTCGGTGCCGCCGATGATGGTGTCAAGCGGGGCGAAGACATCCTTGCCCTTGATGGGACCGTTCAGGAAGGGGCTGCCGATGGGGTGGTGACGTCGGCCTATCTCCATGCCGGCGGTGTCGCGGGGAATCAGCGCCAGGGTGATACCGCGGTCTTCCTCGTCGCCCAGCAGGTGCTCCGGGTCGAACAGGCGGAAGGCGAGGCCCACCACGGTGGCGATGGGCGCCATCGTGATCCAGCGCTTCTCGAAGTTGAGGCGCACGCCGAGCACTTCCTTGCCGTTGACGACCTGCTTGCAGACCACGCCGGTGTCGGGAAGCGAGGTAGCGTCGGAACCGGCCCGCGGGCCGGTGAGGCCGAAGCAGGGAATCTCGCGACCGTCGGCCAGGCGCGGCAGGTAAATGTCCTTCTGCTCCTGTGTACCGTACTTGAGCAGCAGCTCGCCCGGGCCCAGGGAGTTGGGTACCCCCACGGTGACCATCAGGGTCTCGCTGATCGATAGCTTCTGCAGCACCAGCGACTGCGCCTTGGCCGAGAAGCCCAGGCCGCCGTACTCCTTCGGAATGATCATCCCGAAGTAGCGCTCCTGCTTGAGGTGGTCCCAGAGCGCCTGGGGCAGGTCGGCCCGCTCCTTGGCGATGTCCCATGCGTTGCACATGCCGGCGGCCACGGCGCACTGGTTGTCGAGGAAGGCGCGCTCCTCGTCGCTGATGCCCTCGTCCTCGAAGGCGAGCAGCGCCTGCCAGTCGGGCTTGCCGGTAAAGAGCTCACCGTCCCAGGCCACGCTCCCGGCCTCCAGCGCGGTGCGCTCGGTGTCGGAGACCTTCGGCGAGACCTTCTTGAACATGGCAAAGAGTCGCGGGGTCAGCCACTTGCCGCGCAGGGCCGGCAGGCCGGCCGCCGCCACGGCGAGAGCTCCGGCCAGCAGCAGGATGCCGAGCAGGGTGGAGGCGAAGAAAAGGCTGGCCAGGCCGGTGAGAGCGAGCACCGCCAGGGCGGGCAGGGCGCCCGCCTCTCGGCGCATCACCGCCAGCAGGCCGACAGCGGCCACGATCAGCAGGATCAGGGTGAGCATGGGAGAGACTCCGATTATCATGAACGGCAAGAATTCGAACACACGTTTGAATTCTTGCAGACTAGCCTATCCCATTGCAACCGGCCAGCGTTCACTCCATTCGCCGATTTGGCTCGCCGCGGGCGGGGGCGCCGTTTGCCACATAATAGGGAGCGTCGCTCCGCGGCAGCGGCTCGCGGCCGCGGATTCTGTCGGCGATCTTTTCGGCCAGCATGATCGTCGGTGCATTGAGGTTGCCGGTGGGAATCAGCGGAAAGAGCGAGGCGTCGACTACCCGCAGGCCCTCAACCCCGTGCACCCGGCCGGCACCGTCCACCACGGCGTCGTCGCCTTCGCCCATGCGGCAGCTGCCGCAGGGGTGGTAGGCGGTCTCGGCATGCGCCTTGACGAAGGCATCCAGCTCGGCGTCGGACTGGACGCCCGGCCCCGGTGAGATCTCCCGGCCGCGGTACTCATCAAAGGCGGGCTGGGCGATGATCTCCCGGGTCAGGCGGATGGCGTCGCGGAACTCCTGCCAGTCCTTCTCGGTGGACATGTAGTTGAACAGGATGCTGGGCGCCGCCTCGGGGTCCCGGGAGGTGAGGCGAATGCGACCGCGGCTCTCCGAGCGCATGGAGCCCACGTGGGCCTGGAAGCCGTGGGCCTGTACCGCGCTCTTGCCGTTGTAGCTGATGGCGATGGGCAGGAAGTGGTACTGCAGGTTGGGCCACGCCTCCTGGTCATTGCTGCGAATGAAGCCAGCCGCCTCGAACTGGTTGCTTGCCCCCACGCCCTTGCCCAGGAAAAGCCACTCGGCGCCGATCCTGGGCTGGTTGTACCACTTCAGCGCCGGGTAGAGCGAGATGGGCTGCTTGCACTCGTACTGGATGTACATCTCCAGGTGGTCCTGGAGGTGGGCGCCGACGTTGTCGTTGACGTGGACCGCATCGATGCCGAATTCATCCAGGACATCCTTCGGGCCGATGCCAGAACGCTGCAGGATCTGCGGGGAGGCGATGGCGCCGCCGCACAGCAGTACCTCGCGGCGGGCACCTACCCTCTGGATCTGGCCCTTTTTCCGGTAGCGCACGCCCACCGCACGCTTGCCCTCGAATTCGATGACGTCGGTGAGGGCGCGGGTCTCGATGGTGAGGTTCTCGCGCCCCCTGGCCTGGTCCAGATAGCCCCGGGCAGTGGAGGCGCGCCGGCCGTTCGGGGTGACGAAGCGGTCCATGGGGCCGAAGCCCTCCTGCTGGTAGCCGTTGACGTCTTTGGTCTCCGGATAGCCGGCCTGCTTGCCCGCTTCGATGAAGGTGCGATAGAGAGGATTGTTGCCCGGCTTTCTATCAGTGCGTGGCGTGGTGACGCTGATCGGGCCGTCGTCGCCGTGATACGCGTCGGGCCCGATGTCACGGGCCTCGGACTTGCGAAAGTAGGGCAGACAGTCGGCGTAGCGCCAGTCCGTCAGGCCCGGCGCTTCAGCCCATTGGTCATAGTCCAGAGCGTTGCCGCGGATGTAGCACATGCCGTTGATCAGCGAGGAGCCGCCAAGCCCCTTGCCACGGCCGCACTCCATGCGTCGGCCATCCATGTGCGGCTCGGGGTCGGTCTCGAAGGCCCAGTTATAGCGCTTTCCCTGCAGCGGGTAGGCCAGTGCCGCCGGCATCTGGGTGCGGAAATCGAAGCGGTGGTCGGGGCCACCGGCCTCCAGCAGCAGCACCGCGACGCCGGGATCCTCGGTGAGGCGGGTGGCCAGTACGTTGCCGGAGGAGCCGGCACCGATGATGACGTAGTCGAATTCGCGAAGCTGTGACATGGAAACTCCTCAGAACACCGACTCGAAGGGGCCCATCTCCACCTGCACCGACTTGGTCTGGGTGTAGTGGGCCAGGGTTTCGAGGCCGTTCTCACGACCCACGCCGGACTGCTTGTAGCCGCCCACCGGCATCTCGGCGGGGGACTCGCCCCAGGTGTTGATCCAGCAGATGCCCGCCTCCAGGCGGTGGATGACCCGATGGGCACGGTTGAGGCTCTCGGTGAAGACGCCGGCGGCCAGGCCGTAGCGGGTATCGTTGGCGCGGCGGATCACCTCCTCCTCGTCATCGAAGGCCAGGATCGCCATCACGGGACCGAAGATCTCCTCTCGCACGATGCGCATCTCGTCGCGGCAATCGGTGAATACCGTGGGGGCGGCCCAGGCGCCTCTGGACCAGTCAACACCGACCTCGCTGCCTTGATTCCAGGTATCCCCGCCGGCCAGCACCCGGGCCCCCTCCTGCTTGCCGAGGGCGATGTAGGAGAGCACCTTTTCCTGGTGCTCGAAGCTGACCAGGGGGCCGAAGTTGACGCTCGGGTCCATCGGATCGCCGGCTCTGATGCGGCCGACCCGCTCCTTGATCTTCGCCTCGAAGGCGTCCTTCACGGCGCGCTCGACAAACACCCGGGTGCCGTTGGTGCAGATCTGCCCGCTGGAGTAGAAGTTGGCCATCATCGCGGCGTCGGCGGCGCGATCGAGGTCGGCGTCGGCGAATACGATCAGCGGCGACTTGCCGCCCAGTTCCATGGTGACATCCTTCAGGGTGGAGCCCCCGGCGGCGGCCATTACCTTCTTGCCGGTTCCCACCTCCCCGGTGAAGGAGACCTTGTCGATGCCCGGGTGTCCGGTCATCAGGGCGCCAACGCGGCCATCCCCCTGGATCACGTTGAAGACGCCATCGGGGAGCCCGGCGTCGGTGAAGATCTCGGCCAGCTTCATCACGGTGAGCGGGGTGACCTCGCTGGGCTTGAAGACCACGGCATTGCCGGCGGCCAGTGCCGGGGCACTCTTCCAGCAGGCAATCTGGATGGGATAGTTCCAGGCGCCGATGGCGCCGATCACCCCCAGCGGCTCGCGACGGGTATAGACGAAGGAGCCCTCTCGCAGCGGTATCTGGCTGCCTTCGATGGCCGCCGCCAGGCCGGCGTAGTATTCGAGGACGTCGGCGCCGGTAACGATGTCCACCGCGGCCGTCTCGCTGATTGGCTTGCCGGTGTTGCGGGTCTCGAGCTCGGCGAGCTCGTCATTGCGGCTGCGAAGCAGGGCCACGGCGCGATTGAGGATACGGCCGCGTTCCATGCCGGTCATTGCTGCCCAGGCCCGCTGGCCCTTGCGGGCGGCGTCAACGGCGGCGTCCACGTCGGCCTCGGAGGCCTGCTGAACCTCGGCGAGCGGAGAGCCATCGAAGGGGTTGACGACGGCAAAGGTCTCGCCGGAGGTGGCGGCCGTGTGACGGCCGTCGATGTAGAGGGGGAGGGTGTCGCGCTGTGTCATGAGGCTCTCCTTCAGTCAGCGTTTGGGGTGTCGATGAGCAGCTGGTCCAGGGTGGCCAGGGCCACCCGGCGCGCGGAGTCGGCATCCAGCCCGTCGGGAGTGAGGGCGCCGCGCAGCCATAGGCCATCGATCATGGCAGCCAGTGCCTGGGCGGCTTGGCGTGCCTCGGCGCGAGGCATCAGGCGGCGGAACTGGGTGCACAGATTCGAGTAGAGACGACGGTCGTTGACTTGCTGCAGTCGCTGGAGTGTCGGCTGATGCATGCTGCTCGCCCAGAACGCCAGCCAGGTCTTGGCGACCGGACCGGTCACCTGGCTGCGGTCAAAGTTGCCCGCGATGATGGCTCGCAGATGCCCTTCGGGGTTGTCGTCCGCAATGGCGGCCCGGCGAGCCGCCACGGCGGTGCCCAGATCGCTCAGGATCTGCCGCATGGTGGCTTCCAGCAGCCCGTCCTTGCCCCCGAAATAGTGGCTGATGATGCCGGCGGAAACGCCCGCATGGCGAGCGATCCGCATTACCGTGGCGTCGGCCAGACCGACCTCGTCGATCGCCGCCATGGTGGCAGTGATCAGCTGCTGGCGGCGGATGGGTTCCATTCCGACCTTGGGCACCTCGACACCTCCTGTTCCAGGGATGATTGGCCATCACGCATTCAGCATGGTGGGTTTAACATAGCCTGACATTTTTTTATTGAACGTTCAATTAATTAAAGGGCGAGGGCAACAGGGGGTTGCCAAGTGCGAGGAGGCTCTGCATAATGCCAACCCGTTGAAAGGCACACGCTTGCCCGACAGCCTGGCTACGTAGCTCAGCTGGTTAGAGCACATCACTCATAATGATGGGGTCCCCTGTTCAAATCAGGGCGTAGCCACCAGACACCGCAAAACGCCCATCCGGTCTCCGACCGGGTGGGCGTTTTGCGGTGGTAGTCGGGCCGGCTTGCCCCAGGGGAGCCGGAATAGGACTCGATCCGGCCTTGACCTCCAGAAGTGAATCCGTATACTACGTCCCGTGTTCGACGCCGTTCCCGGATAGCTCAGTCGGTAGAGCAAGTGACTGTTAATCACTGGGTCGCAGGTTCGAGTCCTGCTCCGGGAGCCAACTCTGTTTCGAGCGCCATTGCTGAAAGTCCGTCATTCCTCGATAGCTCAGTTGGTAGAGCAAGTGACTGTTAATCACTGGGTCGCAGGTTCGAGTCCTTCTCGAGGAGCCATCAGCAGCCCCTCCCATCAGCAGCACCTCTATGTATTGCAAGTTGTTCCCGGATAGCTCAGTTGGTAGAGCAAGTGACTGTTAATCACTGGGTCGCAGGTTCGAGTCCTGCTCCGGGAGCCATCTCCTGATTTCTTGCATGTTTTCCTGATTCGATCCGCCGGTTGAGCTCGCTCGACTCTTTTGCATGTCTGTCTATCTCCGAGCTTGCGGTTCGCTTGCCTGCCAGGCCAATAAGAACGCCGCCCCTGAGGGCGGCGTGTGGGCATGACGAGGGGGCAGGGCGATTCAGTGGCGGTTCGCCAGCCGATAGTTGTCGCTGCTGAGCAGGACGAAATCCAGCAGGATATGAGCGGCTTCCTGCACCTGCACCTGTTCCACAGGCTCATCGTCACTCTCCTCGGTCCGGGCGTCGACCCACTCCTCCAGCAGGTCGAGGCCCAGGGCCCGACGGCGCTGATTCTCCAGGCCAAGCTGTTCGGCCTCCTGCTCTTCCACCTCGCGTTGGCGCTGCTCTCTGTTGAGACTGACGCTGGTGGTCTGTTCGCGCAGGCGACGATTGAGTTCCGCCTGCTGGGTCAGGTAGCGGAAGTTCGGGTGCTCCGCGGCGCGGCTCTGGTGGCGGTCCTTGATGGACTCCAGATAGCGCCACGGCTCGCCGTAATGGCGGTACTGCACCGAGCGCACGGTGTCCCAGTCCAGCGCGTTGTCCAGGCTGCTCTCGCCGATCAGGTCCGGGTCGATCAGGCTCGGAAAGATGATGTCCGGCTCCACGCCGCGGTGCTGGGTGCTGTCCCCGGAGATGCGGTAGAACTTGGCGCGGGTCAACTTGATCTGGCCATGGCTCAGATCATTGAGGGTCTGCACGGTGCCCTTGCCGAAGGTGGGTGAGCCCATCACCAGGCCGCGGCCATAATCCTGGATGGCGCCGGCAAAGATCTCCGAGGCGGAGGCGGAGAGCCGATTGACCAGCACGCCCAGCGGGCCGTCATAGTGGGTTCCCGCCTCGGTATCGCCGTAGAGGCTGATGCGGCCGCGGGCGTCGCGAACCTGGACCGTGGGGCCGCGATCGATGAACAGCCCGAGCAGCGAGTTGGCCTCCTGCAGGGCGCCGCCACCGTTGTTGCGAAGGTCGAGCACGATTCCCTCGATGCCTTCATCCTTGAGTCGCTCGATCTCCCTTGCCACGTCGCGGGTGGTGCTGCGGAAGTCCTCTTCGCCGGCCTGCCAGGCGTCGAAGTCCACATAGAAGGTGGGGATCTTGATCACGCCGATACGATGCGGGCCGTCGTCGCGCTCGATCTCGATCACCTTGCCCTGGGCCGCCTGATCCTCCAGGTTCACGGTGTCCCGGGTGATCTCGACGATGCGTGAGCGGGTCATGTCTACCGCCTGGGCGGGAACCACGTCGAGGCGCACCACCGAACCCTTGGCGCCACGGATCAGGTCGACCACGTTATCCAGTCGCATGCCCACCACGTTGACCATCTCGCCCTCTTCCTGGCCCACGGCGATAATGCGGTCCGCAGGCTCCAGCGCTCCAGCGCGCTCTGCTGGGCCGCCGGGTACCAGGCTGGCTACCTTGACGTACTCGCCGTCGGACTGCAGCAGGGCGCCGATGCCCTCCAGGGAAAGCCGCATCTGGATATCGAAGGATTCGCCTTGGCGTGGGGACAGGTATCCGCTATGGGGGTCGATGCTGCCGGTGACTGCCGCCATGAACAGGCCGAAGATGTCCTCTTCGTTGGTCTGGCGCACCCGGTTGAGCTGGCCCTCGTAGCGCTGGCGAAGGTTGGTCTCCACCTGCTCGAGATCCTGGCCGCTGATGGCCAGGGTCAGGGCGGCGTTCTTGAGGCGCTTGATCCAGAGATCATCGAGCTCCGCGCTGTCATCGGCCCATGGAGCCTCATCTCGGTCGATGTCCAGGCGCAGGTCGCTGTCGTAGGTAAAGTCGAGGCCCTCGTCGAGCCTGTCAAGCAGCCACTCGAAGCGCACTTCGGCACGCTCATGGTAGCGGTGGTAGAGGGCGTAGATGTCGTCCAGGTCACCGTCGAAGAGGGCATCGTCGATGCGCTCGTCCAGGTGGCGGAAGTCGGCGATATCGTCCGCCAGCATAAAGGCCCGCTGACCGTCGAGAACATCGAGGTAGCGTTCGAAGACCTGGTTCGACCAGGCATCATCCAGCCGAATGTCGGCATAGTGGCCGTAGCGCAGAGAATCGGCGACTTCCACGGCCGCCTGTCGCTGGGCATCGGTGGGCTGCGGCTGCGCCAGAGCGACGCCGGCGACCAGCAATAGACCGACCAGGGCGGCAGCTGGACGTCCCAGGTGGGCAAGCAGGCTCATCAATGAAGGACTCCCGGTTTCATGTACACTATTTCCTAGACCCTTTCCTGGCCCACGAGTTGCGTAGGCAGACGAAGCATTGTAGCAGTTTCCCCCGACATCCCATGACTCCTGTCAGCATCCCATGACACCTGTGAATAGAGGAATTCATGTCTCAGGACGACCTCATCGAGCGCCTGCTCGATTTCCTGCGTGCTTCGCCCACGCCCTGGCACGCCGTGGCCACCATGACAGCCCGTCTCGAGGCAGCGGGTTTCCGCCGTCTCGACGAGCGTGATCCGTGGCGGCTGGTACCCGGTGAGAGGGTCTACGTGACCCGCAATGACTCCTCGATCATCGCCCTGCAGCTTCCCGAGGGTGAGCTGAATGCGCTGCGCATGATCGGCGCCCACACCGATAGCCCTGGCCTGCGCCTCAAGCCCAGTGCGGCTCAGATCAGCGCGGGCTGGCTGCAATTGGGGGTGGAGACCTACGGGGGTGTGCTGTTGGCGCCCTGGTACGACCGGGATCTCGGTCTGGCCGGCCGGATTCACGTGCGCCATCCCGATGGACGTCTGGAGGGGCTGCTGCTCAACGTCGAGCGTCCGGTGGCGATCATTCCCAGCCTGGCGATCCACCTGGACCGCGACGTCAACCAGGGCCGCCCGATCAACGCCCAGACCCAGATGGCGCCGGTTTTCCTGCAGGGTGGCGAGAATGCCGATCTCGACCGACTGCTCAAGGACTGGATCGCCGAGCAGCACGGTCTGCAGGGGGTGGAGCTGCTCGATTTCGAGCTGGGTTTCCACGACATGCAGCCGCCGGCTCGGGTCGGCGTGGCGGGTGAGCTCATCGCCAGTGCTCGTCTCGACAACCTGCTCTCCTGCTTCACCGGGCTGGAGGCGCTGCTCGCCGCGGATGGCAGGCAGGGGGCGCTGCTGGTGGCCAACGACCATGAAGAGGTGGGGAGCGCCAGTGCCTGTGGCGCCCAGGGGCCTTTCCTAGGTGACGTGCTGCGGCGGGTCGCCGAGCAGCTCGGCGGGGGCGGTGAGGGCGCTTTCGTCCGCCTGATCCAGTCGTCGCGGATGATTTCCTGTGACAATGCCCACGCGCTGCACCCCAATTTCATCGATAAGCACGACGCCGCCCACGGGCCGATGCTCAACGGTGGGCCGGTGATCAAGGTCAACGCCAGTCAGCGTTACGCCACCAACAGCGCCACCGCGGCGATGTTCCGTGACCTCTGTCGCGAGGTCGAGGTACCGGTGCAGAACTTCGTGACCCGCGCCGACATGGGCTGCGGCAGCACCATCGGGCCGATCACCGCCACCGAGCTCGGGGTGCCGACTCTGGACGTGGGGGCTCCCCAGTGGGCCATGCACTCCATCCGCGAGACCGCCGGCGCCCGGGATGTGGAGTACCTGACCCGGGTGCTGACGGCCTTCTGCAACCGCGCTGAACTGGCCTGAGCGAGTCTCCCTTGTCGAGCCGTCCTCGACGAGCTGACTCGCCGATAACACAAAAAAACCCGGCGCCTCTGCGCCGGGTTTTTTGCTGTCTGGTGGCTACGCCCTGATTCGAACAGGGGACCCCATCATTATGAGTGATGTGCTCTAACCAGCTGAGCTACGTAGCCAGCGGCGCGTACTCTAGCCGCCGCAGCTTTACGTGTCAACTCCCTGATGTGGAAGGCATCGGGGGTGATGAGATGAGGTGAGGGAGATGCTTGACACCCGCGGGGGCGCTCAGTAACATACGCGCCACCTCGACGAGCCGAGACACTGCGTCCCATTCGTCTAGTGGTCCAGGACACCGCCCTTTCACGGCGGTAACAGGGGTTCGAACCCCCTATGGGACGCCACTCGACTCATCAAGGTGCCGGAGTGCGGGAATAGCTCAGCGGTAGAGCATCGCCTTGCCAAGGCGAGGGTCGGGAGTTCGAATCTCCTTTCCCGCTCCAGAACGAAAGAAGCGGTATTGAGCCAAGGCTCGGGTCAGCAGCTGGAACGCCAGCCCGGTCGAATCTCCTTTCCCGCTGCATGCGTCCCATTCGTCTAGTGGTCCAGGACACCGCCCTTTCACGGCGGTAACAGGGGTTCGAACCCCCTAT
>PWEV01000015.1 GCA_003553625.1 Halomonas sp.
CGCGGCCATACTGCAGGTCGAGCAGCTTGGTGCGCAGACGCTTGGCGATGGGGTTGCCGCTGTCCGCCTTCAGCCGGATGGCGCCGTCCTCGGTGATCAGCTCGCCCACCGGGGTGATGACCGCAGCCGTGCCGCAGGCGAAGACCTCGGTGAGTTCGCCTGAGGCCGCCGCCTCGCGCCACTCGTCGATGCTGATGGGGCGCTCCTCGGGAGAGAGCCCCTCATCGCGGGCCAGGGTCAGCACCGAGTCCCGGGTGACGCCCTCGAGGATGGTGTCGGTCAGGCGGGGGGTGGCGATGCGGCCATCCTTGAACACGAAGAACAGGTTCATGCCGCCCAGCTCCTCGATCCACTTGTTCTCGACGGCATCCAGGAAGGCCACCTGGCCGCAATCATGGGCGCTGGCCTCCTTCTGGGCGGCCAGGGAGGCGGCATAGTTGCCGCCGCACTTGGCGAAGCCGGTGCCCCCCGGCGCGGCGCGCTTGTAGTGGCTGGAGAGCCAGATGGAGACCGGTTCCACGCCGCCCTTGAAGTAGGCCGCCGCGGGTGAGGCGATGACGTAGTAGTCCACTTCATGGGCCGGCCGCACGCCGAGAAACTTCTCGCTGGCGATCATGAAGGGGCGCAGATAGAGGCTGCACTCGTCGGCCTCACTCCGCGGTGTGGGCACCCAGGCATGGTCCTGGGACAGCAGCGCCTTGAGAGAGCCGATGAAGTCCTCATCGGAGAGCTCCGGCAACGCCAGACGGCGGGCGCTGCGGCGGAAGCGTTCGGCGTTCTTCTCCGGACGGAAGGTCCACACGGAGCCGTCCGCGTGGCGATAGGCCTTGATGCCCTCGAAGATTTCCTGAGCGTAGTGCAGCACGGCGGCGGCGGGGTCCAGGGTCAGCGGTCCGTAGGGCCGCACCTCGCGACCGTGCCAATCGGCGTCCAGGGTCCAGCGCACATGGGCCATGTGGTCGGTAAAGTACTGGCCGAAACCGGGGTTGGCGAGGATATCCTCACGGATCGAGTCGGCCGTGGGAGTGGAATTGGGCAGGAGTTCGAAGCTGGCAGTCGACACGGCAAGGGGTCTCCGCTACGCCCGAGGCGTGCCTGCCCCGGGGTGATACAGGAAGTTCGGGCCGGCGAGAGCCGGCCCGGGTCGTGGATTCATCGTCAACCTCACATGAGAAAGGCGACGAAGGGAAAACGCAAGCCCACGCCGCTATTCCGCCTCGGTTTCCACCACGGCGTCGCCTTCCCGGTCCAGCAGGTACTGGGTCAGAAGGCCCACCGGGCGTCCGCTGGCCCCCTTCTCCTTGCCGGAGGACCAGGCGGTGCCGGCGATATCAAGGTGCGCCCAGGGGAACTTGTCGGCGAAGCGAGAGAGAAAGCAGGCGGCGGTGATGGTGCCCGCCGGGCGGCCGCCGATGTTGGCCAGGTCAGCGAAGTTGGAGTCGAGCTGCTCCTGGTACTCATCCCACAGCGGCATGTGCCAGGCGCGGTCCCAGGACGCCTCGCCGGCGTCGAGCAAGTCCAGGGCCAGGTCGTCGTCGTTGGAGAGCAGGGCGGTGGCGTGGTGGCCCAGGGCGATGATGCAGGCGCCGGTCAGGGTGGCGATGTCCACGACGCTGGCCGGCTCGAAGCGCTCGGCGTAGGTCAGGGCGTCGCACAGCACCAGGCGGCCCTCGGCGTCGGTATTGAGCACCTCCACGGAGAGTCCCTTGAGGGTCTTGATGATGTCGCCGGGCTTGGTGGCGCGACCGTCGGGCATGTTCTCGGCGGCGGCGACAATGGCGACCAGGTTGACCTTCGGGCGGATACCGAGCACCGCCTCGACGGTGCCAAACACGCTGGCGGCACCGCACATGTCGAACTTCATCTCATCCATGCCTTCGCCGGACTTGAGCGAGATGCCGCCGGTGTCGAAGGTGATGCCCTTTCCCACCAGCACATGAGGGGCCTCGTCGGGGTCCTCGGCGCCCTGGTATCTCATCACGATCAACCTCGAGGGCTGCTCGCTGCCGCGGCCCACCGAAAGGAGGCTGTGGGCGCCCAGCGCTTCCAGGGACTCCTCGTCGAGGATCTCCACCGCCAGCGCGCCGCGGGAGGCCTTGCCCAGTGCCTCGGCCTGTTCGGCCAGGTAGCTCGGGGTGCAGACGTTGCCGGGCAGGTTGCCAAGGGTACGGGCGGTGTTCATGCCCCGGCCCACGGCGTCGCCGATGCGCGCTCCCTCGCGGGCGCCAACGGCGTCGCTATCCTCGGTGACCAGCAGGGTCACCCTCTCCAGGGGTGGACGTGGTGCCTTCTCGGACTTGAACTGATCGAAGCGGTAGAGCGCGCGGTGGGTCGCCTCGGCGACCATGCGCGCCTTCCAGCCGGCATCACGACCGGCCAGGGGCACGTCGGTGAAGGCCACGGCGCAGTCGTCCACGGGCAGGTCTGCCAGGACGGTGAAGGTGGCGTCCAGCGACTTGCGGAAGGCCGCCTCCTGGCACTTGTCGCGCTTACCCAGGCCCACCAGCAGCAGCCGCTCGGTGGAGAGGCCCGGGGCGAAGGGAATCATCTGCACCTTGCCCAGCTTGGCATCGAAGTCGCCGCGCTCGATGAGCTGGCCGATGAGCTTCTCGCTGGCGTCGTCGAGACGAGCGGCGGCGGGCAGCAGCTCGCCGTCCTGATATACCGGGATGACGAGGCAGGCGGTCTCGACCTTGGCGGGGTTACCCGTCTTTACTGGGAATTCCATGGCTTCTCCACAGGCAAGCGTGTTGGTTGCAGGCGTCGAGGTTACAAGGGTTAGGGTTACAAGTGCAGGGGGATTCTGGATAATGCCGACACGTCGCCATGCCGAACCAGTGTATCCAAGGCATGGCCCCATTGCATGGCAGGCGCCGCATGATCATCTTTCGTTACCTGACCCGCGAGATCCTGCTGACCATGGCCGCCGTTGCCGGCGTGCTGCTGCTGGTGATCATGGGCAGTCGCTTTATCCGCTACTTTAGTGACGCCGCCGAGGGCGACATCCCGGCCAGCATTCTCGGCACCCTGATGCTGTTCCATCTGCCGGGTTTTCTCGAGCTGATCCTCCCGTTGGCCTTCTTTCTCGGCATCCTGCTCGCCTATGGCCAGCTTTATCTCAACAGCGAGATTACCGTGCTGGTGGCCTGCGGCACCAGCCCCAACCGGCTGCTGCAGGTGAGCCTGGTGCCGGCCACCCTGGTGGCGCTTCTGGTGGCACTATGCAGCCTGTGGCTGACGCCTGCCGGCGCCCTGCACAACGCGACGATGCTCGAGGAGCAGCGCAGCCGAATCGACTTCTCGGCCCTGGCGCCGGGTCGCTTCCAGGAGTTCGGCAGCGGCCGCACCGCCTATATGGAGGGGATCAGTGATGACGGCAGCGAGATGCGCGGCGTCTTCATCAGCGAGCGGCAGCGGCGCCGAGACGGGACCCCGGAGACGGCGATGACCCGCGCCGAGGGGGGCTACCAGACCCTGGACAGGGAAACCGGAAGTCGCTTCCTGGTCCTTGCCGACGGCGAACGCTACAGCGTGGACCCGGGGCGCTTCGAGGCCGAGCGGCTCGAGTTCGACACCTATGCGGTACGCCTTTCCCAGACGGACGAGCTGCGCGAGCTCGACGCGCCCGAGTACGCCACCACCGCGTCGCTGTTCCGCGACGACTCGACTCGCGCCCAGGCCCAGCTGCAGTGGCGGCTGGGCCTGCCGCTGATGGTCTTCATCCTGACCCTGCTGGCAATGCCGCTCTCTCGGGTCAACCCGCGTCAGGGGCGGTTCGCCAAGCTGCTGCCGGCGATCTTCCTGCACGTGGCCTACCTGAGCCTGCTGCTGGCCGCCCTGGATGCCATCGGCCGCGGTGCCCTGCCGGCCATGGTGGGGATGTGGCCGATCCATGGCGCCTTCCTTGCCCTAGGGCTAATCATGATGGCGCGCGCCCAGCGCAAGGGGATGAGCGGATGATGATTGCCGATCGTTTCGACCGCTACCTGGCGCGCAACGTGCTGGGAGCCATCATCGTGGTGCAGGTGGTGCTGCTGGGCCTGGACCTGGTGATCACCTACATCAACGACCTGGACGACGTGGAAGGCGACTATGGCGCCTTTCATGTGCTGCTCTACCTCGCGATGCGGCTGCCCTGGCGTTTCTATCAATATGCCCCTGTGGGTGTGCTGATCGGTGCGCTGATCGGCCTGGGCAGCATGGCCTCGAGCAATGAGCTCACCGTGATGCGTGCCGCCGGTCGCTCGCTGACCCGCATCCTCTGGGGCGCGATGAAGCCGATCATCCTGGTGATCGTGGTAGTGCTGCTGGTCGCCGAGTACGTCGCCCCACGTACCGAGCAGTTTGCCAATGCCTGGCGCCTGGAGCGTATCCAGGGCGCCGGGGCCGTGGTCACCGAGCGCGGCGGCTGGCAGCGCGAAGGAGACAGCTTCTATCGGTTCGGGGCCATCCGCGCCGACGATACCGTGCTCGACCTGACCCGGTACCGTTTCGAGGGCCAGCGCCTGGTGGAGGCCGCCAGCGCCGAGCGTGCCGCCTGGCGCGACGGTAGCTGGCGGCTGGAGGGCGTGGAGGTCACGCGCTTCCTTGAAGAACGCACCGAGGCGGAACGCCACGAGGTCATGCCCTGGGAGACCAGCCTGACGCCGGAGCAGCTCAACCGACTGCTGCGCCCCATCAACAGTCAGGCGCCCAGCGAGCTTCTGGCCTATGCCCGCTACCTGCAGGCCCAGGGGCAGGCGGCGACCCAGCCGCTGCTCTATTTCTGGCAGAAGATGCTGATGCCCTTGACCATGGGCTCGCTGGTGCTGGTGGCGGCCTCCTTCGTCTTCGGCCCCCTGCGGACCGTGGCCGCCGGCACCCGGGTCTTCTACGGCGTGGTCACCGGTCTGGTCTTCAAGTACCTGCAGGATCTGCTGGCGCCGGCCTCGATGGTGTTCGGCTTCTCGCCCGCCTGGGCGGTGCTGGCACCGACCCTGATCTGTGCCGCCGTGGGGCTCTACCTGCTGCGGCGAACCGCCTGAGAAAGGAACTCCCATGCAACGACGTTTCGGCAACCTGGACAATGTCTGGCCGGCGGGGCTTGCTCGCCGGCTGGGTGCCATGATCTACGACGGTTTCCTGGTGGCGGCCATCTGGCTTCTGGTGGCTGGCTTGCACCTGCTGGCCGGGCGCTATCTGCTGGGGGTTTCCGCCGAGCAGGTGGGAGATGGTGCGTTCTGGGCACTGTCGCTGCAGCTCCTGCTGCTGGCCTCGGCCTTCGCCTTCTTCACCTTCTGCTGGGTACGCGGCGGCACAACCTTGGGGATGCAGGCCTGGCGACTGCGCGTCCAGACCCTCGACGGCCGCTCCATCACGCCGGCCCAGTCGTTGCTACGCTGCGTTATGGCCATCGTCTCCATCGCCGTGCTGGGGCTCGGCTACCTGTGGGTCCTCTTCGACGCCGAGCGACGCAGCTGGGGCGATATCGTCTCCGGCACGCGGGTGGTGGTGGTGCCCAAGCCAGCCAAATGACGGGATAGCGTGATCGGCATCAGGCATTGGTCGCTTCCTGCTTGCAAGAGCCTATGCGAATCATTTACATTTGTCCTTGCAGTCATCAGCGAGGTGATGTCGATGTACGTATGTCTCTGCAAGGGGGTCTCAGACCACCAGATTCGTCGAGCCGTCGAGGACGGCGCTCGCAGCTGGCGCGAGGTACAGCGCGAGACAGGCTGCGGCACCCAGTGCGGCAAGTGTGCCTGTCAGGGCAAGGGCATCCCCCGCGAGGCTGTGAAGGACGAGCTGATGTTGGGCGCCGGGGATCTCGCCTACGCCGTCTGATGGAATCTGGATCATTCTCGATTTCGTTATCAGACGGTTGATTTAATTGGTTTTTCGTCATAATTCGCTAGACTGTTGGACAGCGCCTGGCAATGCCGTCCTTGGCATGCCAAGCTGCATCGACACTTCCTCCGACGAAAGACACAAGGTGAATCCATGAAAGGCGACAGCAAGGTCATCGAGCATCTCAACAAGGCGCTGGGCAATGAGCTGGTGGCGATCAACCAGTACTTCCTGCACGCCAAGATCTACAAGGACTGGGGTCTGCAGAAACTGGCCAAATGGGAGTACGGCGAGTCCATCGAGGAAATGCAGCACGCCGACAAGTTGATCGAGCGCATCCTCTTTCTCGAAGGCATGCCCAACCTCCAGGACCTTGGCAAGCTCAATATTGGCCAGAACGTCCGCGAGATGCTCGAGTGTGATCTCAAGATCGAACACGAAGGGCGTGCCGATTATATCGAGGCGATCACCTACTGCGAGCAGGTCAAGGACTATGTTAGCCGCGATCTCTTCCGCGACATCCTCGCCGATGAAGAAGATCATATCGACCATATCGAGACCGAGCTTGGCCTGATCGACAAGGTCGGCATCGAGAACTACATGCTCAAGCAGATGCAGGTCGCCGGCGAAGAGTAAGCCTTCGTCCCCACCTCGTTCCGCACTTTCAACCGGCGCCCTTGTGGCGCCGGTTGCGTTTCCTGGCTCGGGCGTCCCATTTCCCGCCGATGTTCTACGCTGGTGCATAGTCCCCGCCGGGGCGTCGGGCTTTGCGCCGTCATGGGGCCGGTTCAGACGCGGTGGCTGCTCCGCCATTGCGCGCCGGCCCTGACCGAGAGGTCAGGCCGCCAACCTGGCAGGCTTCCTGCATCATCATGACAACAACCGATCAGCGCGAGGGCATTTCCATGAGTCGTCATCTTCCAAACTACGCCGGTCTGCTGGGCGGCGTGCTCGGCCTGTCACTTGCCGGTGCCGTCCTTGCCAGTTCCGTTCTGGCCGACGAGACTCGCATCCGCTTCCAGCTCGACTGGCGCTTCGAGGGCCCCTCGGCACCCTTCCTGATGGCGGTGGAACGCGGCTACTTCGCCGAGGAGAATCTCGACGTCCAGGTCGACTCCGGCAGCGGCTCTGCCGGCGCCATCAACCGCGTGGCCTCCGGGGCTTACGAGATGGGCTTCGGGGATCTCAACGCCCTGGTGGAGTTCCTGGCCGAGAATCCTGATGGCCCCGGTATCCAGGGGGTCTACGTGGTCTATGACGGCTCCCCGGCGTCGGTCTTCGCCCGAAAGGATCGTGGCATCGAGTCGCCGGCGGACCTCGCGGGCAAGTCGATTGCCGCACCGGCCTTCGATACCGGCTACCGCGCCTGGGGCATCTTCGCCGCCGCCAATGGCCTCGATGCCGATGACGTCGAGTGGCAGAATGTCGATCCGACCCTTCGCGAGACGCTGCTGGTGCGCGGTGACGTGGACGCCATCACCGGTTTCTACTTCACCAGCCTGCTCAACCTCGAGGGGCGCGGCATGGGCGAAGAGGACCTGACCATCATGCCCTTCCCGGATTTCGGCGTGCCACTCTACGGGAACGCCATCATTGCCAGCGAGTCCTTTTCCGAGGAGAACCCCGAGGCGGTGGCCGGCTTCCTGCGCGCCTTCAATCGCGCGCTGGCCGAGACCCTGGCTGACCCCGAGGGGGCCATCGACTATGTGCTGGCCCGTGACGGTCTGATCGACGTGGAGATGGAGACCCGGCGGCTCAAGCTGGCCATCGATAGCGTGATCGACACCGAGGAGGCCCGCGCCCACGGTGCCGGTGCGGTGGACGAGGCGCGCCTGACCAACGCTATCCAGCTGGTGGCCGACGCCTATGACCTGCCCGAGGTGCCCTCGGCGGAGCGGGTCTTCACCTCCCGCTACCTGCCCGAACTGGGCGAGCGCATGATCTTCCCGGGCCAGGGAGACTGAGCATGACGGCACCCGCCACCCTGGACCAGAACACCGTTGCACCGCCCGGGCCGGCAACGCCTTTCGTGGCCTTCGACCAGGTCAGCCTGGCCTATGACGACTCGGGCAACGCCATCGAGGAGATCTCGCTCACCATCGAGGAGGGCGAGTTCGTGGCATTCGTGGGCCCCTCGGGGTGCGGCAAGTCCACCTTCATGAAGCTGTGCACCGGCTTGAACGCGCCGACCGCGGGCAGCGTGCGAGTCGACGGCGCACCGGTGGGAGGGCCGCTGAAGATCTGCGGCATGGCCTTCCAGAGCGCCAACCTGCTGCCCTGGCGCACCACCCTGGACAACGTGCTGCTCCCCCTGGAGATCGTCAAGCCCTACCGCTCGCAGTTCCGCAAACGCCGGGCCGAGTTCGAGGGCTGGGCTCGGGAGCTGCTGGCCACGGTGGGCCTGGCGGGCTACGAGGATCAGTACCCCTGGCAGCTCTCCGGGGGGATGCAGCAGCGCGCCTCCATCTGCCGGGCGCTGATCCACCGCCCCCGGCTGCTGATGCTCGACGAGCCCTTCGCCGCCCTGGACGCCTTCACCCGGGAGGAGCTGTGGTGCGTGCTGCGCGACCTCTGGGAAGCCCAGCGCTTCACCGTGGTGCTGGTGACCCACGATCTGCGCGAGGCGGCCTTCCTGGCCGATACCGTCTACGTGATGAGCCGCCGCCCCGGCCGCATCCTCGAGCGGCGACGGATCGACTTCCCGCGCCCGCGCGAGCTGGAAATGACCTTCGAGACGCCCTTCACCGGCCTGGTGCAGGAACTTCGCTCGCGGATCGGCACCATCCGCGGCAGCTGAGGACCCCTCATGACCAAGAACAACCGGCTGCTTGAACGCCTGGCCCCCTGGATCGCCGTGCTGGCCCTGATCGTGATCTGGGAGGTGACGGTGCGTCTGTTCAAGGTGCCGCCCTTCATCTTCCCCAGCGCCTCGGCCACCGCCCAGGCCCTGGTCACCTTCGCCGGCCCCATCGGGATGCACTCCTGGCAGACCTTCTGGACCACCATGGCGGGCTTTGGCCTGGGCGTGGCGGTGGGGCTGGTGCTGGGCTTTATCGTCGGCTCATCGCGCTTCCTCTACCACGCCTGCTATCCGCTGCTGGTGGGCTTCAACGCCATCCCCAAGGTGGCCTTCGTGCCGATACTCGTGGTGTGGTTCGGCATCGGCTCGGTGCCGGCGATTCTCACCGCCTTCCTGATCTGCTTCTTTCCCATCGTGGTCAACGTGGCCACCGGCCTGGCGACCCTGGAGCCGGAACTGGAGGACGTGCTGAGGGTGCTGGGGGCGAAGCGCCTGGACGTGCTGCTCAAGGTGGGCCTGCCGCGCTCGCTGCCCTACTTCTTCGCCTCGCTGAAGATCGCCATCACGCTGGCCTTCGTGGGTACCGTGGTCTCGGAGACCGTTGCCTCCAACCAGGGCATCGGCTACCTGATGATGAGCGCCGGCTCACAGATGCGCATGTCGCTGGTGTTTGCCGGGCTGATCGTGATCAGCGCCATGGCCATGGTGATGTACGAGCTGTTCGCGCTGCTGGAGAAGCGGATGACCGGATGGGCCCACCGCGGCCAGCGCTAAGGGGCGTCAGCATAAGGGGCGTCAGAACGCCTTCTCGAGCTCGAAGCGCGGCACCGGTTCGCCCTGCACCTCGACCAGCTCGGTGAAGTTGTCCAGGGGGCGAACCCAGAGGCCGTATTCACCGTAGAGGGCGCGGTAGACCACCAGGGGCTCCTCGGTCTCGCTATGGTGGGCCAGGCCCAGAACCTCGTAGCGGTTGCCCTTGTAGTGGGCGTAGATGCCGGGGGCGGGAAGCAGGCGGGACATGGCAGACTCCATGGGCAAGTTGTCAGGGACTGTGGAGCTGGAAATGGGGCATCAGGGGATTGAAGGGTGAGCTCAGGGCATCGAGATGTCATCGGCGGCAGACATCGCGGCTCTTTTCGCCAGCCGGGCCAGCACCCGGGAGGCGGCGGTGAAGCCGAAGCTGCCGGTGACGAAGGTGGCGGCGCCGAAGCCGGAGGCGCAGTCCAGCCGGGTGGACTCGCCGCTGCCGGGTTTCTGGAGGCAAACCTCGCCGTCGCTGGCCGGGTAGACCAGCTGTTCGTCAGAGTAGACGCACTCCACCGAGAAGCGCCGCTTCGGGTTGCGCGAGAAGCCGTGGTCGCGGCGCAGCCGAGCGCGCACCTTGGCCAGCAGGGGGTCGTGCTCGGTGCGGGCCAGATCCCCGACTCGGATGCGGGTGGGATCGATCTGGCCCCCGGCGGCACCGGTGACGGTGATCGGCAGCTTGCGCCGTTTGCACCAGGCGATCAGCGCCGCCTTGGCCACCACGCTGTCGATGGCGTCCACCACATGATCGGCATCCTCTGGGATGCGTTCGGCCAGGTTGGTGGGGGTGACGAAGGCGGTGTCCGCCACCACCTCGATGCCAGGCTGGATGGCCCGGCAGCGCTCGGCCAGCACGTCGACCTTGGGCCGGCCGATAGTGCCGTCCAGGGCATGGAGCTGACGATTGACGTTGGAGACGCAGACGTCGTCCAGGTCGATCAGGGTGAGCCGACCGATGCCGGAGCGGGCCAGCGCCTCCACGGTCCAGCTGCCCACGCCGCCCACGCCCACCACCACCACGTGGGCAGAGCGCAAGCGCGCGAAGGCGCGGGTGCCATAGAGCCGCCGGATGCCGCCGAAGCGCAGGGCGTAGTCGTCCGTGTCGACGGAGTCCTGGGGGGCGATGGCGGAAGAGGTGAAAGGCAGATTGGTCATGGTGGCGTGTCGGTCAGTCGGTGGCGGCGGGTTCATGATGGGACGGGGTCTCCTGCACGGTGTCCACCGGCAGGTGGCCGGCCCAGCCGAAGCGCTGGAACAGCGCCGTCATGGTGGCGTCCAGGGCGCAGCTCAAACGCAGTGGCCGCCCGGTCACCGGATGCTCGAGGTCCAGCCCGGTGGCGGCCAGCAGCAGCCGCGGGGCGTCCAGTCGCTCGGCGAAGAAGCGGTTGTGGTTGCCCTTGCCGTGCTTGGCATCGCCGATGATCGGGTAGCCGCGCTGGGACAGATGGCGGCGGATCTGATGGCGTCGCCCGGTGAGTGGGCGCGCCTCCATCAGTGAATAGCGACTGTGCGGATAGCGATCCACCTGCACCGGCAATTCTACGCTATCCAGGCGCCTTATCTCGGTGACCGCTTCCATGGCGGGCATCTCGGCCTTGGGGCGGCTGCCATCCTCCTCGCGCAGCGGATACTCGAGCCTGTCGACCAGGGGACCGATGCCGCGCACCACCGCCAGGTAGCGTTTGGCCACCTGGCGCTCGGTGAAGGCCTCGCTGAGCCGCTTGGCAATTTTCGGCGTGAGGGCGAACAGCATCACCCCGGAGGTGGGGCGGTCAAGCCGATGCACGGGGTAGACCCGCCG
>PWEV01000168.1 GCA_003553625.1 Halomonas sp.
CCGACTCCGTTGAGCAGGCTCATGAGCGCCGCGAGCCCAGCCTCTCTGCGCTGGACGATGATTCTGCCCGGAGGACAGCCGCCGACGAGCCGTTGGTTGCCAGCGACGCGCCTTTGGTAGCGGACCCCGAAGACCATGACAGCCGTCCCCATGATGACGAGCATTATCGTTTGGTGGACCTGGAAGGCATGGGCGATTCCTTCAAGAACGGTTCCAAGCGCGTTGGTGCCTCCGTCCAGCGTTTCGGCGCCTCCCTGCAGAAGACGCTGTCCGAGCGCCGAGAGCAAAGGCGTCTCGAGAAGGCCCGCCGCGATAAAGCGAAGGCCGAGAAGGCAGCCCTGGACGCCGAGCGTCAGCGCCTGGCGCGCGAACAGGCCCAGGCGGAACAGGTGGCTCGGGAAGCCGAACGCCGTCGCCAGCAGGCCCAGGCCGTTGCCGAGGCCGACGACAACGACCCGCTGTTCGCTGCGCCACGCGCTCGAAAACGCGATCTCTCCCCCGAGTCCGCAGAGGTCGAATCCGATGTGTCGTATCCGGATGACGCTTACGGCGCTGAGTCCGAGTTGGACCACGAGTTCGAGCCAGCACTGAATACCGACAAGGTGCGCGTACACCCGGTGCTTGAGAAGGCTCTGCGTCTCGACGTCAGCGCCGAACACGCCCGTGAGACGCTGAGTGCGGCCAGCGAGCTCATCGTGATCAGCGTGATGTCACGCGATGACGAGGGCTTTTCCGGCGCGGCGCTGCTCGATCTGATGATGGCCTGTGGCCTTCGCTATGATCGCGACATGAAGGTGTTCCACCGCTTCGAAACCGAAGACACTGAGAGCCGTCTGCAGTTCTCCATGGTCAACGTGGTCAAGCCCGGCAGTTTCCCCATCGCCGCCATGGACGAGTTCCGCACGCCCGGCATCACCCTGCTGATGCCGCTGCCCGGCGCCGACGACTCCTCCGCGGCCTTCGAGGCCATGGTGGAGACCGCCATGGTGATCGTTCGCCACCTGGGCGGTGAACTGAAGGACGAGAATCACAGCGTGATGACCGCCCAGACCGTCGAGTTCGCCCGGCAGCGCGTGCAGGAGTTCGTGCGCCGCCATCGCCTGCACCGCTATCAGGTGAACTAGCGACAGGCGCCAGGCAGCAAGTCCACACCCCCCGGCATCCCACCGGGGGGTGTCGCTTTGGTAAGCTGGCTGCCTTGCGTGCTTTCGGCCTTGAGCGATCCGACGCCAGGCCCCGTCAACGATCGAGACACCGCACTCCATGACCAACGCTGATCAGCCGCTCCTCGACGAGGTGACGCGCCTGCGCGCCGAGCTCGACGATGCCAACCATCGCTACTATGTGCTTGATGACCCGAGCCTCACCGACGCCGACTATGACCGTCGCCTTCGCCGTCTTCAGGAGATCGAGTCCGCTCACCCGGATCTGGTGACGCCGGACTCGCCCACCCAGCGGATCGGGGCGCCGCCAGACGCGGGGTTCCCCGAGGTCGAGCACGCCGTGCCGATGCTGTCGCTGGACAACGCCTTCAGCGAAGAGGAGTTGGCCGCCTTCGTGACCCGGGTGGCCGAGCGACTCGAAGTGGCGGGCGACGAACTCGCCTTCTGCTGCGAGCCCAAGCTCGACGGCGCTGCGGTGTCACTGGTCTACGAAGCGGGCGTGCTGATCAGCGGCGCCACCCGCGGCGATGGCCGGACCGGAGAGGGCATCACCTCCAACCTGCGCACCCTGCGCTCGGTGCCGTTGCGCCTGCGCGGTGAATCGCCCCCCGCACTGCTCGAGGTGCGCGGCGAGGTGACCATCGACCACGCAAGCTTCGAGGCGATGAACGAGCGAGCCCGTGCCGGGGATGCCAAGGTCTTCGCCAATCCGCGCAATGCCGCAGCCGGCAGCCTGCGTCAGCTCGACCCCAGGGTCACCGCCACCCGGCCCCTGTCGTTCAGCGCCTATCAGGTGGCGCGCATCGAGCCGCCCTCGGGTGACGCTACCCACAGCGCCCTGATGGCGCGTCTCGGCGACTTCGGCTTTCGCACCAGCAGGGAGCTCGCGGTGGTCAAGGGAGCGACCGGCGTGGTCGACTACTGCCGGCGCCTGGGGGAAAAGCGCGATGGACTGGGTCACGACATCGACGGCGCGGTGATCAAGGTCAACGACCTGCGCCTGCAGCGCGAGCTGGGTTTCGTGGCTCGGGCGCCGCGCTGGGCCATCGCCTTCAAGTTTCCCGCCCAGGAGCAGTCCACGCGGCTCAATGACGTGGAGTTCCAGGTGGGGCGCACCGGTGCCATCACCCCGGTGGCTCGCCTCGAGCCCGTCTCGGTGGCCGGGGTCACCGTCTCCAATGCCACCCTGCACAATGCCGACGAGATTCGTCGGCTCGGTGTCATGATCGGTGACACCGTGGTCATCCGTCGCGCGGGCGATGTGATTCCCCAGGTGGTGCGGGTGATGGAGGAGCGGCGCCCGTCAGACGCCAGGGAGATCCTCTTTCCCGAGCGATGCCCGGTGTGTGACGCCGAGATCGAGCGCCTGGAGGGCGAGGTGGTGGCGCGCTGCTCCGGCGGGCTCTACTGCCCCGCCCAGCGCAAGGAGGCGCTCAAGCACTTTGCCTCCCGCCGCGCGCTGGATATCGATGGCCTCGGTGAGAAGCTGATCGAGGCGCTGGTCGAGCGCGACTGGGTCACCACGCCGGCGGATCTGTTCCGTCTGGAAGCGGAGCGGCTGGCCGAGCTGCCGCGCATGGGGAAGAAGTCCTCCGAGAACCTGGTGGCGGCGCTGTCGAAGGCCAGGGCCACGACCCTGGCACGCTTTATCTATGCCCTCGGGATTCGCGAGGTGGGCGAGGCCACGGCGGCCAACCTGGCGCGACACTTCGGTACCCTGGAGGCGTTGATGAGCGCCGAGCTGGCCGATCTCGAGGCGGTGGAGGAGGTGGGTCCCATCGTTGCCGCCCATGTGCACACCTTCTTTCGTCAGCCCCACAACCGCGAGACCATCGCCGAGCTGATCGCCTGCGGCCTTGACTGGGAGGAGGAAGCCGTCGTCGAGCGGCCACAGCCTCTGGTCGGGCAGACCTGGGTGCTCACCGGCACCCTGGAGGGCATGACCCGTGACCAGGGCAAGGCGCGTCTTCAGGCGCTGGGCGCCAAGGTCGCAGGCAGCGTGTCGAAGAAGACCGCCGGCCTGGTCGCCGGGGAGGCCGCCGGCAGCAAGCTGGAGAAGGCCATGCAGCTTGGCGTGCCGGTGCTCGACGAGGCGGCCTTCCTCGAACGATTGGCCGCCTGGGAGGCCGGGGAGAGTGACCTGGAAGAGGATGCTATCAACGCGAGTGATGGGGAGCAGGGTGATGAGGAGCAGAGTGATATGAAGAGGCGTGACGACGAGGAGGACGCAACATGAGCGGACGTTTCCTGGAGGTCCCCTACCGCATGCTGCCGGGCGAGACCCTGGATGCCCTGCTGGAGGCCTTTGTCACCCGCGAGGGCTATGACACCACCGATACCGGCGAGGGCATGGGTGGCTGGGTCGTCGAGGTCAAGCGCCAGCTCGAGCGCAGCGAGCTGATCATCGCCCACGACCTGCAGACCGAGACCACCGAGGTGATGACCCTGGCCCAGTGGCGCGCCTTCGGCCGCGACCTGGCCGACGACGAAGAGGGCTAGGGTGTAACTCCCCCCTACGAGCTGTTTCCGGCGCCTGCGGCGGCTGATCCATGCTTCCCTTGCACGAGGTCGCGGATCAGCCGTCGACCCGGATGGAGATGGTCCACCAGCGGCTGCTCCAGGGGCAGCGGTTCGTCGCAGATACGCGAAGCCAGCAGCTCCG
This sequence comes from Halomonas sp., assembly GCA_003553625.1. Lineage (GTDB taxonomy): Bacteria > Pseudomonadota > Gammaproteobacteria > Pseudomonadales > Halomonadaceae > Halomonas. Next base: position 3,826 of record PWEV01000168.1, read on the forward strand.
CGCAGAGCGGTGCACTGGACAGACCCCGGGAGCCGTGGGCGGCGCTGATCCAGAGCCCGTCATGGTGGCGGCCGGGGATGTCGGGAATCCGCGTTGCGTCCCTGGCCAGTTCGGCGTAATCCTCCTGCCACGCCTCGGCGTCGGGCACCGGGCCGGCGTAGGGTGATTTGTCCGGGCTCGCCGCCCGCACCCCGGCGCGCCCCTCGAGGCCGCTCGGCGTAAGGTCGGCGCCCCCGTCGCGCAGGACGGCCACATAGGCGGGCAGGGTGCGCTCGAGCTCGGCCAGGTTGGCAAGGTGGTCACTCTCGCGAACCCCGCTGTCGGCGTCGTTGGGCAAGAAGGTGGCCCCGAAGGTGAGCCAGCCGTCCAGCGGCGGCGGCACATAGCCGCCGGCACATACCACCCGACCCAGACCCGGAGCGTCCGGCGCAAGGCGCACTCGGCTCACCTGGCCGCGCACCGGCTGGAGGGGCAGGGTGCGGGTCTGCGGGAAGCCGTTGGCCAGCGTCGCCGTGGCGATCACCACCTGATCGACGTCGAGCGTCGTGCCGTCGCCGACCAGCAGGCGCCAGCCGTCGCACTCGGCCGTCAGGCGGATCACCTCTGCCTGACGAAAGGCAATGCCGGGCGTCTCTGCCAGCCGCTGGCAGAGGGCTCTCGGACGCACCCAGCCGGCCTGGGGGTAGTCCAGGGCCGGTGCCTCCGTGTCGACACCGGCGCGTTCGGTGGCCTGTTCGACGCTCGTCTCCTCCACGACGCCTGACGGTAGCGGGTGCCGTTCCAGGAAGCGCGCCTGGCGCGCCTGCTCCTTCTCATTGAGCGCCAGCTGCAGCACGCCGCAGGGCGACCACAGCGTCTGCCCGGGGTCGAGGCGCGAAAGCCAGCGCCGGCTGTGCAGCAAGCCGGCCAGATAGACCCGGCTCTGGTGGTTGGTCTCGGCGGCAAGCTTCACATAGAGCGCTCCCTGGGCGTTGCCGGACGCTCCGGCACCGGGGCACTCTCGGTCGAACAGTGTCACCACCACGCCGCGCTCGGCCAGGGCGGCGGCCACGCTGGTGCCGGCGATGCCGGCGCCGATCACCGCCACCCGATGCGATGGCCGTGCCGGGGGCGGGGTAAACCAGGGCGTGCCATCACGTCGCGCATCCTCGGTCGGTGCGGCGACCTCCCCGGCCAGCATCTCGCGCTTGCGGCCAAAGCCCGGCACCTTGCGCCAGGCGAAGCCCGCCGCCTTGAGTCCGCGCTTGACCACCCCGGCACAGGTGAAGGTGGCGAAGGTGGCGCCGGGGCGCGAACGTGCGGCCATGGCCTCGAACAGCTCGGGCTGCCACATCTCCGGGTTCTTCGACGGGGCGAAACCGTCCAGGAACCACGCATCGACCCGTCCATCGAGTAGCGCCAGACGTTCGGCCGCATCGCCGAAGTGCAGGTCCAGGGTGACTCCCCGGTCGAGGCGCAGACGATGCACTCCCGCTACCGGTTCGGGCCACTGGGCCACGAGCGCCTCGGCGTGGCGGGCCAGGTCGGGCCAGATGGCCAGCGCCCGGGCCAGATCCTCGCGGTCGAGCGGAAACTTCTCGGTGGAGACCAGGTGCAGCCGCGCCCCTGCCGCGGCATGGGCGTTGAAGCAGGCCCAGGCGCACAGCATATTGAGTCCGGTGCCGAAACCGGTCTCACCGATCACGAACGGGCGCCTCTCCCGCCAGCTGGCGAAGCGTTCCGGCAGCCGGTTACCGCCGAGGAAGACATGCTCGGTCTCGGCACGGCCATCATGGCGCGAGAAGTAGACGTCATCGAAGTCGGCGGAGCGGGGCGCCTCCTCGCCGGTATCGTCACGCTGCCAGTCGAGGCGGGGGGACTCCAGGGCGGCGAGGGGGGGCATGCCATCGGGGGGGGCGGTCACGGGGGCTCCATCGGTGGGGGGCTGGGCAAGGGGAGGGTGCTGATCACTCTCTGATCAACGGCGACGCGACGGCCCCCCATGCCGGCTGGCGGAAAGCGTCCGCCGCGTTTCAACAGCGTTATCCACAGTCTCTGTGCAAAACCCGTCTGTGGACAAGATGCCGTGGATCGACAGGGTCAGGGCATGACCTTCTTGAACGGCTTCACCGTCACCCTGGCGTAGACCCCGGCGATCATGTACGGGTCGGCGTCGGCCCAGGCCTGAGCCTCCTTGAGGTTCTCGAATTCGGCGACCACCAGGCTGCCGGTGAAGCCGGCCTCGCCCGGGTCCTCGCTGTCGATGGCCGGGTGGGGGCCAACCAGGATCAGGCGACCCTCATCGCGCAGGGTCTCCAGGCGCGCCAGGTGGTCCGGGCGTGCGGCCAGGCGGCGTTCCAGGCTGTTGTCGACGTCTTCGCTGATGATGGCGTAGAGCATGGCAGTGATGTCCTCGGGTTGGGCGGCTGGCGCCGCAGGATGCGCCCATGATTGACCGGCAACGGCCGGGCGCGCACCATGGAAAGCCCATTCTGACAAAGTCCCCAGCCGGCGTCATGCCAATGCCCCGACTTCCCGCCCGTTTCGAGGGCGACCCCGAACCGCTGTCAATCGATCTGCACATGCACTCCACTGCCTCGGATGGCGCCCTGTCGCCCGAGGCGCTGGTGATGCTGTGTCGGGAGCGGGGGCTTACCCATATGGCGCTGACCGACCACGATACCCTGGCCGGCGTGCCCGAAGCGACGGCGGCAGCCGGGCGGCAGGGCATCGTCCTGATGGCGGGCACCGAGCTCTCCACCCAGTGGCGAGGCCACAACATCCACGTGGTGGGGCTGCTGCCGGAAGGTGCTCGCGGCCCCCTGGTGGAGGGGCTGGCGTCCCAGGCCCAGGCCCGGAACCGACGTGCGCTCAAGATCGCCGAGCGGCTGGAGAAGATCGGCCTGGCCGATGCCCTGGCAAGAGCCCGGGAGCAGGCCGGCAGCGAGCGCCCCCTGGGTCGTCCCGACTTCGCCCGGGCGCTGGTCGCCGCGGGGCTGGTGCCCGATGTCGGCATCGCCTTCAAGAAGCATCTGGGTGACGGCAAGGCCGGGGATGTGAAGTCCCTATGGCCGCTGATCGCCGAGGCGGTGTCCTGGATCGTCGCGGCGGGTGGGGTGGCGGTGCTGGCCCATCCGCTGCGCCACGGACTCACACGGCGCAAGCGCGGCCTGCTGCTGGATGATTTCCGCGAGGCGGGCGGCGAGGCCGCCGAACTGGTCAGCGGTTTCCAGAACGCCGATGCCACCCGCGATCTGGCTCGCCAGCTCCAGGAGCGGGGGCTCTACGCCTCGCTGGGCAGCGATTTCCACTTTCCCGGCGGCCACCTGGCACCGGGCAGCATGAGCCCGGTGCCGCGAACCGCCACGCCACCGGTCTGGACCCACCCCAGGCTTGCCGCTTGCTTCGACGCGCCGTAGACACTTCATGATTCGCATGGCCATTTCACAGGGAGCTTGACCATGAGCCAGTTCTTCCAGATTCACCCCGACAATCCACAGAAACGCCTGATCGACCAGTCGATACAGATCATCCGTTCGGGTGGAGTGGTGGCCTATCCCACCGACTCGGGCTATGCACTGGGCTGTCATCTCGGCGACAAGAAGGCCGTCGAGAAGATCAAGCGGCTGCGTGCGCTGGACGACAAGCACAACTTCACCCTGGTCTGCTCCGATCTCTCGGAGATCGGCACCTACGCCAAGGTGGACAACGCCGTGTTCCGGCTGCTCAAGGCCCATACGCCCGGCGCCTATACCTTCATCCTCAGTGCCACCACCGAGGTGCCGCGGCTGTTGCTGCACCCCAAGCGCCGCTCCATCGGAGTACGGGTGCCGGATCATGCCATCACCCATGCGCTGCTCGACGCCCTGGGCGAACCGCTGATGAGCGTGACACTGATTCCCGCGGGCGAGGAACTGCCGATGACCGATGCCGAGGAGATCCGTGACCGCTTCGGGTCTCAACTCGACCTGATCATCGACGGTGGCGCCTGCCATCTGGAGCCCACCAGCGTGGTGGACCTGCGCGATCTGCCGCCGACGATCCTCCGCGAAGGGCGCGGCGACGTCGAGCCGTTCCGGGAGTAGGTGCCCTCGCCGGCACGACGCCGCCGCCGGCTCAGCCCGGCGGCGACTCCTGTGTCCTGTCGTTCTTGTCGTCCGCGTCGTCCCCCTTGCCCTCCCGGGCTTGCCACCAAGCTTCCTGCTCTTCCTCGGAGAGGTGTGGGTCGGGTGTCTCCTCGTCGAGCCAGGTGCCGCACTTCAGACAGTACTTCGCGACCCGGTCATGCTGGTCATGGCCGCAGCCGGGGCAGGCCTGATCGGAGTAGCGCTCCTGACGGACCGAACGGATCACCTCCGCCGAAAACACCCCGGTGGGCACCACGATGATCGAATAGCCGGTGAGCATCACCATGACCGAGAGCCCCTGGCCCAGCGGGGTGACCGGAACGATGTCGCCGTAGCCCACCGTGGTCAAGGTGACGATGGCCCAGTACACCGCCTGGGGGATGCTGGTGAAGCCGGCCTCGGCGGGCTCGATCAGGTAGATCAGCGAAGCGAAGATGGTCACCAGGAAGAGCACTGTGATCAGGAACAGGAAGATCGGATGCAGGGCGCGTCGCAGCGATTCCATCAGCAGCCGTCCTTCGCCGACGAACTGCATCAGCCGCAGGATGCGGAAGATCCGCAGCACCCTGAGCACTCTCACGATCAGCAGGGCCTGGGCGCCAGGGATGATAAGCGCCAGCCAGGTGGGCATGACGGCGATCACATCGACCACTCCGTAGAAGCTCTTCAGGTAGTCGAGGGGTCGTTCCAGGCAGTAGAGGCGCACCGCCAGCTCCAGGGTGAAGGCGATGGTGAAGCCCCACTCCAGCCAGAAGAAGAGGTCGCCCCAGCGGGCCGCATAGCCATCCACGCTATCGAGCATTACCACCAGCACGCTGGCCAGTATCATCACGATCAGTACGATATCGAAGCCCCTGGCCAGTGGGGTATTCGACTCGAAGATGATCTGGAAGGCACGGGTGCGCAGGCCCTCACCGCCGGGTTTGAATTCGCGATTCATGGCACGTTTCCTTGGGCCGGATCGAGGGGATGGGATCAGGCGAGATCGCGGTCGGCGGGCAGCCGGCGGGCCAGACGCACCATGGTAAGGCCAAACGCCGGGGTCAGCCAGGTCGATCCGGACAGCGCCTTGGCCAGTTCCCGGGCCGCTTCGCGAAAGTCGCCGCCGTTCGCCTCGGCCAGCCGCTTCAGGGCGCTGCCGGCCTCGCAGCGCCAGGCCTCATCGTCGGTATCGGCCAGGGCATCCAGCGCCACGACGGCACGATGCAGCCAGGCGCTCGGCGTGCCACCCTCGGGCAACTGCCAGGCGCCGCCGAGCAGGGCGCCGCCCCGTGCGGCCTTGCTGGTGTCCGAGGGGCGCAGCGACACCGAGCCCGCCAGCGTCTCGGCCAGTGACCAGAGCGCCTCGGGCTCGCCGGCCTTGAGCTCGAGCTCAAGCTCGCGAATCGTCACTCGCCGGTCGTCGGCAACGATCTCTCCCTCATCCAGGGCCACCTCGATGCGTGCCCCGTCGTGATCGATCATGCGGGTCTCGCGGTGGAAATCGGTGGTGAAACGAGGCGCCAGACGCTCCAGCACGTGCCGGCCGAGCGCTGCCGGCGGGAGCTCCGCCAGGCCCTCGAGGTCGAGTCCCGGCCCCGACACCTCCCACTCCCATTCGCCGCGGGTGGAGAGTCCACCGCCGCCTTCGCCCCGGGTCTTCAGCGTCTGCAGCACGCGGCCGTCGATCCGGCGCAGGCGCAGCGCCATGCGGGCGGCCTCCAGGTCGCCCTGGGGGGTGTCGAAATAGGTATTGCCGAGCCGCTGCGCCACGCTGTCAAGGCCTGCCAGCTGTGGGTGGCGGCGAAGCATCGTCGGGCCATTCGGGCCCAGGGCGAGCTTCAGCTCTATCTCCTGACTCATCGGACTGCCACCTCGGTGTGGTTACGCTTGGATGATCTTTTCATGACGGAGGGGGGCAGGATAACTATACTGTCGCCGCCATTTCCCTAGCCGAGAAAATCCCATGGTTACGCCAAACCCGTTCTCGGCGATGTTCGGTCGCTCGCCATTCCAGCCGCTGCTGACCCATATCGTCAAGGCCAACGAATGTGCCGACCTCCTGCTGCCCTTCTTCGAGGCCACCCTGGCCGAAGATTGGGAAGAGGCAGCCAGGATTCGCGAGTCGATCACACGCCTCGAGCACGAAGCCGATGATCTCAAGACCGAGCTGCGTCTCAACCTGCCCAACACCCTCTTCCTCCCGGTCTCCCGCACCGACCTTCTCGACCTGATCAGCGTCCAGGACAAGATGGCCAACAAGGTGCGCGACATTACCGGCATCATGCTCGGCCGCAAGATGCGGATGCCCGACCCCCTGGCCGACCCCATGCGTGACTATATCCGCACGGCGGTGGCCTGCGTGGCCCAGTCACGGGAAGCCATGGAGGAGCTCGAGTCCCTGCTGGAGTCCGGCTTCGGGCGCAACGTTGTCGATGTGATGCATCGCCTCATTCGCCAGTTGGACATGCTCGAACACCAGGCCGATGGCCAGCAGGTGGACATCCGTCGCCGGCTCTTCGCACTGGAGAGCGAGCTGCCGCCGGTGGACGTGATCTTCCTCTACAAGATCATCGACTGGGTCGGCGAGCTCTCCGATCGGGCCGAGCGCGTGGGCAGCCGACTGCAGATCCTCACGGCACGCTGATTCGCCCTCGATGCGGCTTGGCGATCCCGAGCCCGCGACGCACGCCACTCCCGAAAGCCACATAGGACCCAAGCCCTATGGCGATCATCGCGCAGCACGGTGAAATCTTCATTATCCTTGCCTGTCTCTTCGGCTTCTTCATGGCCTGGGGCGTCGGTGCCAACGACGTGGCCAATGCCATGGGCACCTCGGTCGGCTCCAAGGCCATCACCATCAAGCAGGCGATCATCATCGCCGTGATCTTCGAGTTTCTCGGTGCCTGGCTCGCCGGTGGTGAGGTCACCTCCACCATCCGCGGCGGCATCGTCGATCCGGCGCTGCTTCAGGCCGATCCTCAACTGCTGGTCTATGGCATGCTCTCGGCGCTGCTGGCGGCGGCGATCTGGCTGATGGTCGCCTCGGCCAAGGGCTGGCCGGTCTCCACCACTCACTCCATCGTCGGCGCCATCGTCGGCTTCGGCGCCGTGGGTCTGGGCATGGAGGCCGTCGCCTGGGGCCGGGTGGGCACCATCGCCTCGAGCTGGGTGATCTCGCCGCTGCTGGCCGGCACCATCGCCTTCGTGCTGTTCAAGTCGGTTCAGCACCTGATCTTCGAGGCCCACAACCCCTTCGCCGCGGCCAAGCGCTATGTGCCCATCTATATCTTCCTGGTGGGCTTCATCGTC
>PWEV01000055.1 GCA_003553625.1 Halomonas sp.
CAGCAGGGTCCGGTCCACGTGCCGCCAGATCAGCACGGTGCGTCCGGCATTGGAGCCGAACTGCACCATGCCATGCACCGGAATCAGCGCCGCCGCCGGCATCACCTGGGCCAGCGCCATGATCATCAGCAGCCCGCCGCCCACGCCCACCGCGGCGGTCACCGCCGAGGTGAACGCCGAGACCAGCACGAGCGCGCCATTGACGCCCCCCGAGAGCGGCGAGAGCGCCTCCAGCAGCGCCATCATGTATCACCCCTCACGGACCGATGCGCCCCTCCTCAACCGCGTGACAGGCCACCTCGCTGCCGTCGCTGCGCGCGATCATCAATGGAACCTCGGCCCTGCAGCGCGCCTCGGCGTAGGGGCAGCGCGGATGGAAGGCACAGCCCGAGGGCGGGTGCACCGGGTTGGGCACCTCGCCCTCGATCATCGTGCGCTCGCGGCCCTCGCCCTCCAGCGAAGGCACCGCCGCCAGCAGCATCCGCGAGTAGGGATGGTGGGGCGTGGCGAACAGCTGGTCGGCGGGGGCGATCTCGGCGATGCGGCCCAGGTACATCACCGCGATGCGATCGGCCATGTGCTTGACCACCGCCATGTCGTGGCTGATGAAGAGGTAGGTCAGGCCGTACTGCTGCTGCAGGTCCTTCATCAGGTTCAGGATCTGCGCCTGCACCGAGACGTCCAGGGCCGAGGTGGGCTCGTCGCAGACCATGAACTCCGGCTCGTTGGCCAGCGCCCGGGCGATGGAGATGCGCTGGCGCTGGCCGCCGGAGAACTCGTGGGGGTAGCGCAGCGCATCCGCCGGGGACATGCCCACCTGTTCGAGCAGCTCGCCCACCCGGCGGCGGCGGTCCGCCCCGCTCATCTCGGGACGGAAGAAGCGCAGCGGCTCACCGATGATGGTGCCCACCCGCCACAGCGGATTGAGGCTGGCGTAGGGGTCCTGGAAGATCATCTGGAAGCGCTGGCGGATCGCCGCTGACTGGCGTCCGCTGCGCCTGGCCAGGTCGCTGATGTCCTGGCCATCGAAGATGAGCCGGCCGCGGGTCAGGCCGTAGAGCCCGACGATCAGCCGCGCCACGGTGGACTTGCCGCAGCCGGACTCGCCTACCAGGGCAACGGTCTCGCCGCGGCGGATGGTGAAGCTCACCCCGTCCACCGCCTTGAGGGTCAGCTTCTCGGCACGCTCCAGCACGCGATTGAGCCAGGGCCTGGAGACATCGAAGTGGCGCGCCAGGTCGGTGGCCTCCAGCAGCACCTCACCGCTCTCGGCAGTCGGGGACGGCCCGGTCTGGCGAGACCCGGTCTGAATAGGTTGAATCCGGCTCATCGGGCTGTCTCCCCGGGGCTATCCAGAGCTGGCTCGCCCTGTCGTGTATCCAGTGTGTCGCGGCGCGGCAGCGGGTTCTCGGGGTCATGCAGCCAGCAGGCGGCCCGGCTGCCGCCGACCGGCAGCAGCTCGGGCCGCTCGGTGCGGCAGCGCTCGGCGGCATGGGGGCAGCGCGGGTTGAAGGCGCAGCCCGTGGGGATCGCCGCCAGGCGAGGCATGGCGCCCTCGATCTGATAGAGCCGCTCGCGGCGCTTGGCCAGCCCCGGAATGGACGCCATCAGCCCCACGGTATAGGGATGCTGCGGATGGCGGATCACCTCGTTCACCGGGCCGATCTCGATCAGCCGCCCGGCATACATCACCGCGACCCGGTCGGCGGTCTCGGCGATCACTCCCATATCGTGGGTCACCAGCATCACCGCGGCGCCGCGCTCGGCGCAGACCCGCTTGAGCAGGGCAAGGATCTGGGCCTGCACCGAGACATCCAGCGCCGTGGTGGGCTCGTCGGCGATGATCAGCTCGGGCTCCGCGGCCAGGGCCAGGGCGATCACTACCCGCTGGCGCATGCCGCCGGAGAACTGATGCGGGTAGCTGTCCAGGCGCGTCTCCGGGGCCGGAATGCCCACCTCGGTGAGCAGCGCCAGGGCCCGCTCCCGGGCCTGCTTCTCGCCGATCGGCAGATGGGTGCGCAGGGTCTCGATCAGTTGGTCGCCGATGGAGAAGAGCGGATTGAGACTGGTGAGTGGGTCCTGGAAGATCATCCCGATATGCCGCCCGCGCAGAGGCACGAAGTCCTCCTCGGCCAGGTCGTCGATGCGTCGCCCCGAGAGATGGACCTCGCCGCCGGCGATGTGGCCGGGTGGCTCCAGCAGCTGAATGACGGCGTTGCCGATCATCGACTTGCCGGCGCCGGACTCCCCCACCACGCCGAGCACCTCCCCCGGGGCGATATCGAAGGAGATGTCGTCCAGTGCCACCAGGGTGGCGTGGCGGGTGGGGAATTCCACCCGCAGTTGGCGCACGCTGAGCACCGGTTTCTGCCCCGCGGCACCCGGCTCATGGCCAGCGACCGCCGCGGCGTTGTGCTCACCTGAGCTTGGGGTTGAGGACATCACGCAACCAGTCTCCCAGCAGGTTGACGGAGAGCGCCAGCAGCAGCAGCGCCACACCGGGGAAGAGCAGGATCCACCACTCTCCCGAGAACATGTAGTCCTGGCCGACCCGGATCAGGGTCCCCAGGCTCGGCTGGGTGGCGGGCATGCCCACCCCCAGGAAGGAGAGCGTGGCCTCGGCGATGATCGCCAGCGCCAGGCCGATGGTGCCGATCACCAGCACCGGGCGCATCACGTTGGGCAGGATATGCTGGAAGAGGATGCGGTGATCCGGCAGGCCGATCACCCGGGCCGCCTGCACGTACTCCTTGCCCTTCTCCACCATGGTCGCCCCGCGCACCGCCCGGGCGTACTGCACCCAGTCGGAGAGGCCGATGGCCACGATCAGCACGATGATCGCCACCTCGGCGTGCATGGAGCGCGGCAGGAAGCCGCGGATCACGCCGAAGATCAGCAGCGCCATCAGGATCGACGGGAAGGTGAGCTGGACGTCGGCGATGCGCATGATCAGGGCGTCGCGCCAGCCGCCGCGGAAGCCGGCCATCAGCCCCAGGGCGGTGCCCAGCGCCAGGGCGAAGAGCACTGCGGCAAAGCCCACCAGCAGCGAGATGCGCGAGCCGTAGAGAATCGCCGAGAAGACGTCGCGGCCCTGACTGTCGCTGCCCAGCAGGTAGAAGTTGCCGGTGAAGTCCGAGGTGGTGAGCGGCGGCGTGAAGGCGTCGATCAGCTCCAGCTGGCGCGGGTCGAAGGGGTTCTGCGGCGCGATCCAGGGCGCGAACAGGGCACCGGCGAACATCGTCAGGGTCACCAGGGTGGCGATGATCACCACCGGCTGGCGCTGCCAGGAGTAGACGATATCGCTCGCCAGGAAGGTGCGTAACCGACTCGGCGGAGGCGGCGCGACCGGCACTGTGTCGGTGGTCTTCACGTCCTGGTTCATTTGCCACCTCCCTGCACGCGCAGGCGCGGGTCCACGGCGTAGTAGAGCAGGTCCACCACCAGGTTGATGACCACGAACACCAGGGCAATCATCATCAGGTAGGCGGCCATCACCGGGACGTCGACGAAGCGAACCGCCGTGATGAACAGCGCCCCCACGCCGGGCCACTGGAACACCGTCTCGGTGATGATGGCGAAGGCGATGATGGTGCCGAGCTGCAGACCGATGATGGTGATCACCGGGATCAGGGTGTTCTTCAGCGCGTGGCGGAGGTTGACCACCCGCTTCGACAGTCCCCGGGCCCGGGCGAATTTGATGTAATCGGTGCGCAGCACCTCGAGCATCTCGGCGCGCACCAGGCGCATGATCAGCGTCAGCTGGAAGAGGCCGAGGGTAATGGCCGGCAGGATCAGCGAGCGCAGACCGCTGGCGGTGAGCAGGCCGGTATTCCACCAGCCCAGATCGACCACCTGGCCGCGGCCAAAGGCGGGCAGCCAGCCCAGCTCCACGGCGAAGAGGTAGATCAGCAGGATGCCGATCAGGAAGGTGGGCAGCGAGACGCCGATCAGCGAGGCAGTCATGATGAACTTCGATAGCCAGCTGCCGCGCTGGATGGCGGTATAGATGCCGAGCACGATGCCCATGACCACGGCGAAGATCGCCGAGATGATGGCGAGCTCCAGGGTGGCCGGCAGACGCTCGAGGATCAGGTCACTGACCGACCGTGCCGAACGGTAGGAGATGCCGAACTCGAACTGGGCGGCATTGATGACGAACTGCCAGAACTGCACCACCACCGGCTGGTCGAGCCCGAGCTGAGCGCGCAGCGCAGCCCGGTCGGCCTCGGTGGCCTCCTGGCCGAGCATGTTGAGCACCGGGTCGCCGACGTAGTGGAACAGCGAGAAAGAGATGAGCGCGACCACGAACATCACGAAGATGGCCTGAAGCACGCGCTGGATCAGGAAAGCGAGCATGGGGTATCCATCGCGTTATGCCCCCCGGGCGCTTGTGGCGGCCGGGGGGCTGATACGTTACCAACGAGTCAGTCGTTGAACTTCAGGTACTTGAAGTGCGGTGTATTCTCGCTCTGCACCTTGAAATCGATATCGTCGCGCATCGACCAGGTAAGCATCTGGTGATGGATCGGGATGTAGACGATCTCGTCATGGACGATCTGCCAGGCCTCGCTGATCATCTCGTTGCGCGTCTCTTCATCGGTCTCCTGGCCCATGGCCACGGTCAGCTCGTCCACCCGCTCATCGGAGTAGCCGGTGAAATTCCAGCTGCCGCGATCGCCCTCCTTGGTGTGGTAGAGGTAATTGAAGACATACTCGGAGTCCATGGTCGGCACGCCCCAGCCGAGCATGTAGAAGTCGTACTCCCCGCGGGCCAGTTCGGCGAAGTGCAGCGAGCGGGTCTGGGCTATCAGGTCCACGGTGATGCCGATGCGCGACAACATGCTGACCACCGCCTGACAGATCTGCTCGTCATTGACGTAACGGTCGTTGGGGCACTGGAGGCTGACGCGGAAGCCATCGCCGTAGCCGGCTTCGGCCATCAGCTCGTTGGCACGCACCAGATCCGAGGGGATTACCTGGTCAAGCTCCGCAGAGTAGCCGTTGACGAAGGGCGGCGCGATCATGCCGGCGGGCTGGGCATTGCCACGCATTACCGCGGTACGGATCGTGCCTTGGTCTACCGCCAGGTCGATCGCCTCACGCACGCGACGGTCGGCGAAGGGGTTGTCGTCGGTATCCGCGCTGCGCAGCTCCGCGGAGGCCAGATCCACGCCCAGGAAGATGGTCCGGTTCTCGGCACCCTGCTCATTCTTGAGGCCCGGGGCATTGGCCAGACGCTCGATGTCCTGGACCGGGGTCTCCTGGAGAAGGTCCACCTCACCGGAGAGCAGCGCCGCTACCCGAGTGGCGGCCGACTCGATGGGGGTGAAGATCAGCGCGGTGATCTCCATGGGGTAGTGATCGATACCCCAGTAGTCGTCGTTACGCTCGAAGACGGTACGCACGTCCGGCTCGCGGCTCACGACCCGGAAGGGGCCGGTCCCGTTGGCGTTGCGCACCGCATGGGTCTCCTCTCCGGCGGCGTAGTTCTGAGGCTCCTCGACGCCGTGTTCCTCGGCCCATTCGCGGCTCATGATGAACAGGTTGGTGAGGTTGTTGGGGAGCAGCGGGTTGGGTTCGTGGGTCTCCACATGCACCGTGGTGTCGTCCTCGGCGCGCACCTCCTTGATGGAGGTGAGCAGGCCGCGCATATCGGCGTGCTCGTGGCGGGCGCGATCGAGGGAGAAGACCACGTCGTCGGCGGTCAGCGCCTGGCCTTCGTGAAAGGTGACCCCCTCGCGGATCTTGAACACCCAGATGTGGGGGTCATCGCCGTGGACGAACCACTCGGTGGCCAGGCCCGGCTGGTATTCCACGTCCATGTCCTGATAGATGAGCGTGTCGAAGATCTGGTGGTTGACCGCGTGGGTCGGACCCTCATTCTGGGAGTGGGGGTCCATGGTCAGGCTGTCGGCGGAACGGGTCCAGCGCAGCGTCTCGGCGTGGGCGGCACTCGCCACCATGGCGGCGGCCACGGCGCTGGCCAGAAGGGTTTTCCTCAGCATCTTGTTATTCCTCGTTCAAGCGTTCGATGGGCGCATGCCCTGAGCATGTTTCTCCCATAACGTAGACGAGAAAGGAAGGCGCCGGAGGTCAACGCTTTCAGCGCTGACCTCTCTCAACACTCGATGGCGTTGACGGCGAGCCCGCCCATCGAGGTTTCCTTGTACTTCGCCTGCATGTCGCGGCCGGTATCACGCATGGTGCGGATCACCTTGTCCAGGGAGATGAAGTGCTCGCCGTCGCCGCGCAGCGCCATCTGGGCGGCGTTGATCGCCTTCACCGAGGCGATGGCGTTGCGCTCGATGCAGGGCACCTGCACCAGGCCCCCCACCGGGTCACAGGTCAGGCCGAGGTTGTGCTCCAGACCGATCTCGGCGGCATTTTCCACCTGGCCGACGCTGCCCCCCATCACCTCGGTGAGGCCCGCGGCGGCCATGGCGCAGGCCGAGCCCACCTCGCCCTGGCAGCCCACCTCCGCACCGGAGATCGAGGCGTTCTTCTTGCACAGGATGCCAACGGCGCCGGCCACCAGCAGAAAGTCCACCACGTCACGCTCGCTCGCCCCCGGCTGGAACTGCATATAGTAGTGCAGCACCGCGGGGATGATGCCCGCCGCCCCGTTGGTGGGCGCGGTAACCATGCGCCCACCGGCGGCGTTCTCTTCGTTGATTGCCAGGGCATAGAGGTTGACCCAGTCCATGGCCGACATGGTCGAGGCGATCAGGGAATGGTCGTCCTCACTGGCCAGCATGTGCTGGTACAACACCTTGGCACGACGCTTGACGTTGAGTCCGCCGGGGAGCACCCCCTCGGCTTCCTTTCCCTTCTTGACGCACTCCTGCATGGCCGCCCAGATCGTCAGCAGGCCGTCGCGAATCTCTGCCTCGCTGCGCCACGCCCTCTCGTTTGCCAGCATCAACTCGCTGATACGCAGGTTGTTTTCCCGGCACATGCGCATCAGTTCAGCCGCGGTGTGGAAGTCGTAGGGCAGTGTCGTCGTATCAGCGTCGAGCTCGCCCCGTTCGGCCTGGGCCTGAGACACCACGAAGCCACCGCCCACTGAATAATAGGTGTTCTGGTAGCAATTGCCGCCGGGGGCATGAGCGATCAGGCGCATGGCATTGGGGTGGTGAGGCAGGCACTCGGTGAAAAGCTGCATGTCGCGCTCCCACAGAAAGGGTACGCGGTGATGGTTATCGAGACGCAGGGTGGTGCTCTCGCGCAGCACCTCGATGGCCGGGCCGATGATCACGGGGTCGATGCGGTCCGGCCTCTCCCCCATCAACCCCATGATCACCGCCCGGTCGGTGCCGTGGCCGATACCGGTGGCGGAGAGCGAACCGAACAGCTGGACCTCGAGGCGCACCACGCGCTCGAGCAGGCCACGCTCCTTGAGCTCGGCGACGAAATCGAAGGCGGCCCGCATGGGCCCCACGGTGTGGGAGCTCGACGGCCCGATACCGACCTTGAACAGATCGAAGACGCTGATTGGCATGCTTATTTCCCCTGCCAGAATAATTGTCGTTGTTTTGGCTAGCGCTCGACGTTGGCTATCGCTCGAAGATCACGGTGCGTCTTGCATGCAGGAAGACGCGTCGTTCAACGTGAAGAGCCACGGCCTTCGCCAGTGCCAGACACTCGATATCCCGCCCCTTGGCCACCAGGTCCTCCGGATAATCGGCATGGCTGACCGCCTCGACCGCCTGGGTGATGATCGGCCCCTCGTCCAGATCGTCGTTGATGTAGTGGGCCGTCGCGCCGACCAGCTTCACGCCCTTCTCGTAGGCCTGGTGGTAGGGTTTCGCGCCCTTGAAGCCCGGCAGCAGCGAGTGATGAATATTGATGGCACGACCGCTGAGCTTCTCGCACATGTCGCTTGAGAGCACCTGCATGTAACGGGCCAGGATCACCAGCTCGGCACCGGTCTCCTCGATCACCCGAGCCACCTGCGTCTCCTGCTCGGGCTTGGTCTCGGGTGTGATCGGGAAATGGTGGTAGGGCAGCCCGTGCCAGGTCGCCAGTCCCTCCAGATCGGGATGGTTCGATACCACGGCACGAATCTCGATCGACAGCTGGCCGGTCCGGTAGCGGTACAGCAGGTCATTCAAGCAGTGATCCGCCTTTGAGACCATGATCACCACCGGAATGCGGGCGCCCGGCGAGGTGAGCTCGAAGACCATCTCGAACTCGCCGGCCCGATCCGCGAAAGCCGCCTGAAAGGCCTCGGCATCGAAATCGGCATCCTGGGGAATGAACTCGGTGCGGATGAAGAAGCGGTCGACGAGACGGTCGTCGAAGGACTGCTGTTCGGTGATGTAGCAGCCGCTCTCCTTCAGGAAGCGGGTCACCACGTCCACGGTGCCCAACCGGCTGGGGCACTGGGCCGTGAGAATCCAGGTATCGGCGCTCATATCGGCGCTCATATCGGCGCTACGACTCATGGGGCTCATGGGTTGTCTCCTGACGAAGCAGGCCGGGGCGAGCCCCGGCCTGGAAACAATTGAGGGAAAGGCCGGGGTCAGCGTGCAACGCCGATACCGAACTCCTCGCCGGCATCAAGCAGCCAGCGATAGGTGTAATCGGCGAAGCTGCGGCGTACCACAAGCTCCCAGCGTGCCTCGCTGGGCCGGCGCAGGATCACCGTTGTCTTGGCAAATACCGTGGTGACGCCCTTGCCGACCGGAAAGTGGCCGGGATGAACATCGTAGATGACCGACTTCATCAACAGCTCCCGGGCGGCCTCGCCTTCCAGCTCGACCAGTGTCTGGCCGCCGCTGGCGTTGCTGATGGCGAAGTGGGCACCGGCCAGTGCCTCACGCAGCCGGTTCTCCAGCGCGAACTCCTCGCCACCGGGCACGATCACCAGCCACTCGTCGGGAGAGAGCCATTGAAGGGAACGCTCTCCCTCGGCGTCATGTACCAGGCCCAGGGGCTCACCGGGCAGCGAGACGCCGAGTACCTCGCGGACCGCCTCATCGAGGACGATGGCGCCGCCGCGCAGGATCAGGTGGCCGAGAAACGGACGCTCGCGCAGCGTCACTCGACTCCTGGCAGTGGGAGCCGGCGCTCCCGAACGGCGGTAGGCGTAGGCCAGCGGTGACGCCAGAGGGATCCTGGCCTCGGAGCGAGTATCGAAGATGGCGACGTTAGACATTCTGACGCTCCCCCTTGGGATCGATGAAGACCGGGCTGACGATGTCGGCCTCGTGGGTCTGGCCGTCGGCCATGGGCAGATAGACGGTCTCGCCCATCTTATGCTGTCCGCCCTTGACCACCGCCAGGGCAAAGCCCGATCCCAGGGTCGGGCTGTAGTAGCTCGAGGTCACGTGCCCCACCATCGGCATGGGAATCGCATGGTTCGGATCGAGAACGATCTGCGCGCCCTCCTCCAGCACCACCTTGGGGTCTCTGGGCCTGAGGCCCACCAGCTGCTTGCGGTCGGTGCGCGACGTGTCCGGACGCGTCAACGCTCGCTGGCCAATCCAGGAGAATGGCTTGTCGTATCCCACGCACCACTGCATGCCGAGGTCTTCCGGTGTCACCGAACCGTCGGTCTCCTGACCGGCGATGATGAAGCCCTTTTCCGCCCTCAGAACGTGCATTGTTTCCGTACCGTAGGGCGTCAGACCGTATTTCTCGCCGTGGGCGAACAGCGCGTCCCAGACGTGCTGGGCGTAGTTGGCCTGGACATTGATCTCGTAGGCGAGCTCGCCGGTAAAGGAGATGCGGAACACCCGGGCGGGGACATCGGCCACGCGACCCTCGCGCCAGTCCATGAACGTGAACGCCTCACGGTCCAGATCGATGTCGGTCAGCTCGGCCAGCAGCTTGCGCGCCTCGGGCCCGGTGATGGTCATGGTCGCCCAGTGGTCGGTCACCGAGGTGAAATAGACCTGCAGCTCCGGCCACTCGGTCTGGTGCCACAGCTCCAGCCACTCCAGCACGCCGGCCGCGCCGCCGGTGGTGGTGGTCATCAGGAAATGGTTCTCCCCCAGGCAGCTGGTGGTGCCGTCGTCGAACACCATGCCGTCATCCCTGCACATCAAACCATAGCGCACGCGGCCGGGCGCCAGCTTGGCCCACTTGTTGGTATAGACGCGCCCCAGGAATTCACGGGCATCGGGGCCCTGGATATCGATCTTGCCCAGCGTCGAAGCATCGAGGATCCCCACTGCCTCGCGCACGGCGAGGCATTCCCGCGCCACCGCCTCCGCCATGCTCTCGCGTTCGCCGTTGGCGGCGTCGGGCCGTACTTGTGGAAAGTACCAGGGGCGCTTCCACTGGCCCACGTCCTCGAACTCGGCCCCCTGCTCCACGTGCCACTGGTGCATGGGGGTGTAGCGCTCGGGATCGAAGAGTTCCCGACAGTGCCGGCCGACGATGGCGCCGAAGGTCACCGGGGTGTAGTTGGGACGGAACACCGTAGTGCCCACCTCGGGAATCGACTTGCCCAGACAGCGGGCGGCGACGGCCATGCCGTTGATGTTGCCGAGCTTGCCCTGGTCGGTGCCGAAGCCCATGGCCGTATAGCGCTTCACGTGCTCGATGGACTCGAAGCCCTCGCGGGTCGCCAGCTCGATGCCCGCGGCGGTGACGTCGTTCTGCAGGTCGACGAACTGCTTGGGCGCCCGCAGCGCCGCTTTCTCGTGGGGCACCTGATAGAGGGCGCAGGCCGCACCGTCGCGACGCGCGGCGACCTGAGGCAGGCACACCGACGCCGCCTCGAAGCCGGCATCGCTGGCCGCCTGACGGCCCGCTGCCACGCCGTCTGCCAGGACCTCGGCGGTGGCGGTGATGCCCTGGGCACCCCCGGCAGCACTGACGCCCTTTACTAGCGAGGGAACGAAGGCCAGCAGATCTTCACGCCAGGTGGGACGTGCGCCGGTGTGAGACGCCAGATGAATGACCGGGCTGTAGCCGCCGGAGCTGGCGATGGTGTCACACGCCAGGGTCTCGACCTCGCCGACGACGCGAAAACCTTCCAGGTCGACCTTCGACACCCGGGCGCCGCTGACACGCGTGTCGCCCCTGGCCTCGATCACCGCGCTGCCGGTGATGATGCGGATCCCCTGGGCGCGGGCCTGCTCGACCAGCTCGCCGTCGGGATTGGCACGGGCGTCG
>PWEV01000158.1 GCA_003553625.1 Halomonas sp.
CGCCATCCTCGGCGTTCGACGAGGTCCGGAAGACGACTGCCGGAACCACCCCGGGCGGTGATATCGGGCTGCCTTCTGCCTGGCGTGAGAAGTGGCGCCAGCTGCGTGACGCCATGGCGCAGCCCGAGCAGGCGCAAGGCACCTATGAGGCAGCACGGCCAGGTGCGTTCACCGCCGGTCACTTTACCCATCATGCTGGGGCGCGCGAGTACAAGCTGTATCTGCCCAGCGGCTATCACGGCCAGGCATTGCCGCTGGTGGTCATGCTCCATGGCTGCACCCAGAACCCCGATGACTTCGCTGCCGGTACCGACATGAACCGGCTGGCCGAAGAGCAGCAGTTCTGCGTGCTCTATCCGGCCCAGCCGATGACCGCCAACCGTTCGAAGTGCTGGAACTGGTTCAAGGCAGAAGACCAGCAGCGCGAGGGGGGTGAACCGGCGATTCTTGCCGGTATGACCCGTCAGATCATCGACACCTACGAACTTGATTCGAGCCGGGTCTACGTTGCAGGGCTATCGGCCGGTGGCGCCATGGCGACGACCCTGGCGATGACCTACCCGGACCTCTATGCGGCGGTGGGGGTGCACTCCGGGCTGCCACACGGCGTGGCCCAGAGTCTCCCTGATGCGCTGGGGGCGATGCAGGGAGGTACGGGACCCCTTGGCGGCGGCGGCATGTCGCGGGCGTCCGAGTGGTCGTCCGAGGTGCCTGCCATCATCTTTCATGGCGACCACGACACGACCGTACACCCCAGCAATGCGGATCGCGTGGCCGCCCAGTACGCCGCCTCGCGCCGAGCGGGCGAAACGCCAGGGCCGGGCAGTGCCAGAGTCACGGTGGAGCAGGGGAAGGTAGCCAGTGGCCATGGCTACACCCGCACCACGCATCACGATGCCAAGGGCGAGCCGCGCCTGGAACAGTGGCGGGTAACGGGTGCAGGCCACGCCTGGGCGGGAGGTAGTGCGAAAGGAAGCTATACCGACCCGAGAGGCCCGGATGCCAGCGGGGAAATGCTGCGCTTCTTCCATCAACATCGGCAGGGCAAGGGCCGCGTGAGCTGAGGCGTCAGCCGGCGGGCGTTAGGGCCCCTCGGACGCAATCCGCTAGCATGTCGGTTATCGCTCGATCAACCAGGGAGACAGGACAATGGCAAAGGTGCCCGCCGCCTATCGCGCCACGCAAGGTTCCATTCTCGACGTTGACCGCGACTTCTATGCCCGGATGACGGCGCCGGAGGCGAGAGTGCGTGTCGATCAGCTTGTCGTGCCGATCCGCGAAGGGCTGGCCTGGGAGGTGCCGGCCGGCCATGTGCTGCGACTCTCGACCCTGGATGGGCCGCAGGTGGGAGATCTCAACCTCTGGCATCGCCATAACCCTCGGGAGCGCTTCTGGGCCTCACGGACTCGCCAACTGCAGCGGGCTCATGTATCGACGTTCGATCGCCTGTGGTCGACGCTGCCCTATCTGCGGCCCATGGCGACCATCATCGACGATACCCTGGCGAGCTACGGCACGGACGCCGACGGTGGTCGAGTACATGACCTGCTGGGGACGCGCTGCGACCCCTACGTCAACAAGCTGCTGACCGGCGAAGACTTCGATCATCACTGCCATTCCAACCTGGTGCGGGCGGTGGCCCCCTTCGGGCTCACCGAGTTCGATGTGCACGACGTGCTCAATGTCTTCCAGTGCACCGGACTCAATGACGATGACCAGTACTTCATGAAGGCCTGTCCGGCCCGCGAGGGCGATCATCTCGAGCTGTTCGCCGAGATCGACCTGCTGTGCGCGCTGTCGTGCTGTCCGGGCGGTGATCTGTCGGTCGACCTCTGGGGCCCCGACGCGCGCGATCCTCTGGATACCTGCCATCCCATCGGCGTCGAGGTCTTTCGCCTGGAGCCCCCATGGCTGAAGGGCTGGAGGCAGCCGGGATACGCGCCTTACCGGGGCGGGCACGGCATGTCGGCCCCGTCCGTCGACTGGACGGCGGAGAAACGGCGTCGGTTCACCTCCTGAGAAGGCACCGACGTTCGCTAGGTCGCTCTCGTCGCATCCGCCGACAGATCGACAGCCACCATGCAGGAAGGCGACCCGAGGGTCGCCTTCCTGTTCCACCTGTAATTGCCTAAGGGTCAGTATTGCCGAAGGGTCAGTCGGCGGGGCGTCCCACCAGCGAGCGTGTCTCCTCGCGGGCCTCGGTCAGCGCCACGCGGAGGTGGTCGCCGAGCTTGAAGCGCTCCTCGCCCTCGATCTGGATGCGACCCTCCTTGTCGTCGATCGCCACCTTGGTGCGGTCGCTGTGCATCATCGGGGCCGGGATGAAGGCGGTGGCGCCGTTGATGGTCAGGCGCACGCGCATGCCGCCGCGGTTGATGGCGATGATCTCGGCGTCGAAGGCCTCCTGGGCCTCGGCGGCTGGACTGAGGTAGCGCACGTAGAGCCAGTCCTTCACGTCGCGCTCGGCCATGCGGTTGAGCCGGCGGCGCTCGGTGAGCTGCTCGGTGAGCTCCAGGGTGGCCTCGGCCGGTGCCTGCTCGCCCTTGAGTACGCGCTTGATCAGGCGGTGGTTGACCATGTCGCCATACTTGCGGATCGGTGAGGTCCAGGTGGCGTAGGCGGAGAGCCCCAGGCCGAAGTGCGGGCCGGGTTTCGCCGACATGCTCGTGAAGCCCTGGAAGCGGCGCAGGCGAACGTCGAGCCAGGCGTCGTCGCGCCCCTCGAGCTCGCGCTTCAGCTCGGTATAGCGGGACAGCTCGGTGAGCTGCTCGCGTTCCACCTGTATGTCCTGGCTGGCCAGGAACTCCTGGGCGGCTTCGGCCTTCTCGGGTTCGAAGGCGCGGTGGACGTTGAAGATGCCGTGTCCCACGTGCTCGGCGAGGAGGTGGGCGCAGCAGGCGTTGGCCGCGATCATCGACTCCTCGATCATGCGGTTGGCGATGCGCCGATGCTCGGTGCGGATATCGAGCACGTTGCCGGCCTCGTCCAGATCGAAGACAAAGTCGGGGCTATCCTTGAACACCAGGGCATGCTCGGCGCGCCAGGCACTGCGCGCTTCGGTCATGTCCCTCAGCGCCTTGAGCTGGTCGGCGATCTCGTCCGCCGGGGCCCAGTCTCCCTGCCCCTCCAGCCAGTCGGAGATGCGGTCGTAGGCCAGCTTGGCATGGGAGGTCGCGGTGGCGGCAAAGAAACGATAGTCGCCCAGGCTGCCGTCGGCGTGCACGGTGAGGGTGCAGGCCAGCACCGGGCGCTCCTTGCCCTCCCACAGGGAGCAGAGGTCATCGGCCAGCTGCTCGGGGAGCATGGTGACGTTCTGGCCCGGCAGGTAGACGGTGAAGGCGCGGATGCGCGCTTCGAGATCGGCCGCGTGACCCTCCTCCACATAGGCGGTGGGGTCGGCGATGGCCACGCTCAGATCCCAGCCGCCGTCCTCTCGGGACAGGATGCGCAGGGCGTCGTCCATGTCGCGGGTCTTCTCACCGTCGATGGTGAAGAAGGGCTCGGCGTTGAGGTCCTCGCGGGCGAGGCCCTCGTCGAGCAGCGGCCAGTCGTCACCGGCGTCCGGGCACTCCTGTTCCAGGGCGTGGCGAGCGAGGGTGACGCGCCAGGGCACGGCGGGGTCGTCGGCCTTGGCCACCAGTTCGTCGATCTGGGCGAGGAAGCCGCGATCGTCGGTCTTGAGGGGGTGACGGACCAGGCGTGCAACGATCCAGTCGGCGTCGCCGATGGTGGCTTCATCCAGGCTGCGCTTGATGCGTGCCTTGATCGCATTCTTGATCAGGGGGTGGTCGGGCACCACGGCCAGTCTGCCCTCGCGCATCTGCACGCGGGCAACGAAGCGGTCGAGTCCCTGCTCGACCAGGGTATCCGGTTCGACGCGCTTCTTGTCACCCTCCTCATGGAGGACCGCTCCGACGCGATCGCCGTGCAGTACCTGCTTCATGGCGGGAGGCGGCACGAAGTAAGACTCACCATCGTCGGTCTCGAGGAAGCCGAAGCCCTTCTGGGTGGCCTTGATCACCCCCTCGACACGGGGGGTGCTGGAGCGAATCTGTTGCTTGAGTTGGGCAAGCAGGGTGTTGTTCTGCAGCATGGTCACAAACGTGTGGCGGGGGTAGGGGAGCCACTATACGGACTCCCGCGGCGCGCGCCAAACACGGCGGCCGCTGTCCGAGGGGAATCAGTGACTTGAGAGTTGCAAGCGCCCCTGGCCTGGCATGAACGTCGACGGCGCCCGCGGGCGCCGTCGAGATGAATCGAACAGACTAGAGTTAGCGCACGGTGATCACGGTGCACTCGGCCGCATGGGATACCTTGTGGGAGACGCTGCCGACCACGAAGCCCTGAAGGTCGCTGAGGCCGCGGCTGCCCATGACGATGGCTTCGATGCCGCGCTTGCGAGCCTCGCTTAGGATGGTGCGGGCCGGGTCGCCCTGGCCGACAACGGTCTCGATGTTGGTGGCTCCCTGCTCGCGGGCGGCCTCGGCGGCACGGTTGATCACCTGCTTGCCGGCCTCCTCGCGCTCCTCACGGCTGGCCTCGATGGCGATGGCGCCGATGCCCCACACCAGGGTGGTCTCGTGGGCAAGCTCTTCCGGGATATGCACCAGATGGAGGGTGCAAGACTCTTCCTGACGGGCAAGCTGGCAGGCCACAGAGAGCGCCTTCTGGGCGTGCTTGGAACCATCGACGGGAACCAGGATGGAGGTGAACATGAGCGGACTCCTTGTATGAGATGGGGTTGATTCGAGCCTAGCGGGTTTCGACGCCGAGGTCATGCATCGTGAGCCCGGACGTTGCGAATGTTGATCTCACTCAAGCGGTGCGGTCGAGGTCGGCCTCCAGCCGACGCAGCTGCTGCCAGAGCTCGCGACGCAGATCGCCCAGCCGAGGAAGGCTCTCTTCCGGGAAGGGCATTGGGCGAGTGAGCCGCTGGGTGCGCAGCCCCAGCCGGGCGCTGAGCAGACCGACCCCCATGCCCTGGGCGGCGCGGGTCGAGAGCCGTCCGGCCAGGTTCATGGAAAGCATCTGCATGCCGGCATCGCCGGCCATCTCGGTGGCACCGGCAAAGGCCATCTGGTAGAGCACGCTGCGCAGCAGACGGACCCTTCCCGGGTAGCCCAGTTCCAGGCCGTAGAGGCGGCACAGACGGTCGATCATCGCCAGGCTGCGCCACGCCACCAGCGCCATGTCGACCAGGGTAAGCGGGCTGACCGCTACCATGATCGCCGTCTCGCCGGACATCCGTGAAATGAGCCGACTCGCCTCGCGGTCACGGGGAGCCAGCAGGTGGTGGTCGAGCAGCAGTTGGGTGTCACGGCCGTCGTGATGGGCCTGGTGAGCGGCCAGGAAACCCTGCCAGTGGGGGTGGTCGTCATCCAGGTCCAGGCAGCGTCGCAGCGATTCGGCGGTGGCGTGGGCCTCCTTGGGGGCTGCCTCGGGCAGCGCCTCGAGGCGTTCGCGAAGCCGGTCGTGGCGGCGCAGCCGCCTCAGCCGCCACAGCTCTCGGGCCAGCGCCGAGCCGCCCAGCGCCAGGGCCAGCAGCAGCAGCAGGCTCCAGGCGCCGGCCAGCCAGTTGCCGCCCAGGCTGGCGGCATAGAGGGTGCTGGCGGCCTCCACGGCGCCCAGGCCCAGGGTGCCACTCAAGAGGGTGAGGAGCCCCCAGCGGCGCCGACGTGGCCGGGCCAGGCTCGCCTCCAGGGCCTGCTCGCCGACTCCCGGCGGTTCGTCGGCCAGGGGGCGGCTGGTCAGCTCGGCGTCGAAGGTCTCGGTGGGTCGCGGGTCAGGGGAGGAGGCAGAGGCCTCGGCCTCGCCGGGCTCCCCGGCCTCGGCCGAGAAACGTTGACTCGGTCGCGGGTCGCGGGACTGGTTCATTGCAGCTTGTCTCCGATCAGCCAGTCCAGGGCCGTATCCATGCGGATATGGGGCAGGGCCCCGCCCTCCAGGGGCAGTGGCCGAAAGCTCGGATAGGAGAAGCCCTGGCGGGTCCAGAAGGCCGCGTCGGGCAGGCGCTCCGGCACCTCGCCGGGAAACAGCAGCAGCGGTTCACCATCGAGCCCGACGGCGCGCAGGGCCGGAGTTCGCTGACCGCGATGCTCCACTTCGCGGGCTTCGCTGGCGCGGATCGCTGCCAGGGACAGGGCGCGCACCGGCACGCTGGCAAAGCGCAGGTCCTTCAAGGGCTCGGCCAGCAGCGCTTCGAGCAGAGCCACCAGCCGCGGATGCTGTTCGGGAGTGACATGGTCGGCCTTGGTAGCGGCGATGGCCAGGCGGTCGATACGCGGCGCGAAGAGCCGCGACAGCAGGCTACGTCTGCCGTAGTCGAAGCTCTGCATCAGGTTGGCCAGCGCCCGTGAAAGGTCCTCGAAGCGTTCCGGGCCGGCATTCAGCGCGCCGAGCAGGTCCACGAGCACGATCTGGCGGTCGAAACGGCGGAAGTGGTCGCGGTAGAAGGGCTTCACGATGTGCTGCTGGTAGTGGTGGAAGCGCCGAGCCAGGGTGGCGAAGTTGCTCCCGGGCGGCAGTGCCGCCAGCCCGGCCGGGTCGGCCGCGGACAAGCCGGGCAGCGGGAAGAACTGCAGCACCGGGGCGCCGGCGAGATCGCCCGGTAGCAGGAAGCGTCCCGGCTGCAGGTCGGCGAAGCCCGCCTCCCGGGCTGAGAGCAGGCCCTCGGCATAGCGCTCGGCGATCCTTGCCAGCTGGGCCTCGTCGGCTTCGCCGGCGGGGTCCAGATCGTCAACGGCCGAGTGCCAGGCGGCAAAGTGGGCGCGTCGCTGCTCCCCCGCCAGGGCCTGCTGGCTGTGGCACCAGCTGGAAAAGTCGTGGGCCAGCAGGGGCAGGTCGAGAAGCCACTCTCCCGGATAGTCGAAGAGGTCGAGGGTCAACTGGCGGGTCTCGCCGGCAAGCCAGCCACGCTTCGCGGGCCGGTAACGCAGCATCAGGCGTAGCTCGCTGATGCCACGGGTGGGTTCCGGCCAGCGTGGCGGCGTCTCGGCGAGAGCCGCCATGGCCTGGTCGTAGGGGAAGCGTGGCACGCTCAGGTCCTGCTGACTGACCCGCCGGGCCCCCAGCAGGCGTCCCTGCCGTGCCGCGGGCAGCAGGTCGAGTCTTGCCTCCAGGCCGGCATGGCGCAGCTGGTTGACCAGCGAGGTAAGAAAGGCCGTCTTGCCGGAACGCGAAAGACCGGTTACCGCCAGGCGCAGCTGGCGATCGCGGCCGCGCTCGAGAAGATCCTGGAGTTCGCGAGCCAGCGGCTGGCGCATGGGCAGAGTCTCCTCGGCGCTCAGCGGGGGCCGGCGAACATGGCGTAGAGCAACGGCGTCGCGGCGATCAGGAACCCGGCCCCGGCCATCAGATAGCCGGGCAGTCGATGCCGGGTGCGGTGGGCCAGAGTCAGGCCGCCGATACAGACCACCATTCCCACCAGATTGAAGGTAAAGGAGGCCATTTCCATGAAGTGCTGGGGCGACATGCGCGCTCCTCAGGTTGCCGTGTGCTGAAGGGAATGGTATCAGGTGTCGGTGTCTCTCCGCAGGGCCGATAGGGAGTAAACGTATGGCCAGGTTGCCTGATGCCGAGGCGGTGATCCGCTTCTGGTTTGATGAACTGGAGCCGGCCCAGTGGTTTCGCAAGGACCCCGAGCTGGATGCCGATGTCTCGGCGCGCTTTGGCGAACTGCTCGAGGCCGCCGGGCGCGGTGAACTCTGGTCGTGGCGTCTCTCGGCGAGGGGACGCCTTGCGGAGGTCATCGTGCTCGACCAGTTTTCGCGAAATATCCACCGGGAGACGCCGATGGCCTTCGCCCGAGACCCGGTGGCGCTGGTCCTGGCTCAGGAAGCCGTGGCCAGCCGCATCGACCGTCACCTGGACGTGCCGTGGCGCGCCTTCCTCTACATGCCCTGGATGCACAGCGAGTCCCTGGCGATTCACGACGAGGCGCTGGGGCTCTTCGACCAGCCCGGGCTCGAGGAGCAGCTGCGCCATGAGCACCGCCACCGCGATGTCATCGCCCGCTTCGGGCGCTACCCGCATCGCAATGCCATACTGGGCCGGACCTCTACGCCGGAGGAGCTGGCCTTTCTCGAACAGCCGGGCTCATCGTTCTGAGGCGATTTGCGCCCGCTGTCAAACCCTTCGTCGTCGAGCGGTTCGACGTCGATCCATTATTGCCAAGGAGAGCTTCATGGGACTGATTGCCTGGTTGATCATCGGCGGGCTGGCAGGCTGGATCGCCGGCCATATCATGCGCGGGGGCGGTTTCGGCATCCTCGGCAACATCGGCGTCGGCGTGGTAGGCGCGGTGATCGGCGGTTTCCTGTTCAGCCTGCTGGGGCTGCAGGCCGGCGGCTTCGTCGGTTCGCTGGTGACCGCCATCGTCGGCGCCGTGGTGCTGCTCTGGGTCATCGCCAAGGTGCGCAAGGCCTGATTGCGGCTCGGCATCACGCGGTCACGGCGCCCGGCTTTTGCCGGGCGCCGTCGTTTCCGGCAGGACTCAGTGGCCAGGCGTCCGTGGCAGGATGCGTCGGTAGCGATCCAGCGTGCGGTCTAGCCAGGCGCCGCTGAGCTGCACCTCTTCGCGCCGGGCGGGTACCTTCAGCGACAGCAGGAAAGCGCCAGGGGCCTCGGCATTTCCGGCCGTCAGTCGCCGGGTCAGGGCATCGGGCAGGTGCTGTGGTTGGCGCCAGGTGAGGCGCAGGGCGCGCTGGTCGATCAGGTACTGCAGGCGAGCGGCATCCTTGAGCACCGATGCGGCACCCACGGCGAGCCCCCGAGAGAGGCTTTCCAGGGTGCGGTAGGCGGGAGCGCCGGCGGCCCGGCAGGCGTGGGCACCCTCCACGAAGCAGCTTTCGCGCTCCTCCATGCTGTCGGGCCAGCGGCCGCCGGCGAGGCGCGCTCGGGTCGCGGGGTAGGCCAGGGTGATCGTCACGGCGGGGGTGCCGTCGGTCAGGGCAGTGGCCGGTTCGGTGACGGCGCCGTGATGAAGTTCACCGCGCAGCCAGCGGTAGTCGCAGGCCTGCTGAACGGTGGCCTGGGCATCCTTGGCGGTATGGCTGGCGCCCTGCAGGGAGCGCAGCAGGGAAAGCGTTCGCAGAATCACGCTGTTGCCTCTCGTTTGACGCTGCCATCTTCTCGGCTTGGCGGCGCTCTGGCAAGAGGCCCCAACGAGCACCGCCCGGCACATGGCCGGGCGGTGGGGTCACGCGAGCGGGTCGCCGATCAGGCGGTGGCGGGCTGGCCCACCAGTTCCTTGAGAGACTCCTCGACGATGGCCAGACCCTCTTCGAGGATTTCGTCCTCGATGGTGACGGGCATCAGGAAGCGAATGGTGTTGCCGTAGAGGCCACAGGAGAGGAGTACGAGGCCCTTCTCGCGAGCGCGCTTGCACAGCGCCGCGGCCAGGTCGGCATTCGGCGTGTGGTTGGCCTTGTCCGAGACGAGATCCAGCGCAGCCATGGAGCCCATGTGGCGGCCGTTGTCCACGCAGTCGAAGTCCTTCTGCCACTGGGCGAAGCGCTTGCCCAGTTTCTCGCCCAGCGCCATGCTCTTCTCGAGGATGTTCTCCTCCTCGAACACCTCGAGCACCGCCAGGGTGGCGGCGCAGGAGACCGGGCTGCCGGTGTAGGTGCCGCCCAGGGAGTTGGGGCCGGAGGCGTCCATGTGCACGTCAGTGCCCACGATCGCGGAGATCGGCATGCCGTCGGCCATGCTCTTGGCCATGGTGATGATGTCGGGCTCGACGCCGCTGTGCTCGATGGCGAACATCTTGCCGGTGCGGCCGAAGCCTGACTGCACCTCGTCGGCGATCATCAGCATGCCGTGCTCGTCGCAGATCTCGCGGATGGCCTTGAGAAAGCTGGCCGAAGCGGGATAGAAGCCGCCTTCGCCGAGCACCGGCTCGATCACGATGGCGGCGGTGTCGCGGGGATTGGCATCGGTCTTGAGCGTCATCTTCAGACCGCGCAGGGCCTCGTCTTCGCTGACGCCGTGGTAGGGCACCGGGTAGGGCGCGCGGAAGACGTTGCCCGGCATGCTGCCGAAGTCACCGGCGTAGGGGGCGACCTTGCCGTTCATGGCCATGGTCATGAAGGTACGGCCGTGATAGCCGCCGTCGAAGCAGATCACGTTGTTCTTGCCGGTGGCGGCACGAGCGATCTTGACGGCGTTCTCCAGCGCTTCTGCACCGGAGTTGGCCAGCATCACCTTGGCATGGCCGCGCACCGGGGTGACCTGGCTTAGCTTCTCGGCCACCTTCACGTAGCCCTCGTAGGGCATCACGGTCTGGCAGGTATGCATCACCTTGTCCAGCTGTGCCTTGACGGCCTCTACCACCTTGGGGTGGCGATGACCTATGTTGAGCACGCCGATACCGCCGGCGAAGTCGATGATGCGATTGCCGTCGGCATCCCAGATCACGGCATTCTCGGCGCGATCGGCGAACTGGGTGGCGGGGCTGGCTGCGCCGTTGGCGACGTAGCGTTTCTTGAGTTCGTTGAGTTCAGCGTTGGTCATGATGCCTCCTGTTGGATGGTCGGCGACGCTCAGAGGCCGCCGATACACACATATTTTAGCTCAGTGAATTCGTCCAGGCCGTGGTGGGATCCTTCGCGCCCCAGGCCGGACTCCTTGACGCCGCCGAAAGGAGCCAGCTCGGTAGAGAGGATCCCTTCATTTATCGC
>PWEV01000085.1 GCA_003553625.1 Halomonas sp.
CGCAGCGGACCGGTAGTTCAGTTGGTTAGAATGCCGGCCTGTCACGCCGGAGGTCGCGGGTTCGAGTCCCGTCCGGTCCGCCAACGTGTCTTCGCCCAGGTGTCATCTTGCGGACCGGTAGTTCAGTTGGTTAGAATGCCGGCCTGTCACGCCGGAGGTCGCGGGTTCGAGTCCCGTCCGGTCCGCCATGATGATGGCCTGACAGCAGCAACCAGTAGTGGAAAGACGCAGCACGCTTTGCAGTTCACGTGGGTGATTAGCTCAGTTGGTTAGAGCACCAGCCTCACATGCTGGGGGTCACTGGTTCGAATCCGGTATCACCCACCACGCGGACCGGTAGTTCAGTTGGTTAGAATGCCGGCCTGTCACGCCGGAGGTCGCGGGTTCGAGTCCCGTCCGGTCCGCCACTTCTGCAGTTCGTTTCTGCCCGTTTATTTGCAACCAGGCGTTGCACGCGAATTCTCTAACCCCGAGCCCTCGTGGCTCGGGGTTTCGTGTTCTGTGGCCACCATGTTCCCGGTCGACAGAGTCGCTCGTCCCCCCAGTATCTTCGATAGTCGCTTTCCCACCCCGAGTTTCTTCCTCGCCTCCTTGGCTCTTCCAGGCGGTGGCACCTTGCCCCGGCCTAGCACGGGCTTTGCACCGCCGTAGGAACTATCATACAGTTGTTTGAATTATCGGCCTAGTCATCCTCTTGCCCGCAACCACCATCAGGAGCGCGCCATGACCGCCTATCCTCATCTATTTCGGCCCCTGTCGGTAGGGCATCTGACGCTGCCCAACCGGGTACTGATGGGCTCGATGCATACCAATCTGGAGGAGGTGCCCGGCGGCTTCGAGCGTCTGGCGGCTTTCTACATCGAGCGGGTTCGGGAGGGGGTGGCGCTGATCGTCACCGGCGGTATCGCCCCCAACCCCGAGGGTGCCGTCTTCGAGGGGGCTGCCAGCCTGGAGCGAGAGGCGCAGCTGCCCGACCACCGCCGAGTGGTGGAGGCAGTTCATGCCGAGGGTGGGCGCATCTGCATGCAGATTCTGCATGCGGGACGCTACGCCTACAGTCCGGCGCTGGTCGCTCCCTCTGCCATTCAGGCGCCGATCAACCCCTTCACCCCCCGCGCGCTGAGCGGCGACGAGGTGGAGCAGCAGATCGCCGACTATGTCCGCTGCGCGACGCTCGCCAGGGAAGCCGGCTACGACGGCGTGGAAGTGATGGGCTCGGAGGGCTACCTGATCAACCAGTTCGTCTGCCGGCGCACCAACCACCGCGACGACGCCTGGGGCGGGGAGTTCGCCAGCCGCATCCGCTTCCCGGTAGAGATCGTGCGGCGCATTCGCGAGGCGGTGGGCGACAACTTCCTGATCATCTTCCGGCTATCCATGATCGACCTCGTGGAGGAGGGCAGCACCCATGACGAGGTGGTCGCCCTGGGCCGCGCCGTCGAGGCTGCCGGCGCCAGCCTGATCAACACCGGCATCGGCTGGCACGAGGCACGGGTGCCGACCATCGTCACCAGTGTGCCGCGGGCGGCCTTCACCGAGGTGACCCGGCGGATGAAGGCTGCGCTATCGGTGCCGCTGGTTACCACCAATCGCATCAACATGCCGGAGGTGGCCGAGCGAGTGCTGGCGGAAGGCCACGCCGACATGGTCTCCATGGCGCGCCCCTTCCTGGCCGACCCGGCCTGGGTGAGCAAGGCCGCCGAGGGCAGGTCCGAGGAGATCAATACCTGCATTGCCTGCAACCAGGCCTGCCTGGACCATACCTTTCAGGGCAAGGCGACCTCCTGTCTGGTCAACCCCCGTGCCGGCCACGAGACCGAGCTGCTCATCACGCCCGCCGAGACCCCCAGGCGGGTTGCCGTGGTGGGGGGAGGGCCGGCGGGCCTGGCGGCGGCGCTCACCGCGGCCCAGCGGGGCCATGCGGTGACCCTTTTCGAGCGCGGTAACGAACTCGGTGGTCAGTTCAACTATGCACGGCGGATTCCGGGCAAGGAGGAGTTCGAAGAGACCCTGCGCTATTTCCGGGTGATGCTCGACCGGCACGGCGTTCGGGTGCTCCTCGCCTGCGAGGCGGATCTCCAGGCGCTGCGAGATTTCGATGCGGTGGTGCTCGCCAGCGGAGTGCGCCCGCGCCACCTGGAGCTGCCCGGCAGCGACCATCCGAAGGTGGTGGACTACCCCGCCGCGATCCTGCAGCCGGAGCGGGTGGGTCGGCGGGTGGCGATCATCGGTGCCGGGGGCATAGGCTTCGACGTGGCGGAGCTGCTCACCCAGGGCGATCACTCGGCCCTTGATCGCGATGCCTGGTGCGACGAATGGGGCGTGGACCTGTCGGTCGCGACTCCGGGGGGGCTCAAGGCGCCGCGCCGCCCGGAGGCGCCTCGTCGGGTCTTCCTGCTGCAGCGCAAGGCCTCCAAGCCCGGGCGCGGCCTCGGCAAGACGACCGGCTGGGTGCATCGTGCCTCGCTCAAGCACCGCGGCGTCGAGACGCTGGCCGGCTGCGAGTACCTGGGTGTCGATGACGCCGGTCTGCATCTCCGGGTGGGAGGGGAGCCGCGCCTGCTCGAGGTGGATTCCGTAGTGGTCTGCGCCGGCCAGGAGCCAGTGCGCGAGCTGCTGGAGCCCCTGCGCGCCGCGGGCCTGGAGGTACATCTGATCGGCGGCGCCGAGAAGGCCGCCGAGTTGGACGCCAAGCGCGCCATCGATCAGGGAACCCGGGTAGCGGCGGCTCTGTAATTTTCCGACGAAGCCTGGCGCCACCGTTCCTGCGGGCTTCCCTTCGGGGCCCGCCGGGCATCCTTGGCGGTTCCCTGTCGCGTTGCGTTGGCAAAACCGCGCGGTTGCCAACGAACCCTTGGTCCACATCATGCTCATAGGAAGTAAGGTCCAGCGTTGATTCGATGTCCGCTAATGCTGTGCCGGACTGTCCTACGCTGAGATTGCCACGATACGGAGCGCCGCTGACCACACCAGGCGCCAAATCATCGGGCTTTAAGGAGACATCGATGAGCATCTTCGACCATGTGCAGAATCGCTACGAGCGCGTCCAGCAGGAAGAGTTGACCCTGCAGGAGTACCTGGAACTCTGTCATCGGGAGCCGTCGGCATTTGCCTCGGCCTCCGAGCGGATGCTCGAGGCCATCGGCGAGCCCGAGGTGATCGACACGGCCAAGGATTCCCGGCTATCGCGTATCTTTTCCAACAAGGTCATCCGCCGCTATCCGGCATTCTCCGAGTTCTACGGCATGGAAGAGGCGATCGAGCAGATCGTGTCGTATTTTCGCCATGCCGCCCAGGGCCTGGAGGAACGCAAGCAGATCCTCTATCTGCTCGGGCCCGTTGGTGGCGGTAAATCATCGCTTGCCGAGCGCCTCAAGCTGCTGATGGAGAAGGTTCCCTTTTACGCCATCAAGGGCTCGCCGGTCTACGAGTCGCCGCTGGGCCTCTTCTCGCCGGAAGAGGATGGCGAGCTGCTCGAGAAGGAGTACGGCATTCCGCAGCGCTATCTCAAGAGCGTGATGTCGCCCTGGGCGGCCAAGCGCCTCAAGGAGTATGGTGGCGATATCAGCCAGTTCCGGGTGGTGCGCCTCTACCCTTCGCGTCTCAACCAGATCGCCATCTCCAAGACCGAGCCAGGGGACGAGAACAATCAGGACATCTCGTCGTTGGTGGGCAAGGTGGATATTCGACAGCTGGAAATGTATTCCCAGGATGATCCCGACGCCTACAGCTTTTCCGGTGGTCTCTGTCGTGCCAACCAGGGTCTTATGGAATTCGTGGAGATGTTCAAGGCACCGATCAAGGTGCTGCATCCGCTGCTGACCGCCACCCAGGAGGGCAATTACAACCCCACCGAGGGCATGGGGGCGATCCCCTTCGAAGGCATCGTGCTGGCCCACTCCAACGAGAGCGAATGGCAGGCATTTCGCAACAATCGCAACAACGAGGCCTTTCTCGACCGCGTCTATATCGTCAAGGTGCCCTACTGCCTGCGGGCCTCCGAGGAGGTCAAGATATACCGGAAGCTGCTCGAGCACTCCTCGCTCGATCAGGCACCCTGTGCCCCGGATACCCTGCGCATGCTGGCACAGTTCACGGTGCTCTCACGCCTCAACGAGCCGGAAAACTCCAGCGTCTATTCCAAGATGCGGGTCTACGACGGCGAGAACCTCAAGGATACCGATCCCAAGGCCAAGTCGATCCAGGAGTACCGCGATGCCGCCGGGGTCGACGAGGGCATGGACGGGCTTTCCACCCGCTTCGCCTTCAAGATCCTCTCCAAGGTGTTCAACTTCGACAGCCACGAGGTAGCGGCCAATCCGGTGCACCTGCTCTACGTGCTGGAGCAGCGGCTGGAGCAGGAACAGCTGCCACGCGAGACCTTCGAGCGCTACCTGCGCTACATCAAGGAGTACCTGGCGCCGCGCTATGTCGACTTCATCGGCAAGGAGATCCAGACGGCCTACCTCGAGTCCTACTCCGAATACGGCCAGAACATCTTCGACCGCTACGTCACCTACGCCGATTTCTGGATCCAGGATCAGGAGTATCGGGACCCGGAGACCGGCGAGCTGTTCAACCGTCAATCTCTCAACGAGGAGCTCGAGAAGATCGAGAAGCCGGCCGGCATCTCCAATCCCAAGGACTTCCGCCACGAGGTGGTCAACTTCGTGCTGCGGGCCCGTGCCCAGAACAACGGCATGAACCCCAGCTGGCAGTCCTACGAGAAGCTGCGCGGTGTGATCGAGCAGAAGATGTTCGCCAATACGGAGGAGCTGCTTCCGGTGATCTCCTTCAACGCCAAGGCCTCCCAGGCGGACCAGAAGAAGCACGAGGACTTCGTGGCCAGGATGGTCGAGCGCGGCTATACCGAGAAGCAGGTTCGCCTGCTCTCCGAATGGTACCTGCGCGTGCGCAAGTCGCAGTAGGCTGAGGAGGTCATCCATGACCTATTTCATCGATCGACGGGCCAACGCCAAGCACAAGAGCGCGGTCAACCGGCAGCGCTTCCTGGATCGCTATCGCACCCATATCAAGCGGTCGGTGGAAGAGGCGGTCAACCGACGCTCCATCACCGATATGGAGCGTGGCGAGAAGGTCTCGATTCCGAGTCGCGATATCTCCGAGCCGGTGTTCCAGCATGGTCCTGGCGGGAAGCGTTCCATTGTCGCTCCCGGCAACAAGGAGTTCACCGAGGGAGATCGCCTGCGTCGCCCCGGCGGCGGTGGCGGCAGTGGCGGCGCCGGGGAGGGCGGTGCCTCGGACCAGGGTGAGGGCATGGACGAGTTCGCCTTCACCCTGAGTCGTGAGGAGTTTCTCGATTTCGTCTTCGAAGGTCTGGAACTGCCCCACCTGGAGCGCAAGGCGCTGGTGGACCTCGACGAGGTGCGCCCGGTTCGAGCGGGTCTCTCCCGGGATGGCGTTCCGGCGCGGATCAACATTGTGCGTTCCATGCGAGAGGCCCATGCCCGTCGCATTGCCATGCGGGCGCCCATCCGCCGCGCCCTGCGCGAGGCGCGGGAAGCCCTGGCGATCGAGGAGAGCAAGGATCCGGTGCTGCGCAACCCGGCGCGCATCAATGAGCTCAAGGCTGAGGTCGAGCGCCTCGAGAAGCGCCTGGAATCTGTGCCCTTCATCGACACCTTCGATCTTCGTTACAACAATGTGGTCAACCAGCCTCAGCCCTCCAGCAAGGCGGTGATGTTCTGCGTGATGGATGTCTCCGGCTCCATGACCCAGGCTCACAAGGACATCGCCAAACGATTCTTCCTGCTGCTCTACCTCTTCCTGGAGCGCAGCTACGAGAAGGTCGAGCTGGTCTTCGTGCGGCACCACACCGCCGCCAAGGAGGTCGACGAGGAGGAGTTCTTCTACTCACGAGAGACCGGCGGCACCATCGTCTCCAGCGCCTTGACCCTGGTGGACGAGATCATCGCCAAGCGCTACCCGCCGGGGCAGTGGAACCTCTACGTGGCCCAGGCCTCGGACGGCGACAACTGGGACGACGATTCCGTCGCCTGCCGCGATGTGCTGATCAAGAAGCTGATGCCGCGCCTGCAGTACTTCACCTACGTGGAGATCACCCCCCACGCCCACCAGGCGCTCTGGGAGGAGTACGAGACGGTGGCCGCCGAGTTCCCGGCGCGCTTCGCGATGCGTCAGATCGTCGAGGCCGGTGATATCTATTCGGTGTTCCGTGAGCTGTTCAAGCGACGCGCCGGCGGCGGCTGAGCCCTCGGCGCGGCGTAGAGGAGGAACCATGACACGACGCAAGCCCATTGCCACGGGCTCCGACTGGAACTTCGAGATCCTTGCCGAGTTCGAGCGCGAGATCGCCCGGCTGGCGGACGAGTACCGCCTCGATATCTACCCCAACCAGATCGAGGTGATCACCACCGAGCAGATGATGGACGCCTACGCCAGCGTGGGCATGCCGGTGGGCTATCACCACTGGTCCTACGGCAAGCAGTTTTTGGCAGTGGAGCAGGCCTATCGGCGGGGCCAGATGGGCCTGGCCTACGAACTGGTGATCAACTCCGACCCCTGCATCGCCTACCTGATGGAGGAAAACACCCTGATGATGCAGGTGCTGGTGATGGCCCACGCCTGCTACGGCCACAACTCCTTCTTCAAGGGTAACTACCTGTTCCGGACCTGGACCGATGCCAGTTCGATCATCGACTACCTGATGTTCGCACGGCAGTACGTTGCCGAGTGCGAGGAGCGCCACGGCGTCGCGGCGGTGGAGCAGCTGCTGGATGCCTGTCACGCCCTGCAGAACTACGGCGTCGACCGCTACAAGCGCCCCTCGCCGATCTCCGCCGCCGAGGAGGCGCGCCGCCAGAAGGAGCGTGAGGCGTATCTGCAGACCCAGGTCAATACCCTGTGGAGCACCATCCCCGGGCGGCCCGTGGTGGATGCGCTGGCCGGGGCACACGACGAGGATGACCCGCTCGGGCTGCATGCCGGTGGCCGCTACCCGCCGGAGCCCCAGGAGAACCTGCTCTACTTCATCGAGAAGAACGCCCCTCTGCTGGCGCCCTGGCAGCGTGAGGTGGTGCGCATCGTTCGCAAGCTGGCTCAGTACTTCTACCCCCAGCGCCAGACCCAGGTGATGAACGAGGGCTGGGCGACGTTCTGGCACTACACGCTGATGAACCGTCTCTACGAGGAAGGGCTGGTGGACGAGGGGCTGATGCTGGAGTTCCTGCAGTCGCATACCGCGGTAGTGAATCAGCCGGCTTTCGACAGCCCGTGGTACAGCGGGATCAACCCCTATGCGCTGGGCTTTGCCATCTTCAGCGACCTCAGGCGGCTGTGCGAGAATCCGACGGAGGAGGATCGCCAGTGGTTTCCCGACGCCGCGGGCAGCGACTGGCGGGAGACCCTTGAATTCGCCATGAAGAACTTCAAGGATGAATCCTTTATCCAGCAGTTCCTGTCGCCCAAGGTCATCCGGGACCTCAAGCTGTTCACGGTGGTGGACGATGACCAGGAGGAGATGCTGGAGGTATCGGCGATTCATGACGAGCGCGGCTATCGTCGGGTTCGCGAGGCGCTCGCCACTCAGTATGCCCTTTCACTGCGCGAGCCCAATATCCAGGTCTATTCGGCGGATATCCGCGGCGATCGCTCGCTGACCCTGCGCCACGTCCAGGATAGCCGCCGCCCCCTGGCACGCAGCGTCTATCCGGTGATCCGCCATCTGCATCAGCTCTGGGGGTTCCCCGTGCGACTTGAGTCAGTGGAGGGCGACGAGGTGACGCGTCGGTACCAGTGGCCCCTGCCGGAAGATGTGGCTCGGGCCTGAGCCAAGCCCTGAAGTCCCTAGATAGGTTCTGGAATCCCGAGGCAGGTCCTGAAACGATGAAACCCGCGCCAGGCGCGGGTTTCCTTCCAACGTGTCGTGCAGAGCGATCAGGCCTGAGCGGTCCAGGACTGACACCACCCCTTGGGCTCGACGCTGTTCTGCGGGAAGAGCTGGCAGCCTTCGCTGTCGGCCACCCAGAACATGCAGTTGTCGCAGACTTCACCTTCCTCATAGGCCGGGTGATCTGAGGCGTCCTCGGCCACTTCGACGTAGTTCAGAGCCTGAGCCTGATCTGCGCTCGGGTCGAGGCGCGGCAGAGTGTCGGCGAAGGCGGTCTTGGAAAGAATGCCTACGCCCAGCGGCAGGGCGGCGAGGCCCAGCAGACTGTTGCGCATGAAGTCACGACGGCTATGGTTGGCCATGGGATCTCCTTTTCGTCACGGTTGCAGGAACGATTCCTGTTCTTCTTTTTGCTAGCGGGTGGTCGGCCACCTAAAGCTCCGACAGGGGCTGCCCCCGGGAGTTCGCTGACCTATGGTAGTAGAGTGAGGGTAACGATGCGAACCAGCCGTCCGCCGTGCGGCAATCTGCCGCGTGGCATGTTGGAGCCCAGGAGAGCCGATGATATTCACCCGCTTTGCCTCCCCCCTTGGCGAGATTCTGCTTTGCTCGGAGCCCGAGGGCCTGCGGCAGCTGACCCTGGCCGCCGAGGGGCTGCCCGACCCGGAGGGGGCGCGCCGTGACGATGACGCCCTGATCGACGCCCGTGACCAGCTGCTGGGCTACCTGGCTGGCCGGCGGCACAGCTTCAGTCTGCCTCTGGCCCCCGGCGGCAGCGATTTTCAGCGCCAGGTCTGGGCCGCCCTGTTGCGCATTCCCTGGGGTCAAACCCGCACCTACGGGGAACTGGCGCGCCGGCTCGGTCGTGAGGGGGCCGCCCGCGCAGTGGGTACCGCCAACGGCGCCAACCCGCTGCCGCTGTTGATCCCCTGCCACCGGGTGGTAGCCGCCGGCGGCCTGGGCGGCTACAGCGGCGGGGTGGCGCTCAAGCGTCGGCTTCTCGAGCTGGAAGGCAGTCTGCCCGTCTGAGCCGTGATTCTGCCGCGCCGCCGGCGCTGGTATACTCGCGTCATCGTCGGTCGCCATCGGCCGGATATCCACCGAGCCCCCAGGGGCCCGCAGCAGGGAGAGTGCCCGATGCAGAATGCCGTGATCCTGATCAATGCCGAGAAGGGCCAGGTCAAGGCGGTGGCCGAGCGCCTGGCCGACGTGGAGGGGATCAGCGAGGTCTATTCCACCTGTGGACGCTATGACCTGGTCGCCATCGCTCGCACCCGCGATTTCGAGAGTCTGGCGGAGCTTGTCACCGAGCGGTTGAACGCCGTGGAGGGGGTTCGCGACACCGAGACCCTCAATGCCATGCAGGTGCACTCCCGTCACGACCTGGAGACGATGTTCTCACTGGGCTGGTAGCGCCACGGCCGGGCCAGCGGTGTCCGGTTGGCGTTCCCCTGCACTGTTCCCCCACCCCTCGCTGGAAGCCGTTTCAAGGATGAGTCGTCGCCGCTCCCCCGTCACGCGCTGGCGCCGCCAGGCGCGCCGTTTTGGTATTACCTTGCTCTTTGTTCTGGTCACTTCCGGTCTCTGGTATGGCCAGGAGCGCCAGGTCCGCGACCAGCTGGTATGGATGGGAGTGCCCGAGTGGCAGAGTCCGACGCCGGTCAGTCTGCATCGGGTGCTGCGTAACGAGGGGTTTCTGGTGGGTTGGTCCGACGTGCGGGTCAATCCGCTGTGGGTCAGCTATCAGTTGCAGATGGTGGAGGACCCCAGTGCCGGCCCGCGGCCCGGCTTTCGCAGGGACTGGCGAACCCTCTGGCCGGTCGGCACCGACCACTATGCCGGCAGCGGATATGACCGTGGCCACATGGCGCCCAACTACGCCGTTGCGGCGGTGCATGGGCGGGAGGCGCAGCGCGACACCTTTTATATGAGCAACATGTCGCCTCAGCGGCCGGATCTCAATCGGCGTCTATGGCAGCGCCTCGAGGCGGTGGTGATCGACCATTTCGTGCCGCGCTTCGGTGAGGTTCAGGTGATCACCGGGCCGGTGTTTACCGAGGGCTTTCTCGCCAGCTTGTTCAAGCTAAACGGGGTGGGGCTGGCGGAGGTTCGCGACGCCTTCCGCAAGATCAGTGACAACCGGGTAGGGCTGGTGGAGATTCCCGAGGCTTTTTACAAGATCATTGCCGTACCGGGGGCGCCGGGGGAGGCGCCGCGGGTGCTGGCCTTCCTTATGCCTCAGGACGTGCGTGGCGATGAGCCCCTGGATGCCTACCTCGTCAGCGTGAACGAGATCGAGGCCCGAACGGGACTCAACTTTTTCCCGCGGCTGCCCGAGGAGCTGGCCGAGGTGCTGGAAGGAGAGGTGGTGACACAGGGGTGGGCCCTGGAAGAGGTGGCTCGCTTGCCGGGGCGTTTCTGAAAGGGATGTTTCGAACAGGCACAGAAAAGCCGCGATCAACGTCGCGGCATTCGATGATATTCTTTCAGCGAGGGTCCAGCGATGGTGCTCTTTTCTGGTTCGGCCGACACGATGCGTTGGAAAGAGTGGTGCCCAGGAGAGGACTTGAACCTCCACATCCTTACGGATACTAGCACCTGAAGCTAGCGCGTCTACCAATTCCGCCACCTGGGCGCATCATGCATCTCGTCGTGTTCGCGTTGATCCTGAAGGATCTGGTGCCCAGGAGAGGACTTGAACCTCCACATCCTTACGGATACTAGCACCTGAAGCTAGCGCGTCTACCAATTCCGCCACC
>PWEV01000053.1 GCA_003553625.1 Halomonas sp.
AGCGGGTGGCGCTGGATGGCCAGGCGCTGATGGCCGATCCCACCCTGCGCTCGGTCATGCTGCTGCTCGGCTACGAGCAGATCGGCGACGAGGTGCCGGTCAGCCTGGATGCCGTGCTGGTCAGGCGCTGATTCCCTACTCCGCTTCTGGCCCGCGCCCCATCAGGTACTCGGCCAGCGCCTGATAGGCGGGCAGCGAGGTGGCATCGTTAGCCGCGTTGCCCGCCACCGGGTGAGAGGCGAAACGCACGATCACCATGCGGGCGGTGGGGTCAACGTAGATCGTCTGGCCGTGCACCCCCCGGGCGGCGAAGGCGCCATGCTCGTTGTGCAGCACCCACCACATGCCGCGGTAGCTGCCGCCGGGCAGGTTCGCGTAGCCGGCCCGCGCGAAGGCGTCGCGGTCGCCGCCCTGGCGGATGCGCTCGACCGCCGCCTCGGGGAAGAGCCGCTCGCCGTCGAGCTCGCCACCATCCAGCACCAGCTGACCGAGGCGCGCCAGGTCGCGCAGGCCGGCACTCAGCCCGCCGCCGGCAAACGGCGTACCGATGGCGTCCACGGTGAAGTAGGCATCCTGCTCGGCGCCCATGGGCTGCCAGAACCGCTCGCTGACCAGATCCGCCACCGAGCGGCCCGCGGTGCGGGCGATGATCCACCCCAGGGCGTCAGAATTCACGGTGCGGTAGCCGAAGGCCTCGCCGTGGGTGCCCTCGGGCTGCACCGTGGCCAGGAAGTCGTAGTAGCTGCGCGGCCCTTCGTAGTCGTCAGGCTTGGGCAGCGGGCTTGCCGCCGCGTTGTAGGTCCAGATCTCCGCCTTGGGGTCGGCGTAGTCCTCGCTGAAGTCGAGCCCGGTGGTCATCTCCATGACCTGCTGCACGGTCGCATTGCCGAAGGCGCTCGCCTCAAGCTCCGGCAGGATCTCCGCCACCCGAGCCGTCTCGTCCAGCGTCCCTTCGGCCACCAGGATCTCGGCCAGAAGCCCTGTCACCGACTTGGTCACCGACATGGCGCCATGCAGGCCGGCCTCTTCCAGGCAGCCCGCATAGCGCTCATGGACCACCCGCCCCTCGTGCAGCACCAGAAGGCCGTCGGTGTAGTTGGCGTCGAAGGCCGCCCCCCAGGTCATCGGCTCGCCGCCCCCCAGCGGGGTGAAGGTGACCGCGTTGATGTTCGGGTCCAGGGCATAGGGCAATGGTCGTGGCGCCTCGAGTCCACGGCTCACCCGCCGTGTCGGCAGCAGCTCGCGAAAGTGGCACACCGTCCAGCGCAGTTTGGGAAAGCTGAAGTAGTGGCTGTCGGGCTGGCCGATGATCTTCTCGGGCGGCGGAGGGAAGCCTTGCATCCAGCCCAGTGCCGTCGGGTCGGACTCCGCCGCCGTGAGCAGCGGGTCGGCCGCCACCGGCAGCGCCATGCCCGCCGCCGCGAGGGCGGCGACCAGCGCCCGGCGCCCTCGCCGTTCAGGCCGCTGCCGCCCTGATATTCCAGACCCCGCGTTCGCAGACATGACGCTCGCTCCTGTCTCGAGGTGATGAAGCGAGTCTTGTCCAGAATGGGGCCGCGAGCAACGCCGCCGTGATGAAGAGCATCGCCCCAGGCAGCGCCTCAGCCGAGCGGCTCTCCTTCTGCCAACGCCCCGGTCTGCACCCGCCACTGGGCGGCATAGCGGCCCTCGGCCTCGAGCAGCGTGTCGTGGGTGCCGCGCTCTACCACCCGGCCGGCCTCGATCACCACGATCTCGTCGGCGTGAACGATGGTGGAGAGGCGATGGGCGATCATGATCACGGTGCGGCCGTGGCCGATGCGCCGCAGGGAGCGCTGGATGGCGGCCTCGGTCTCGTTGTCCACGGCGCTGGTGGCCTCGTCCAGCACCAGGATCGGTGGGTCCTTGAGCAGTGCCCGGGCCAGTGAGAGCCGCTGACGCTGGCCGCCGGAGAGGCGCACCCCGCGCTCGCCCACCGGCGTGTCGAGCCCCTGGGGCAGCGCCTCGATGAAGGCCCAGGCCTCGGCGGTCTTCGCCGCCTCGATCACCTCGGCCTCGCTCGCCTCGGGCCGGCCGTAGGCGATGTTGTCGCGCACGCTGCCCTCGAACAGGTAGACGTCCTGGCTGACCAGGCCGATGGCGCCGCGCAGCGAGGCGAGGCTCACCCCGTCGATGGGCTGGCCGTCGATGCAGACCCGCCCGGCGCTGGGGTCGTAGAAGCGCAGCAGCAGCTTGATCAGGGTCGACTTGCCGGAGCCCGTGGCGCCCACCAGGGCCAGGGTATTCCCGGCCGGGACCTGCAGGCTCACCTGCTCCACGCCGACATCGCTTGTCGCGTAGCGGAAGCTCACTCCCTCGAAGCTCACCGCGCCGCGCAGCGGTTCGGCCAGCGGCGTATCATGGTTGTCGCGCACGGTGATCGGCACCGCCAGCAGGTCGAGGATGCGCCGGGTGCTGGCCATGGCGCGTTCGAAGAGGTCGATCACCTCGGCTAGCCCCGTCAGCGGCCACAGCAGACGCTGGGTGAGAAATACCAGTACCCCATAGGCACCGACGTTGAGGTCGCCGCGCAGCGCCAGCATGCCGCCCACGGTGAAGGTGGCCAGGAAGCCGACCAGGATCGCCATGCGGATCACCGGGATGAAGGCCGAGCTCACGCGGATGGCGCGGCGGTTGGCCTCCACGTAGGCCTCGCTCACCTCCCGCAGGCGCGCCGCCTCCCGTGCCTCGCTGGTGAAGCTCTTGATGGTGGCGATGCCGGCCAGATTGTTGGAGAGCCGGCTGCCGAGATCGCCCACCTTCTCGCGGACGTCGGCGTAGAGCGGGCCGGCCTTGCGCTGGAAGTAGAAGGCGCCCCAGATGATCAGCGGAATCGGTGTGAAGGCGAGCAGCGCGATCAAGGGCGAGATGACGAAGAACACCGCCCCCACCGCCACCACGGTGACGCCCACCTGGATCAATGAGTTGGCGCCGCCGTCGAGGAAGCGCTCGAGCTGATTGACGTCGTCGTTCATGGTGGCGACCAGCTGCCCCGAGCTTCTCGATTCGAAGTAGGCCATGTCCAGGCGCTGGGCGTGCTCGTAGGTGTCCAGGCGCATGTCGGCCTGGAGGCGCTGGGCCAGGTTGCGCCACAGGATCTTGTAGAGGTACTCGAAGATCGATTCGCCCGCCCAGATCAAGAAGGTGAGCACGGCGAGCATCAGGATCTGCTCCTGGGGCGTGTCGAAGCCCAGCCGCGCGACGAAGCTCTGCTCCTGGTTCACCACCACGTCGATGGCCACGCCGATCAGGATCTCCGGGGCGATATCGAAGATCTTGTTGACGATCGAGCAGCCGGTGGCGGCGATGATGCGCCGCCGGTAGCCGCGGGCGTAGCGCAGCAGGCGCACCAGCGCCTGGAAGCTGTTGGGCGAGCCGGTCGCGGGGGTGGTGGTCGCGGGTGGGGAGGAGATCGTCATGGGGCATCCTTGTGCTTAGCCAGCGAAGCATAGCCGAGCGCGCCGACCAATGCTGCCCCTCCTCCCTGGTGGGGCGTCGGCCCCGCCCGGCGCAAGGCCAGGGCACATCATTGCCCCCTGGCGCTTGCCACCTCCCCCGCGGGTTGACGACAATGGCGCGCTTCGAATCGCCAAGGACCTCTCCATGATCGCCGAACTCTTCGCTGTGATGGCCCCAGTGCTGGCCGGCGCCGGCCTGGGGTATGGCTGGGTGCGGCTGGGTCACCCCTACCCGGTGGAGTTCGTCACCCGGCTGGTCTTCAACATCGGCACCCCGGCGCTGATCATCGCCTCGCTGGCCAATGCCGACATCGACGCCGGCAGCGTCG
Source organism: Halomonas sp. (assembly GCA_003553625.1). Lineage (GTDB taxonomy): Bacteria > Pseudomonadota > Gammaproteobacteria > Pseudomonadales > Halomonadaceae > Halomonas. The sequence goes on from PWEV01000053.1 coordinate 3,806, forward strand.
GGCGCACCATGCTGGCCGCCGCCCTGGTGATGACCGCCATGGCCGCCGTCACTCCGCTGATGGCGCGCCTGCTGGGGCGCGACTGGCGGGTGGTGCTGGCGCCCATGATGTACCCCAACACCGGCAACATGGGACTGCCCGTGGTGCTCTACGCCTTCGGCAGTGCCGGCTTCGCCTTCGGGATCACGGTGATGGTCACCGTCTCGCTGTTCCAGTTCACCGTGGGCTCCGTCATGGCGAGCCAGGGCAACGCACTCAGGACCCTGGTGCGTACCCCGACCGTCTACGCCATTGTGATCTCCCTGGGGCTGCTGCTCACCGATACCGAGCTGCCGCGCTGGCTCGGCAACAGCGTCGGCCTGATCTCCGGCTTCACCGTGCCGCTGATGCTGATCACCCTGGGGGTGTCGCTGGCCAGCATCCAGGTGCGCAGCCTCAAGTCCGGAGTCGGCTTCAGCCTGCTGCGCATCCCGGTGGCGGCGGGGCTGGCCTGGGGCATCGGCGCCCTGCTGGGGCTGCCGGCGCTGGCCATGAGTGTCCTGGTGCTGCAGATGAGCATGCCGGTGGCGGTGTTCAACTACCTGTTCGCCCAGAAGGCCGGCCGCGAGCCGGCGTACGTGGCCAGCCTGGTGTTCTGTTCGACCCTGATGTCGCTGCTTTACCTGCCGCTGCTGCTGGCCTGGCTGATGTAGCCGCCACCGCCGCTACATGACGCAAGGGAACGCCCCGACCTCGCAGGAGTCGCTAGAGGGTCGCTAGACTGTTGAAGGACCCACCGCAGGAGTCCGACCGCGCCACGCGACACCAACGAGGGGGAGAAAAGAATGCCTGCCTATCTGAAGAAACTGCCCGCCGCCCTGCTCCTGGGAGGGCTGTTCGTCGGCGGCCAGGCGCTGGCCGCCGAGAGCCTGCCCGAAATAATCGTCGAGCGGATCGGCACCCAACACCATGATCTGCGCCTGGAGCGAATCGCCGGCGGGCTGGAGCACCCCTGGGCGGCGGCTCGGCTGCCCGACGGCACCTTCCTGGTCAGCGAGCGCCCCGGCCGCCTGGCCCATGTCAGCGAGGCGGGCGAGATCACCCACCTGGGCGGCGTGCCCCAGGTCAGCGCCAACGGCCAGGGTGGCCTCCTCGACGTGGTGCTGCACCCCGATTATGGCCAGGAGGGCGGCGACCACGACTGGATTTACTTCACCTGGAGCCAGGCCGGCAGCGGCGGCACGGCCACCGCCCTCTCCCGGGGCCGCCTGGAAGATGACGCCCTGGTGAACGTCGAGGAGCTCTTCGTTCAGGACCGCTTTTCCGGCCCCGGTCGCCACTACGGCTCGCGGCTGGCCTGGCTGCCCGACGGCACCCTGCTGATGAGCATCGGCGACCGCGGCAGCCACCCGCCCCGCGCCCAGGACAAGGGCGACCATGCCGGCAGCGTGCTGCGCCTCACCGAGACCGGCGGCGTGCCGGACGACAACCCCTTCCTGGATGACGCCGATGCCCAGGCGGCGCTCTACAGCATCGGCAACCGCAATATCCAGGGCATGCTGGTCAACGCCAACGGGCAGGTCTGGGCCACCGAGCACGGCCCCCGGGGCGGCGACGAGCTCAACCGCATCGAGGCCGGCGAGAACTACGGCTGGCCCGAGGTCAGCCGCGGCCGCGATTACGGCACGGGCGAACCCATCGGCGCGGATTCCCTCCCCGGCATGCGCGACCCGATCTATGTCTTCGATGGCACCCTGGCGCCCTCGGGGCTCGCCGAGGTGACCAGCGACCACTTCCCCGAGTGGCAGGGCAACCTGCTGGCCGGCGGCCTGCGCAGCCAACTGCTCAAGCGCCTGACGCTGGATGGCGACGCCGTGGCCGAGAGCGAAGTGATCCTCGACGGCGAGATCGGGCGCATCCGCGACGTGCGCCAAGGCAGCGATGGCGCCCTCTACCTGCTTGATGACGACCCCCGCGGCAGTCTCTACCGGCTGGTGCCGGCGGACTGACATCGCCACCGGCCTCCACGCGTTACGGCCCTCTCCGGCCCCGCTCTTCGCGGGGCCGACCTTTACCCGCAACGGAACTCTGCATGCGACTACGCACCCTGATCATCCTCACCGTTATCGTGCCGCTGTTCCTTGTCCTGGTGGTCTTCAGCCTGGTGGCGATCAATTCGCTGGAGGACAACGTCCGCTCCAAGCTGCAGACCGAGGTCCAGATCATCACCCACGCCATCGGCACCTCCCTGGGCTACGCCATGGCCCGCGATTCCCCCGAGTCGCTGGAGGAGTCGCTGCATGCGGCCTTCTCCTTCCACCGCATCTATGGCGCCTATGTATTCGACCTCGAGGGCCGAGAGACCTACGGCCTGGGGCTCGGCGAGGCGCTCTTCGAGCCCGAGGAGATCCGCGAGGTGGTGAACGCAGGGGAGCCCACCGGCGACTATCGACAGCATGACGGCTGGACCTACTACTCCGCGCTGATGCCGCTGACCACCCCCGACGGCGAGATGCGTGGCGTGCTGCAGGTCAATCGCCTCAATACCGGCATCGAGAACTACACCGGCTTCCTGACGCTGGTCGCCGGCCTGGCCTTCGTGGTCGGCTCGGCCGGCATCGTGCTGGGTATCTGGTGGGGCTTCCGGCGCCACATCGAGCGCCCGATCAACCGCCTGCTCGATGTGATGGCCCGGGTCGAGGGCGGGGCTCGCGAGCAGCGCGCCGCTCCCCGGGGCCCCGAGGAGTACCGCCGCCTGGCCGTGGCCCTCAACGGCATGCTCGACGCCATGGCCGAGAAGGATGCCGATATCGAGGCGCACCGACTCAACGAGATCGCCCTGGAGAAACGCCTGCGCAAGTCCCACAAGCTCGCCGAGCTGGGCATGCTGGCCGCCGGCGTGGCCCACGAGATCGGCGCGCCGCTCACCGTGATCAACGGCCAGGCGCAGCGCCTGGCCCGCCGTGAGGTGATCGGTGACGACGAGCGAAACCGCCTTGGCCGCATCCGCGGTGAGGTGGCGCGCATCGTCGAGATCGTTCGCCAACTGATGGAGCTGGGCCGGCGCCACAACGTCGAGAAAGAGTGGGTGGACCTGGATACGCTGCTGGAGGGGGCCCGCGAGCTGGTGGAGGAAGACCAGGAGCAGCGCGACATCCGCCTGCTGGCCGAGCTTCCCACCCCAACGCCGCGACTGCTGGCCAACGGTCAGCAACTGACACAGGTCCTCACCAACCTGCTGCGCAATGCCATCCAGGCCGAGGGCACCCGATGCGTAAGGCTGCGCGCCGAGACCCGCGACGAGCATCTGCACCTTTGGCTGGAAGATGACGGCGACGGAATCAAAGAGGCCGACCAGCCGCAGGTGTTCGACCCCTTCTTCACCACCAAACCGGTGGGCCAGGGAAGCGGCCTGGGCCTCTCCATGGTCCACCGCATCATCAACGATCATGGTGGCACCATTGGGGTCTTCGACAGCGAACTGGGTGGCGCCGGGTTCGCCATCACGCTTCCGTTGGACGACACTCTGGAAGGTGCCGACACCACCCGCCACGAACCACGAGAATGCCAACCGTGACACGAAAGGACTCCATGCCTCCCTGCCCCATTCTGGTCGTCGAGGACGACCCGGCCATCCTGGAACTGCTCGAGGAGGAGCTTCAGGAGGCCGGCCACGCCACCCTGGGTGCGGCCAGCGCCGAGGAGGCCATCGCGACCCTCAGCCACACCCCGGTGGCCATGGTGATCAGCGACGTGCGCCTGCCCGGCATGAGCGGCATGCAGCTGCTCGAACAGCTGCGTGGAAAGGGCAGCACCCTGGGCTTCATCGTCATCACCGCCTTCGGCACCATCGACCAGGCGGTGGAGGCACTCAAGCTGGGCGCCGATGACTTCCTGACCAAGCCGCTGGACCTGGTGAGCGTCCGCGAGGCGGTATACCGGGTACTGGAGCACCGCCGGCTGGCCGAACGCTTCCGACAGGACGGGCCACCCGGTCACTTCCACGGCATCATCGGCGAGAGCGATCCGATGCAGGCGCTGTTCCACGATGCCGCTCGCCTGGCGAAGAGCGGCGCGCCCATCCTGGTGCTCGGCGAAAGCGGCACCGGCAAGGAGCTGCTGGCCCGGGCGATTCACGCCGAGAGCCCGCGATCCGAGGGTCCCTTCGTCGCGGTCAACTGCGCCAGCATCCCCGGAGAGCTGATGGAGAGCGAGTTCTTCGGCCACGTGAAGGGTGCCTTTACCGGGGCCAGCGACAGCCGCCAGGGGCTGTTCCAGTCGGCTCGGGGCGGCAGCCTGTTCCTCGACGAGATCGGCGAGATGTTGCCGGGCCTGCAGGCCAAGCTGCTGCGTGCCCTGCAGGAGAAGACGGTGCGCCCGGTGGGCAGCGAGTGCGAGGAGCCGGTGGATGTTCGTATCATTGCCGCGACACATCGCGATCTGGGACAGGAGATCGAGGCCGGCCGGTTCCGCAGCGACCTCTTCTACCGCCTGGAGACCTTCTCGCTGCGCATTCCGCCGCTCCGCGAACGGGAAGGCGACCTGGAGCGGCTGGTGGCAGCCCTGATCGACAAGCATGCCGAGGCCCAGGAGAAGACTGTAGAGAGCATCGAACCCGCCGCCCTGCAGGCACTGCTCGCCTACCCCTATCCGGGCAACGTGCGTGAGCTCGAGAATGCCATCATGCGGGCGGTGACCCTCGCCGACTCCGGCGAGATACGCCACGCCGACCTGCCCGAGCGACTTCGCGAGCAGGTGCAGGGATCACGTCGCGAGAGCGGCGAGGCGCTGGTCGGCAACCTGGCACCTGGCGCCTCGCCCAAAGCCCTGCCCCAGACCTGGCCACGACTGGAGGAGGTCGAGCATCGCTATATCCGCAAGGTGCTGGAGGCGACCGGCGGCAACAAGCGCCGAACCGCCGAGATCCTGGGCATCGCCCGGCGCACCCTCTACCGCCGCCTCGACGACGACTGAGCTCGCCCCGGGCGATGCAATCTTCACGATGGGGCTCTTGGGGCCGTCAAAAAAACGGCAGCCAGGAAAAGCGACCGACAGAAAAAAGCCCCTGCACTGGGCAGGGGCTGAGGGACGCGGGAGGGTCATCGATGCCGAGGGGAAGGCGGGAACATCGACCCGCCGCGTCAGGGAACACTAAAGAAGCTGGATCATTCAGAATCGACGTTTGGAAGAGTCAAGCCGGTTGAACAGGAAACGGCAGTGGATCACAAGCTGCCGGGCTCCTCGTCCTCTTCCATCATCGGTTCCTGGCTCTCCATCGGATCGGCCATGCCGGGATCTTCCATGGCAGGCTCGTCGCCCATGGCAGGCTCGTCACCCATGGCAGGCTCGTCACCGAAGGCGGGATCATCGCCCATGCCAGGCTCGTCGCCAATAGGCTCCTGATGAGCTGGTTCTTCCATGGGCGGGTCCGCGGGCTCCATGGGCGGCAGCTCGTCGTCGTTGCCGCATCCGGCCAGTGCGAGGCTGCCAAGCGACAGGGCCGCAATGGCCGCAAGCGCCTTAAGGCGACGATGGCGGGGCATGGGGTGGCGCGTGCTGTCCTGTTGCATTCGCTCAGTCTCCTTTCGAGCGTGGGTGTCTACCCAGCATGCTGCAGGCACCGTGCCACCCCGGCCATGAAAAAAATTAACTCTTTAAAGTCAGCTGCTTATCAAATATGTGCGGAGCGACCACACCCTACCTTCAGGGGCCCGGGTGTGTAGCAGAATGACACATGGGCCAGGGATAGCCACGCGATTCGGCAACACTTCATCAGTCGTGTATGGTGTTTGTCCAAGAAAAGCCCATCGGCATCGGGGGGACGTCAAATGGCGGTTCCACACCCTTTGCCAGACATTCTCTATGCTAAGGGCACGGCTACCGCCGCCGACACCTGCCCTCACCAGGAGATAACGCGATGTATCACAAGATCATGGTGCCGATCGATCTCGCCCATATCGAATTGATTGAGCCGACGCTGGAGACCGTCGCCGACCTGGCGCAGCACTACGACGCCGAGGTGTGCTACGTGGGCGTCACCTCCAGCGCGCCAAGCAGCGTTGCCCGCACCCCGGAGCAGTTCACCCAGAAGCTCGACGCCTTCGCCCAGAAGCGCGCCGACGTGCATGGCCAGCCGGTGAGCACCCACACCATCGTCAGCCCCGACCCCATCGCCGATCTCGACGACGACCTGATCAAGGCGATCAAGGAAGTCGGCGCCGACCTGGTGGTGATGCCGACCCACCCGCCCAAGAATCTGGACGTGATCATGCCGTCCCATGGCGGCAAGGTGGCCACCCATACCAATGTCTCGGTGTTCCTGGTTCGTCCCCGGGACGGCTGAACCTGCGCCACGTAACACCCCGCGCCACGCAATACTCCGCGCAGTGAAATAACCTCAGCGCGACTCTACGCAACGCAAGGGAGACAGCCAGATGGCAAAACCACCCAATCAAGGCAAACCCCAGGAGCAAAATAACGGCTCCGAAGGCATCCCCGCCCCGGAGGGGGCGGCGAACCTGATCGATACGGATTACGTGATCGGACAGGACAACATCACCGCCTCGCCGCTGGGCGTGAATGTGGACCTGCATGGCAAGGTATTTCTCTTCTCCTCGATAGTGATCCTGCTGTTCGTGATCCTCACGCTGGCCCTGCAGGATCAGATGGAGCCGATCTTCAACAGCATGTTCAGCTTCCTGACCACCAACCTGGGATGGGTCTTCCTGCTCGGTGCTAACGTCTTCGTGCTCCTGGCGCTGGTGCTGATCTTTACCCCCCTGGGCAAGGTGCGGATCGGCGGTGCTGATGCCAAGCCGGACTTCGGCTACGCCGG
>PWEV01000283.1 GCA_003553625.1 Halomonas sp.
CCGCCGATCTTCTTGCAGGCTTCGGCGGCTTCTTCGGGGGTGTCGACGGCAAAGCCCTTGGACACCGGAAGACCGTAGTCGGCAAACAGCTGTTTGCCCTGATACTCGTGAAGGTTCATCGATTCATGCCATTGGTTGCATGTGACTCGAACGGTGGTCCTGTCTCGCCTGCTGGCGGACGCGTTGGACCACCACCGTCCCTTCCGATGCTTCGCCGGAAGGAGCGCGCCGCCCCATGGGCGGCGCTCGTTGTGCGACTTACTTGCGCTTCTTGCGATTGACCATGTGCACGGCGTGGCCATCCACCGCCAGCGCCGCCTCGTGCACGGCCTCGGACATGGTCGGGTGCGCATAGCAGGTCAACGCCAGATCCTCGGCGCTGGAGCCGAACTCCAGGGCAATGACGCCCTGGGCGATCATCTCGCCGGCATGCTGACCGACGATATGCATGCCCAGTACGCGGTCGGTCTCGGCATCGGCGACGATCTTGGCCTGGCCGTCGGTGGCGTTGTTGGCCATGGCGCGTCCGCTGGCCGCGAACGGGAAGCTGCCGATCTTGACCTCGAGCCCCTTGGCCTTGGCCTCCTGCTCGGTGAGACCGACCCAGGCCACCTCGGGGAAGGTGTAGATGACGTTGGGAATGGCGTCGTAGTTCATCTCGGCCTTGTGGCCGGCGATGATGTCTGCCACCACCACGCCCTCCTCAGAGGCCTTGTGGGCCAGCATCGGGCCGCGCACGCAGTCCCCGATGGCGAAGACGCTTGGCACGCCGGTGCGGCACTGGTCATCGACGTGGATGAAGCCACGCTCATCCAGGTCGATGCCCAGGCCGTCGGCGACCACGCCCTGGGTGTAGGGTTTGCGACCGACACTGACGATCAGCTTGTCGAAGGTGATCTCCTGTTCGTCTTCGCCGTCGGTGTACTTGACGACCACTTCCTTGCCCTTGACTTCGGAGCCGGTCACGCGAGCGCCCAGCCTGATGTCCAGGCCCTGCTTCTTGAGCAGCTTCTGGGTCTCCTTGGCGATGGCGGTATCCACCATCGGCAGGAAGCTGTCCATGGCCTCGAGCACGGTAACCTCGGAACCCAGCCGGCACCAGACGCTGCCCAGTTCCAGGCCGATGATGCCGGCACCGATTACGCCGAGCCGCTTGGGCGTCTCCTGGAACTCCAGGGCGCCGGTAGAGTCAACGATCAGACCCTCGGTGAGCGGAGTGGGGGGAATCTCAACCGGTACGGAGCCGGTGGCGATGATGACGTTGTCGGTCTCGTAGGAGGTCGCCTTGCCGTCCTTGTCCGTGACCTCGACCTGATTGGCCCCAGTCACCTTGCCGGTGCCCTGAATGGAGGTCACGCCGTTGCCCTTGAGCAGGCCCGCGACGCCGCCGGTCAGGTTGGTAACGATCTTGTCCTTGCGGGCCATCATCTTCTTGACGTCCATCTGGAGGTCGCCGGCCTGGATCCCCATGTCGTCGAAGTCGTGCTTCGCCTCGACAAACTTGTGGGAGGCCTCCAGCAGTGCCTTGGAGGGGATGCAGCCCACGTTGAGGCAGGTCCCGCCGAACACCGGCTTGCCATCCTCGCTGATCCACTTTTCGACGACGGCGGACTTGAGGCCCATCTGGGCGGCACGGATGGCGGCCACGTAGCCGCCGGGGCCCGCACCGATCACGATCACATCAAACTTGTCAGCCATATTGGCTCCCTTTGAGTGTCTTGAGTTGGGAGTGCCGCCGGCATCACCCAGCGACACGTGCCGTTCAGATATCCAGAAGCAGGCGCGACGGATCCTCGAGCAGTTCCTTGATGGTCACCAGGAACCGGACCGCATCCTTGCCGTCGATCATGCGGTGGTCGTAGGAGACCGCCAGGTACATCATCGGGCGAATCTCGACCTTGCCGTTCACCGCCATGGGACGATCCTGGATCTTGTGCATGCCCAGGATAGCGGTCTGCGGCGGGTTGATGATCGGCGTGGACATCAGCGAGCCGAAGGTGCCACCGTTGGTGATGGTGAAGGTGCCGCCCTGCATCTCGTCGATGCCCAGCTTGCCGTCGCGAGCCCGCTTGCCGAAGTCGACGATGCCCTTCTCGACATCGGCGATCTTCATGCTGTCGGTATCGCGCAGCACCGGAACCACCAGACCGCGGTCGGTGGAGACCGCCACGCCGATATCCTGATAGCCGTGGTAGACGATGTCGGTGCCGTCGATGGAGGCGTTGACGTCCGGGAAGCGCTTGAGCGCCTCGGAGGCCGCCTTGACGAAGAAGCCCATGAAGCCGAGCTTGACGTCGTGGGTCTTGACGAAGGCGTCCTTGTACTGGGCGCGCAGGGCCATCACCGCGCTCATGTCCACCTCGTTGTAGGTGGTCAGCATGGCGGCGGTCTGCTGGGCCTGGACCAGGCGCTTGGCGATGGTCTGGCGCAGGCGGCTCATCGGCACGCGCTTCTCGGGACGCTCGCCCTCGACGACCGGGGCCGCAGCGGCGGCCTTGGCGGCACCACTGTCAGCCGGCTTGGTGGCCTTCTTCGCGGCGCCATCCTTGACCGCCTTCAACACGTCCTCCTTGAGGATGCGGCCGCCCTTGCCGGTACCCTCGATGCGGTTGACGTCGAGATCATGCTCTGCCACCAGCTTGCGCGCCGCCGGGGCCAGGATCTTGTCGCCCACCTTCTCGTCGCTGGCGCCGTCATCGGCAGAGGCCGCCGGCACCTCGTCGGCGGCGGTGTCGGCGCTTCCGCCGGCGCCCTCGGTGAAGATCGCCAGCACTGCCTCGGACTCGACCTGACTGCCCGCCTCGGCCCTGATCTCGGAGATGGCGCCATCGGCCGGGGCCACCACTTCCAGCACCACCTTGTCGGTCTCGATCTCGCACAGCACCTCGTCACGAGTGACGGCTTCGCCGACCTGCTTGTTCCAGCTGGCCACGGTGCCTTCCTGGATCGACTCGGGGAAGGTCGGCGCCTTCACCTCGTGCTCCTTTCCGCCGCCCGAGGCGGGCTTTTCAGCCTTGGCGTCATCTTTCTTGTCGGCCTTGGCGTCCTCTTTCTTGTCGGCCTTGGCCTCGGTCTTCTTGGCCTCTCCCTCACCGATGCGACCCAACACCTGCTCGGATTCCACGGTGTCGCCCTCCTCGGCGAGCACCTCGGTGAGAGTGCCCGCTTCCGGTGCCAGCACCTCGAGCACCACCTTGTCGGTCTCGATCTCGACGATCAATTCGTCGCGCTCGACGCTGTCGCCGGCCTTCTTGTGCCAGGCGGCAACGCTGCCCTCTGCAACGGATTCCGGAAAGGTTGGGGCCTTGATCTCGGTAGCCATGTCGTTTCCCTTGTCTGTTCTATCTCGTCCCGGTGGCGTGCCTTACAGATTGAAGGCGTCTTCCACCAGCTGGCGCTGCTGTTCGATGTGGACGGACATGTAGCCCGCGGCGGGTGCTGCAGAGGCCGGACGCCCGGCGAACTTGAGCGCTCCGCCCAGGTTGCTCTTGAGCATGTCGGCCACGGCCCGAAGATGGTGCTGGCTCGAATACCAGGCGCCCTGGTTGAGGGGCTCTTCCTGACACCACGCCACGTCGGTGACATTGACGTAGACCTTGAGCGCCTCGAAGAGCTCTTCCTTGGGGAAGGGGTAGAGCTGCTCGATGCGGACGATGGCGACGTCCTGCCGGTCGTTCTCCTCGCGCCAGTTGGCCAGGTCATAGTAGACCTTGCCGGCGCAGAGGATGATGCGCTCGACCTTTTCGGAATCACGCTCGCCCTGATCGGGCAGCACCATCTGGAAGCGGCCGGTGGCAAGCTCGTCGAGACTGGAGGTAGCGTCCTTGTGGCGCAGCAGACTCTTGGGCGACATCACCACCAGAGGCTTTCTCACCTTGCGAACCACCTGGCGGCGAAGCAGATGGAAGATCTGCGCCGGTGTGGTCGGCACGCAGACCTGCATATTGTGCTCGGCGCACATCTGCAGGAAGCGCTCCAGTCTCGCCGAGGAGTGCTCGGGGCCCTGGCCCTCGTAGCCGTGGGGCAACAGCATGGTCAAGCCGCACAGCCGACCCCACTTGGTCTCGCCGGAGGAGATGAACTGATCCACCACCACCTGAGCACCATTGAAGAAATCACCGAACTGGGCTTCCCAGATCACCAGATGGTTGGGCGCCGTGGTGGAATAGCCGTATTCGAACGCCAGCACCGCCTCCTCGGAGAGGTAGGAGTCGTGGATGGTGAAGCGAGGCTGGCCGTCGGCCATGTGCTGCAGCGGCACGTAAACACTGCCGTCTTTCTGGTTATGCACCACCGCATGTCGGTGAGAGAAAGTGCCGCGGCCCACGTCCTGCCCGGTGATACGCACCGGGTGGCCGTCATCAAGCAGGGTGGCGTAGGCCAGGGTCTCGGCGAAGCCCCAGTTGAGTGCCAAACCGCCGGCCTGCATCTTGCGGCGATCAGCATAGATCTTGGCGACCTGGCGCTGCACCTCGACACCGTCGGGGACCTCACACATTCTGGCGGCCAGGCGCTGAAGACGCTTCATCTCGACGGCGGTGTCGGCATGGCCGGTCCACTCATGGCCCAGGTAGGGCTTCCAGTCGACGAACAGCGAGGTATTGGGCTCCTGCACCAGAGCGTTGGCCACGTGGTTGCCGGCCATCAAGTCCTCACGATAGGTCTCGATCATCGCCTTGGCGTCCTCCTCGGAGAGCACGCCCTGCTCGACCAGCCGCACCGCATAGATCTCGCGAGCGGTCTTCTGCTCGCGGATCTTCTGGTACATCATCGGCTGGGTGCCACTGGGCTCGTCGGCCTCGTTGTGGCCGCGGCGACGATAGCAGACCAGGTCGATCACCACGTCCTTCTTGAACTGCTGGCGGAAATCGAGCGCCACCTGGGTGGCGTGCAGCACCGCATCGGGGTCATCGCCGTTGACGTGAAAGATTGGCGCCTGAACCATCTTGGCGATGTCGGTGCAGTACTCGGTGGAGCGAGTATCCAGCGGGTTGGAGGTGGTGAAACCAACCTGGTTGTTGATCACGATGTGGATCGTGCCACCGGTCTTGTAGGCGCGGGTCTGGGACATCTGGAACGTCTCCATGACCACGCCCTGACCGGCGAAGGCGGCATCGCCATGGACATTGATCGGCAGCACCTTGCTGCCATCGCCGTCGTCGCGACGGTCCTGGCGGGCACGCACCGAGCCCTCGACCACCGGGGAGACGATCTCCAGGTGCGAGGGGTTGAAGGCCAGTGCCAGATGCACTTCCCCGCCAGGGCTCATGACGTTGGAACTGAAGCCCTGGTGGTACTTGACGTCCCCGGAGCCACGTTCGATGACCTTCTTGCCGTCAAACTCTTCGATCAACTCGCCGGGGTTCTTGCCGAGGATGTTGACCAGCAGATTGAGACGGCCACGGTGGGCCATGCCGATCACCATTTCCTTGATGCCGTAGCCACCGCCGCGCTGGATCAGCTCGTCCATCATCGGGATGAAGGTCTCGCCACCCTCCAGACCGAAGCGTTTGGTGCCCGGGTACTTGGACGCCAGGTAGTTCTCCAACCCCTCGGCGGCGGTCAACCGCTCGAGCACATGCTTGCGCACGTCGTTGCCGAACTTCGGCGCACTGCGCACCGATTCGAAGCGCTGCTGGAGCCAGCGCTTCTCCTCGGTGTCGACGATGTGCATGATCTCGCAGCCGATGGAACGGCAGTAGGTCTGGTCCAGCGCTTCGACGATTTCCTTGAGTGGGGCGCGATCCAGACCCAGGAAGAAGGAACCGGTCTGGAACTCGGTGTCCATGTCGCTCTTGGAGAGCTGATGGAAGGAGAGGTCGAGATCGGGAACCGGCGTCGGGCTGCGCAGGCCGAGCGGATCGATGTTGGCCTTCTGGTGACCGCGGAAGCGGTAGGCGTTGATCAGCTGGAGAACCTTGACCTGCTTCTTGCTCTCTTCACCGTCGGAGGCGGTAGGCGCCAGGGCGGTGCGACGGGCCTGGCCCAGCTGGTAGAACTGTTCTCGGATCGGGGAAAGCGGGACGTCTTGCGAGGCGCTGCCTTCAGGGGCCGGCAACTGATCGAAGTAGTTGCGCCACTCATCCGGGACAGCGGCGGGATCGTCGAGGTACTGCTCGTAGAGCGCTTCCACATAGTGGGCATTGCCGCCACTGACGTGGGAGGAGCGCCACATCAACTCCATTATGCCTTGTTGCATTTCTCGGTCACCCTGCACTGATGGGGTGGTATCGGCGCCACCCCACGCGGGGCGCGGCGACATCGGTGGTGCCCTGCCGGTGGGGCCAATCTCATTCCGGCGCCAGCGGCCATTGGCCGAAAGCCTTGAATGTCATGGTCAGGAGCCGGTGCCTTGGGCACCGGCTCCTGGTACTACTGTGACGCTTTTTCTACTGCGACAAGGGGTCGCAGTAGAAAACAGGGGCCATGATAGCAAGCCCCGGGCCATGTTTTAAGTGCCATTAGGTGGCATTGGCCATCAGCATGTCGCGGATCTTGCCGATCGCGCGAGTGGGGTTGAGCCCCTTCGGACAGACCGCCACGCAGTTCATGATTCCGCGGCAACGAAACACGGAGAACGGATCCTCCAGCTCGGCCAATCGGGATCCGGTCGCGGTGTCTCGAGAGTCGGCCAGGAAGCGATACGACTGCAGCAGGCCTGCCGGGCCAACGAACTTGTCCGGATTCCACCAGAACGACGGGCAGGAGGTCGAGCAGCAAGCGCACAGGATGCACTCGTAGAGGCCGTCGAGCTTGTCGCGATCCTCCGGCGACTGCAGGCGCTCGATAGCGGGAGCCGGCGTGTCGTTCTGCAGGTACGGCTGAATGCGCTCGTACTGCTTGTAGAACAGCCCCATGTCGACCACCAGATCGCGGATCACCGGCAGGCCCGGCAGCGGACGCAGCACCAGCTTGTTACCCTTGATCACCTCGGAGAGAGGGGTGATGCAGGCCAGTCCGTTCTTGCCATTCATGTTCATGCCGTCGGAGCCGCAAACGCCCTCGCGACAGCTGCGGCGGTAGGCCAGGCCGTTATCGTCCTCCTTCATCATGTGAAGAACGTCGAGGACCATGACGTCACGGCCCTGGGTGTCGACCTGAAACTCCTGCATGTAGGGCGCAGAGTCGGTCTCCGGGTTGTAGCGGTAGATGGATACCTGAAGCGTGGACATCGTGACTCCCCTTAGTAGGTGCGTACTTTCGGCTCGAAGGTGTCGACGGTCTTGGGCGTGAAGTTGACGTCGCGCTTGGCGAGCCGCTTGTCGGCCGGAAAGTAGAGCGAGTGCTTCAGCCAGTTGACGTCGTCGCGGTCCGGGTAGTCGTAGCGGGAATGCGCGCCACGGCTCTCCTTGCGCTCCAGGGCCGAGATAGCAGTAGCTTCTGCCACTTCCATCAAATTATCCAGCTCCAGAGCCTCGACGCGAGCGGTGTTGAAGGCGTTGGTCTTGTCCGGCAGGTAGGCATTGGCGATGCGCTCGCGCAGTTCGGACAGCTGCTTGACGCCCTTCTGCATGTTCTCTTCCTCGCGGAACACGCCGAAGGAGTTCTGCATGATGCTCTGCAGGGCACGCTTGAGTTCCGGCACGGTCTCGCCGCCCTCGGACTCGTTCCAGCGGTTCATGCGCTTCATGGCCGACTCGATGTCGGACTCGGATGCGTCGAGGTACTCGATGCCCTCGTTGAGCGCGCCCTCGATAAACATGCCGGCCGCACGACCGAAGACCACCAGATCGAGCAGCGAGTTGCCGCCCAGGCGGTTGGCGCCGTGGACCGAGACGCAGGCCGCCTCGCCGCAGGCGAACAGGCCGTTGACGATCTGATCCCTGCCGTCGGCATCCTGCATGATCGCCTGACCGTGCACGTTGGTCGGAATCCCGCCCATCATGTAGTGGCAGGTCGGCACCACCGGGATCGGCTCCTTGGCCGGATCGACGTGGGCGAAGGTCTTGGAGAGTTCAACGATGCCTGGCAGACGCTTGCCGAGCACGTCCTCGCCAAGATGATCGAGCTTCAAGAAGACATGGTCGCCGTTCTCGCCGCAGCCGCGACCCTCGAGGATCTCCATGACCATGGAGCGCGCGACCACGTCGCGACCCGCCAGGTCCTTGGCGTTGGGGGCGTAACGCTCCATGAAGCGCTCGCCGTCCTTGTTGACCAGGTAGCCACCCTCACCGCGGCAGCCCTCGGTGACCAGGGTGCCCGCACCGTAGATCCCGGTCGGGTGGAACTGCCACATCTCCATGTCCTGCATCGGGAAGCCAGCGCGCAGCGCCATGCCAATGCCGTCGCCGGTGTTGATCAGCGCGTTGGTGGTGGAGGCGTAGATGCGACCGGCACCGCCGGTGGCCAGCACGGTGGCCTTGGACTTGACGTGCACGATCTCGCCGGTCTCGATATCCATGGCGATGCAGCCCACCACGTCACCGTTGGCGTTCTTGACCAGATCAACCGCATACCACTCGTTGAGGAAGGTGGTATCGTTCTTCAAGTTGTTCTGATAGAGGGTGTGCAGCAGGGCGTGACCGGTACGATCCGCCGCGGCGCAGGTACGAGACGCCTGGCCGCCGGCGCCGAAGTCCTTGGACTGGCCGCCGAACGGACGCTGATAGATGCGACCGTTGTCGAAGCGAGAGAACGGCAGACCCATATGCTCGAGCTCGAACACCGCCTTGGGACCCTCGGAGCACATGTACTCGGCAGCGTCCTGGTCGGCGATATAGTCGCCGCCCTTGACGGTGTCGTACATGTGCCAACGCCAGTCGTCGTCGGGATCGGCAGAGGCAATGGCGCAGGTGATACCGCCCTGGGCGGAGACGGTATGCGATCGGGTCGGGAAGACCTTGGAGAGTACGGCGGTCTTCTTGCCGGACTTGGCCAACTCGAGGGCGGCCCGCAGGCCGGCACCGCCACCGCCGATGATGATGGCGTCGAAAGAAAGGCTACGCAGGTTGGACATGTATCAGGCTCCCCACAGAATCTGAATGCCCCAGACCAGGAATACAAAGATGGCCAGGATGACAACGGTCTGGGCGCCGACCCGAATACCGGTCGGCTTGATGTAGTCGGTGGTCACGGTCCACAGGCCGACCCAGGCGTGGGCAGACAGCGACACGAAGGCCAGCAGCGAGAAGATCCGCATCCAGGTCTGGGCAAACAGGCCACTCCAGGTGGCATAGTCCAGGCCAGGATTGAACAGCAGGTAGGCGACGATGAAGACGGTGTAGATCGCCATGATGATCGCCGACACGCGCTGGATCAGCCAGTCGGACAGACCGCTGCGGCCGAAATTGGTGATATTGGTTACCATACCCAGACTCCCGCCAGAATGATCAGGACAGCACTCGCCACCACGGTGACCTGTGCTTTCTTGTGGCCGCCCTCGAGGGTCACGCCGATGTCCATGTCCATCACCAGATGCTTGATGCCGGCCACGAAGTGATAGGCCAGCGCCGACAGCAGGCCCCAGGCGATCAGCTTGGCCAGGAAGTTATTGGCCAGCGCATCGCTGACGGCGGCAAAACCGGCCGGGGACGACAGCGACTTGCTGAGGGCCCAGAAGACGAAGATCAGGCCGACGAACAGGATCACACCGGTGATGCGGTGGGCGATGGAGGTCAGGGCGGGAAGTGGAAACTGTATCGTGGACAGATCCAGATTTACGGGTCGTTTGCTATTCACGGCTCTCTACACACTCTCTATGGCCCACTGACAACTGGACGGGCAAGGCCCGAGCGGGCGGTGGTTTCGGGAAGTAGCGGCGCTTGCCGTGATGCCGGGCAAGACCGCCTGTTCCTGCCAGTCGCGCGGGGTGGATTATAAGGACATGGCCAAGCCATGACAAACGAAGCGGGGCCTAACTAGACCATGGTTCAAAGGCCGCCGCCCCTCCGACCACGCCATTCGGGGGCTGCTTACTTCGCGCTTCTGCACAGGGATGGTGCGCAGCATCAATTATTATACAATACTTTTACCAAGCGCAAGGGGCTGCACAGCACGCAGGTCGCCATGGGCTAATTGACAATCGCTGGAACACTTCTATAGTGGGCGAACATTTTCGCCTGAAATCGCTGCGAACTCGCCAGTGAAATAATGACTTATCTCCCTAACACGAACCCGAGAGGAGGCCTCCATGGCTGACAGGAAAGCGACGCTGACGGTAGACGGTCTGGACAAGACGATCGAACTGCCTGTCTATTCGGGCATCCTGGGCCCGGACGTGGTCGACGTGCGCGGGCTGGGTGCCGAGGGTCTGTTCACCTACGACCCCGGCTTCATGGCCACCTCCTCGTGCCAGTCCGCCATCACCTACATCGATGGCGGCGAGGGCGTATTGCTGCACCGGGGCTACCCGATCGATCAGTTGGCCAAGGATTCCAACTTCGTCGAAATGTGCTACCTGCTGCTGTTCGGCGAGCTACCGGACGACCAGCAGTATGCCGACTTCGAGTCGCGGGTCCGCAACCACACCATGGTCCACGACCAGATCAACAACTTCTTCAAGGGTTTCCGCCGCGACGCCCATCCAATGTCAATCCTGTGTGGCGTCGTGGGGGGCCTGGCCGCCTTTTACCATGACCACATGGACACCAACATCGAAGAGGATCGCATCATCAGCGCGATCCGCCTGATCGCCAAGATGCCGACCATCGCGGCGATGTCCCACAAGTACAACGTGGGCCAGCCCTTCAACTACCCGCGCAACAACCTGAGCTATGCAGAGAACTTCCTCTACATGATGTTCAGCAATCCGTGCGAGGACTATGAGATCAACCCGGTCTACGCCAAGGCCATGGACCGCATCTTCATGCTGCACGCGGACCACGAGCAGAACGCGTCCACCTCCACGGTTCGCCTGGCGGGCTCCACCGGCGCCAACCCCTTCGCCTGCATCAGCGCCGGCATCGCGGCACTCTGGGGCCCAGCCCACGGCGGCGCCAACGAGGCGGTGCTGAAGATGCTCGACGAGATCGGCGACGACTCCGAGGAGAACATCCAGCGCTTCATCGACAAGGCCAAGGACAAGGATGATCCCTTCAAGCTGATGGGCTTCGGCCATCGCGTCTATCGCAACTTCGATCCGCGCGCCAAGGTGATGAAGGAGAGCTGCGACGAGGTGCTGGCCGAGTTGGGCATGGCCGACGACCCGCAGCTCAAGATCGCCAAGCGTCTTGAGCAGATCGCCCTGGAGGACGAGTACTTCGTCGAGCGCAAGCTCTACCCCAACGTCGACTTCTACTCCGGCATCATCCTCAAGGCCATGGGCATCCCGACCAACATGTTCACCGTGATCTTCGCGGTGTCCCGCACCATTGGCTGGATCTCGCACTGGAACGAGATGCTCAGCGAAAGCTACAAGATCGGTCGTCCGCGTCAGCTCTACACCGGACACACCCAGCGCGACTATCCCGCCAAGTAAGCCGGCAGGCGCGGCCCCGGGCCGCGCGCGACCAGCAGAAAGCCGCCCCCGGGCGGCTTTCTGCGTTATCCACCTCGAAGAACAAGGAAACTCCCATGGACTCGCAGATCTCCACCGTTGCCTTCATCGGCCTGGGCGTGATGGGCCACCCCATGGCCGGCCACCTGGCTCGCGCCGGGCTCAGCGTCCGCGTCTACAACCGCACGGCGACCAAGGCCGAAGCCTGGGCCGCCGAACACGGCGGCAGCCACCACCCCACCCCCCGGGAAGCCGCCCAGGGCGCCGACCTGGTGCTGGTCTGCGTGGGCAACGACGACGACGTGCGCCAAGTCACCACCGGCGAACAGGGCGCTCTCTCCGGCATGGCCGAGGGCAGCCTGCTGGTGGACCACACCACCGCCTCGGCGGAGCTCGCCCTGGAGCTCGATGACGCCTGCCGCGAAAGGGGCATAGGCTTCATCGACGCGCCGGTCTCCGGCGGCCAACAGGGTGCGGAAAACGCCGCCCTGACCGTCATGTGCGGTGGCAGCGAGGCCGACTTCGCCCGCGCCGAGGTCATCCTCGGGTACTACGCCAAGGCGGTGACGCTGATGGGCCCCCCCGGCAGCGGTCAGCTGACCAAGATGGTCAACCAGATCTGCATCGCCGGCCTGGTCCAGGGCCTGGCAGAGGGCCTGCACTTTGCCGAGCAGGCCGGCCTCGACCAGCAGCGTGTGATCGATGTCATCTCCAAGGGGGCCGCCGGCTCCTGGCAGATGGAGAATCGCCACGGCACCATGATCGCGGACGAGTATGAGCACGGCTTCGCCGTTGACTGGATGCGCAAGGATCTCGGCATCTGCCTGGAGCAGGCCCGACGCCTTCAGGCTCGCCTGCCGGTGACAGCGCTGGTGGACCAGTTCTACGCCGACGTGCAGGCGATGGGCGGGGGTCGCTGGGACACCTCCTCGCTGCTGCGTCGACTGCGCGCCGTGGGCCACCGCTGAGAACCGGAGCGGCGCTCGGGCGCCGCTCTCCCCTACCCCTGACCCTCCCCCTCCCGACAGTATGAATTTGCTGCTGTTTTCAGGTTGACAAACCCCATGCCATGGACCTCCATATTGCGCCGATTCGTTGTCCACACATTCTGTGGATAAACCTGTTCACAACCACTCGATAAGGCCGTCAAATCGCCATGAACCGGGGCCTGGGCTTAGATTGATCAATTTTTAACCTTGTCCAAGCTGCTGATTTTATTGGTTATTATGAAAAAGCCTGTAGTCGCGGGCGATTGCGAGCCTGATGTGCACAGGCACGGGCACAGAACCCCGCCTAGTGGACAAGTCAAGCGAAATTCACCCTGAAAAAGAGTCACGGAGAGAGGCAGAGCAAGGGAGGCATCAACGCTGACGGCTGGCGCCGGACCAATGAAAAAAGGGCACTCGGAAGAGTGCCCTTTTCATGAAGAGTGGCGTCCCATAGGGGGTTCGAACCCCTGTTACCGCCGTGAAAGGGCGGTGTCCTAGGCCACTAGACGAATGGGACGCAAATGCCTTGAAGACGTGATTGGTGGAGCCTAGCGGGATCGAACCGCTGACCTCGACACTGCCAGTGTCGCGCTCTCCCAGCTGAGCTAAGGCCCCGCGCCCTGAAGACGAATCGCATATTACTGATTCGACTCGTCTTCGTCAACAGGAAATCATGCGAGTTCTCGGAACTCCTTATCGAAACGCTTGGCCTGCTTCTTGGAGACTCCGCCGAGCACCTCGATGGCGTGGCGCAGTCGCGCCCGGGTCATGTCGGAGCCGAGGATCGCCATGGCATCCATCACCGAAGTGCTGGCGGTGGAGCCGGTGATGGCAATGAACACCGGGGCCAGGAACTCCTTCATCTTCAGATCGAAGTGGCCGGCAAGACCCTTCACTTCGACCAGAAGCGCCTCCTTGTGCCAGGCCGGCACGACTTCGAAGCGCCACACCAGGAACTGCAGCAACCTGAGCAGGTCCTCACGGCCCAGCTTGACGGCATCGAAGCTCTCCTCGGTGATGCGCGGCAGGCCCGAAAAGAAATGACCGGCAAGCGGCACGACCTCGGATAGGGTCTCCACCCGCGGACGCACCTGAGGCAGTATCTCCTTCACGTAACGCTCGTTGAAGGCCCACTCCATCAGCGCCTTGAGAAAGGCATCGTCGTCGAGCTCCTCGCGGATATAGATGCCGTTGAGCCAGGTAAGCTTCTCCAGATCGAACACCGGCCCGCCCAGCGACACGCGCTGGATGTCGAAGTGGGCCATCATCTCATCGAGACTGAACTTCTCGCGCTCGTCGGGCATCGACCAGCCCATGCGGCCCAGATAGTTGATCACCGCCTGGGGCAGGTAGCCCATGCGCCGGTAGTAGTTGATCGACGTGGGATTCTTGCGCTTGGAGAGCTTCGACTTGTCCGGATTGCGCAGCAGCGGCATGTGGCAGAGCTCGGGCATCTCCCAGCCGAAATACTCGTAGAGCAGCTGGTGCTTGGGCGCCGAGTTGATCCACTCCTCGCCGCGCAGCACGTGAGTGATGCCCATCAGGTGGTCGTCGACCACGTTGGCCAGGTGGTAGGTGGGCATACCGTCTGACTTGAGCAGGATCTGGGCGTCCACCTGGGCCCAGTCCACCTCGATCCTTCCGCGCAACATGTCGTGGATCACGCAGGTGCCCCCGACGGGTACCGCCATGCGCACCACATGAGGCCACGCCTCGCGCTCACGGCGGGCCTGCTCTTCGGCGGGCAGGGCCAGGTCGGCGGGCTTGAGCGCCAGCTGCATGCCGGCGTCCTTGCGAGCCTCGCGAAGCTCGTCCAGCTCCTCGCTGGTCCGGTAGCACTTGAAGGCGTGCCCCGCCTCGATCAGTTGACGGGCGTACTCGGCGTAGATGTCGCCGCGTTCGCTCTGGCGGTAGGGGCCATGGGGCCCCCCAACATCGGGCCCCTCGTCCCAGTCGAGGCCCAGCCAGCGCAGCGAGTCGAGAATCATCAGTTCCGACTCGGGCGTCGAACGTACCCGGTCGGTATCCTCGATACGCAGGATGAACTGGCCGCCGTGCTGACGGGCGAAGCAGAGATTGAAGAGCGCAATGTAGGCGGTGCCGACGTGGGGATCGCCGGTCGGTGACGGCGCGATACGCGTGCGTACGGTCATGTCGTTGCGGTGTCCCGGATCCGATGGTGGATGAATGGGCGCATTATACGCACCTGTCGCCGCCTCGGCAGCCGTCGCGGGGAATCATCCAACGGGTTCGGGGTCAATGACAGGCCACTCGATCCAACAAATCTGGAGAGCACAATGCTTGCGCAACTTCCCGAGGGCTTTACCACCCTTGTCACCGGTGCCGGTGGCGGCATCGGCCACGCGGTGGTGGACGCGCTACTGGCCAGCCCCAGGCCGGGACGGGTGATCGGCGTCAGCAGGCAGACGGGCACCCGTCCGAGCGATGACCGCTTCGAAGCGCTGAACGCCGACCTCACCACCCCAGAGGGGCTCGAGACGCTGGTCTCCTACCTCGACGGAACGACGCTTCACCTGACCTTCAACGCCATCGGCATGCTCCATGAAGAGACGCTGGGCATACACCCGGAAAAGCGGCTCGACGACCTGGATCCCGAAGCCCTGGCACGACTGTTCCATATCAACGCCACGACGCCCGCCATGTTGCTGAAGGCCCTGCAACCAAGCCTCAAGGGCCGACACCCGGGGGTGGTCGCCAGTCTCTCGGCCCGGGTCGGGTCCATCGAGGACAACCGGCTGGGAGGCTGGTATGCCTACCGCGCCAGCAAGGCGGCTCACAACATGCTGATGAGAACCGCCGCCGTGGAACTTCGCAGGCTCAACTCGAACCTCGCCGTGGCCTGCCTGCATCCCGGGACCACAGACACTCCCCTCTCGCGCCCCTTTCAGGCTCGCGTGCCGGAAGGCAAGCTGTTCACCCCTGCCTTCGTGGCGGAACAGCTGCTGAAGGTGCTGGAGCAGTGCCGGCCAGGAGAAGGCGCCAGCTTCCATGATTGGGCCGGCGATCCCGTGGCCTGGTAACCGTCATAAGCGGCTAATCAACGTTGATGCACGATATTGCGCAGCCGCAAAGGATCCCGGATGATCCTCTGCGACTTTTTATAATATTCAGATAACACAGCACACGCGACAACAGGATGGAGAGATGGATTCATTAGGCCCGCGCATCAAGGAGCTCCGGCTGGAGGCCAACCTGAACAAGGCAGCCCTGG
Source organism: Halomonas sp. (assembly GCA_003553625.1). Lineage (GTDB taxonomy): Bacteria > Pseudomonadota > Gammaproteobacteria > Pseudomonadales > Halomonadaceae > Halomonas. The sequence goes on from PWEV01000283.1 coordinate 15,656, forward strand.
CCCGTCGGGTCGGGGTCTCCGATGTGACCATCTCCTACTGGGAGTCGGGTGCCATTCGTCAGATCGGCCATGAGCGGCTGGTGGCCCTGGCCCAGGCGCTGGATTGTCCGCTGTCGAGGCTTCTGGAGGGTGGCCGCGAGCATCACCCAGCCCCCCTGATCTTGAGACGTCAGCCGCCCGCGCCCTGGCAGAATTCCACCGCCGGAGGCATCGAGATTCCCACGGCTCTCCTGTCAGCCACGCTGCGGCAGGACCCGCAGTGGCACAAGGAGTGCTATCTCCTGACCCCGGCGCCGGGTGATACCTTCGATTTTCTGACTGATAACGACCTGATCGCCGTGGCCCCCACCGAGCGCTTTCGCCAGCCCGGCCTCTATCTGGTGGAAGAGGACGAGCGACTCCGCGTTCGCCGTGTCTCCCGAGGAGACGATGGATCATTGCGGTTCAGCAAACAGCATGATGATACCTCCTACGCGGCCGACCCCGACAGCCGGCTGCTGGGCATGCTGCTGGCCCGCTGGCAGGCCTCGGCGCTCTGAGGCATCGCGGGCACCCTGCCCGCGCCGCTGGCTCTCAGGCGCTTTTCGCCCCCGCTGCTATTCGACACCCAACACCTCGACGTTATCATGGGTACGGCGAGGTTCACTGCCGATCAGGAAACGACGCGAGGCGCTTGCGACCTGCCCCAGACCGTGACGCGAGGTGCTCACCAGCGGGCCACTCAGGTGCTCGCCCTGCTCCCCGATCCGTGCGCGAACTTCCCTGGGCTGCACGGTGGCCTCGGAGAGGTTCACTGTGATGGCATAGCCGCCGTCCGGAAGGCCGCTGCCCGAACCGAAGGGGCCTGCCTGGAAGCGGCCTTCCGATAGCGTCGTGCGCTCCTGCCAACGAACTCCGCTCAGCTCTCGCTGGACCACCACCTGCAGTCGGGTGTTATCCGGCAGGTTGCTCTCCCCTTCCACCAGCAGGCGCCGGTCACTGCCGAGGCTGACCATAAATTCGATCGCTACCGGCTCGTCGAAGGGCTCCACCGTGGGCTCGGGCTCGGCGGGGGGAGATGGCTGGGCGACCGGCTCTGGCTCGTCCGACACTTCCCCGGTCTCATTACCGTTCCCACCGCAACCCGCCAACAGTACCAGCATCACGCCAAGGCCCAACCATCGATACCACACGTTCATGCATGACCTCCGAAGCGATGATTCCTGACTCAAGGCTATCACCGCCCCAGGCTACCCGTCCTGTTCTGTCACTCAACGTAGCTCGGCACAGTGTCGGCAGAGCGTGGTGAAGGGCACGGCGCCGAGACGCTCGGGGGCGATCGGTTCCTCGCAGGCCTCGCAGACATCCCCCTCGCCGGCATCGATCCGCGCCAGGGCGTGCATCACCTGACGCAACTCTTCCTCCGCCTCTCTTTCCAGGGCGTCGACAACCTCGTCATTCTGCAACTCGATGGCCTGCTCCTCCATGTCCTTGTCCAGCGGTCCACCGCGCTGCTCCTTGTGGGCCCTGTATCGCTCGATCCGTTCGATCAGGTCGACCTGCAATCCCTCCAGCACTCCTTTCCGGTCTGCCATGATCCCCCCTCCTCTCGTCGTGGGATGGCCGGCAGCGTCCTGGCGGCGCTGCCCTGCCCTACTTCATAGCACATCCCCGCTCTGGCCGACCCCGGTGCAGGTCAAGCCTCGGCCTGTTCAACGATGGTGGAGCGCAGGGAACGGCGCCCACCGCGCGGCATTTTCCTCTACACTGCTGCCCCTGGTGCCTGAGTCCAGGGCGTTATGTCAGGCGTCACATGAACCCGTAAAAGGAGTAGGGCATTGGATCCCATCTGGTGGTTGGCCTACCTGGCCCTGGGAGGCTTCGTCGGCCTCATGGCAGGACTGCTCGGCATCGGCGGCGGCGGGATCATGGTCCCGATCCTCACCTCGCTGTTCGTGATCCAGGGTGTTCCCCACGAGCATATCGCCCATCTGGCGCTGGGCACCGCCATGGCGGCCATCGTGCCGTCGGCCTCGGCCAGCCTCTGGTCGCACCATCGGCATGGCGCGGTGCGCTGGCACATCGTGCGCCACATCACCCCCGCCATCCTCGCCGGTACCTTCCTGGCGACCTTCATCGCCGCCCTGATCCCCACCCGAGGCCTCGCGGTGTTCTTCGCCGCCTTCATGGTATTGATGTCGCTGCAGATGCTCGCCAACCTGAAACCCAAGCCGACTCGCACCCTGCCGGGCGCGATTGGCCTGTCCGGTGCGGGGCTCGGCATCGGCGGCATCTCCGCGCTGGTGGCCATCGGCGGCGGCTCGCTCACCGTGCCCTTCCTGACCTGGTGCAACGTCCGCTTGCCCCACGCCATTGGCACCTCGGCCGCGGTGGGGCTGCCGATCGCCCTGGCCGGGGCGCTCGGCTACCTCATCAACGGCTGGGGAACCGTCGGACTGCCGGATGCCGCCTGGGGCTATGTCTACCTGCCCGCCCTGCTGATCATGGCCCCGTTCAGCATCCTCACCGCGCCCATCGGCGCCAGGCTCGCGCACCGCCTGCCGGTGGGGATCCTCAAGCGGGTGTTCGCGTTCATGCTGATGGCCCTGGCGCTGCAGATGCTCTACACGGTGTTCACCGTCTGAGACCCGACCGATGATCCATGCCGGCTCTCGATATCCCTCGCCAGAGGCTGCCCGTCAGGTCATGCCGAGGGCCGCATAGCCCTCCTCGGTCAGCGTCAGGGTCTCGCCACCGCCCGAGCCGGCATGGGGGGTCACGGTGATCAGACCCATTTGTTCCAGGACCACGATTTCCTCGAGCAGCGCCGGGAGCAGCGCGTCCTCGTCGGAATGACCGAAGGGTGAGGAGAGCACCCCGCCATGCTGCAGCACGCGGCTCAGCAGCTCCAACTGGTGGTCGGTGAGGTCGTGAGGCATGACCGTCTCCTTCAAGGCAATGTTCCAGAATTAGCGCCGGTTGGGGCTTGAAGCGTTTTTTAACGGGCGCACAAGCGGATTATGGCACGAACCCCACCCTGCGCTGCCTTAACTGCCGGGCCGCCGAGTCCATCGGGCTCCACGATCTGTAGCCGTCGCCTTCGCCGGGGCCGGCCAGGAGCGCACGGAGGCGACGGCGTCGACACGGGCAACCCGTGACGGGGGCTGATAGAATGTACGTCTTCCCCGACCAACCCCGTGATGCCCGATGCCCCAGCTCGACCGTACCTTTTCCGTGGCGCCGATGATGGACTGGACGACCCGCGACTACCGCGCATTCGCCCGCACCCTGACGCACCGTGCGCTGCTCTATACCGAGATGGTCACCACCGGTGCCATCCTGCACGGTAGCCCGCGGGAGCGCTTCCTGGGCTTCGACGAGGTGGAGCACCCGCTCGCCCTGCAGCTGGGCGGCAGCGATCCCGGCGAGCTGGCCGAGTGCGCGGCCATCGCCGAGGCCTGGGGCCATGACGAGGTCAACCTGAACGTGGGCTGCCCCAGCGACCGAGTGCAGAACAACCTGATCGGCGCCTGCCTGATGGGCCATCCGGAGAAGGTCGCCGCCGCGGTGCGGGCCATGCGCGAGGCGGTCTCCATCCCGGTCACCGTGAAGTGCCGCATCGGCATCGATGACCAGGACGAGGACGCCGACCTTACGCGTTTCATCGCCACCGTGGCCGACGCCGGCTGCGATACCTTCATCGTGCACGCCCGCAAGGCCTGGCTCCAGGGCCTCTCCCCCAAGGAGAATCGCGATATCCCGCCGCTGAACTACCCCCGGGTGCACCGCCTCAAGGCGAGTCGCCCGGAGCTGCATATCGGCATCAACGGCGGCATCAAGACCCTCGACGAGGGCCGCGCGCAGCTCGAACACGTGGACAGCGTGATGGTAGGCCGCGAGGCCTACCAGAACCCCTGGCTGCTGGCCGGGGTGGATGCGGCCTTCTACGGCGAGCCGGGGCCGGCGACCAGCCGCCACGCGGCAGCACGGGCCTTTCGCCCCTACATCGCCCGCCGCCTCGAGCAAGGCGCCAAGCTCAACCATATCACCCGCCACCTGCTGGGCCTGTTCCAGGGCCAGCCTGGGGGGCGTCGCTTTCGCCGCCACCTCTCCGAGAACGGCCACCTGGACGGCGCCTGCCTGCGCGTCTTCGACGACGCCCTGAGCCTGGTCCCGGAACGTGAGACCGCACCGGCCTGAACCGGCCTGGTCTGGAAACCACGCAGGGGTGAAAACGCGACCGGGGCCATGTTGGCCCCGGTCGTCGTCCGGAAAAATGGTCGGAACGAATCTCGCCAGTCCGGCGGTGAGATCCGTATCAATCGAGTCGGTCCAGCACTCCCCCCACCGCATCGAAGAGCCGCTCCAGCTCCGCCTCGGAGCTGCCGAAGGGCGGACCAAACTGCAGGGTGTCGCCACCGTAGCGCACGTAGAAGCCCGCCTCCCACAGCGCCAGGTGGGCATCCCGCGGGCGGATGGTGGGGTCACCCTCCCGTGGCGCCAGTTGAATGGCGCCGGCCAAACCGTAGTTGCGGATGTCCACCACCCAGGGCCGGCCCTTCAACGCATGCAGCTTCGCCTCGAAGGCCGGAGCGATGGCGCGGACCTGGGCCGGGAAGTCCTCGCGCTCGAACAGCTCAAGTGCCGCCAGGGCCGCCGCACAGGCCACCGGATGACCGCTGTAGGTGTAGCCGTGGGGGAACTCGATGGCGTGCCTGGGCCCGCCGGCGTGCATGAAGGTGTCGAAGATCTCGCCGGAGGCGACCACCGCCCCCATGGGCAGCGCACCGTTGGTGAGCTGCTTGGCGAGGGTCATCATGTCGGGCACCACGCCGAAGGCCTCCGCGCCGGTTCGCGCGCCGCTGCGCCCGAAGGCGGTGATCACCTCGTCGAAGATCAGCAGGATGTCATGGGCGTCGCAGATCGCCCGCAGCCGCTCGAGATACCCCTTCGGCGGCACGATCACGCCCGCGGAGCCGGACATCGGCTCGACGATCACCGCGGCGATGCTGGAGGCGTCGTGCAGGGCGATCTGCTCCAGCAGCGCATCGGCCAGCTCGGCGCCCGTCTCGGCCTGACCCCGCGTGAAGGCCAGCTTCGGCTGCAGGGTGTGGGGAAGATGGGTGACGTCCATCAGCTGGCCGTAGTGCTTGCGGTTGCCGCCGATTCCGCCAAGGCTGGTGCCGCCCACGTTGACGCCGTGGTAGCCCTTGGCGCGGCCGATCATGCGGGTCTTTTCGGGGCGCCCCTTCAGCCGCCAGTAGGCCTTGGCCATCTTCACGGCGGTGTCGGCGGATTCGGAGCCGGAGTCGGTGAAGAAGACGTGGTCGAGCCCCGTCGGGGTCAGGCTAGCCACCTTTTCGGCGAGCTTGAAGGCCAGCGGGTGGGACACCTGGAAGCACGGCGCGTAGTCGAGGGTGCCGAGCTGTTTCGACACCGCCTGCTGAATCTCGACCCGGTTGTGTCCCGCCCCGCAGGTCCATAGCCCCGAGAGGGAGTCGAACAGCCGCCGACCGCGATCATCGATGAAGTAGCGCCCCTCCGCCCCGGTGATCACCCGCGGATTGGCGTGGAAGTCACGGTTGGCGCTGAATGGCATCCAGTAGTGGTGATTGAGCTCACCCGCCCGACCGCTGTCGGAGCGCTGACCTTCCTCCTGCTGACCTTCATCCTGTTGGTGGCTGAGATCGAACATGCTGATATCTCCTCAATAGAGCGAATCGGCCGGCGGCGTCAGGCTGGAGTGGAAGTCCTCGACGGCGCTTTCGGCCTCCTCGATGGCATCGAAACGGGCGACGTGAAATAGCGCCTCGCCCTCGTTGGCCAGCGGCAGTCGGCTCATGCCGATGACGATGCCATCGGCCATGGAGAGCACCTCCCCTTCCGCATTGCCGAAGGGGTCGGCGACCCGTCCCAGCAGCTCGCCCTTGGCGACCCGGGCCCCCAGGCGCACCTGGGGGCGCAGGATGCCGTCGATGGGCGCCCGGGCCCAGCTCGAACCGTTGGCAACCTCCGCCGCCGGCGGCTGGCGGCGGCGATGCTCGCCGGTCAGCATGCCCAGGCGGCGCATCACTCTCAGCACCCCGCGCACCCCGGGGGTGATCGCCCACTCGTCGAAGCGCAGCGCCTCGCCCGCCTCGTAGGTCAGCACCGGGATGCCGCGATTCTGGGCGTAGTGACGCAGGCTACCCTCGCGCAGCTCGGCGTTGAGGATCACCGGCGCACCGAAAGCGTTGGCCATGCGCTCGGTCTCGCTGCCGGTCTCCAACTGGGCGCGGATCTGTGGCAGGTTGGTGCGGTGGATCGCACCGGTGTGCAGGTCGATGATGTGGGTGGCGTGGTCGACGATCTGCTCCCGGAACAGCGCGGCCACCCGTCCACCCAGCGAGCCCGACTCGCTGCCCGGAAAGCAGCGGTTGAGATCTCGGCGATCGGGCAGGTAGCGGCTGTGCTGCACGAAGCCGAAGACATTGACGATGGGCACGGCAATCAGGGTGCCGCGCAGCCCCTTGATCTGCTTGGAGCGCAGCAGCTGGCGCACGATTTCCACGCCGTTGATCTCGTCGCCATGGATGCCGCCACACACCAGCAGCGTCGGGCCCGACTGGCGACCATGGACCACCTCCAGGGGGATATAGAGCGGCGCATGAGTGTAGAGCCTGGCCACGGGCACGTCGATCTGAGTGCGGGTGCCGGGGGCGATGCGAATGCCGGCGAGGTCGAGAGGCGCTCGGGCCATGGCGGGGGTCATCCTGTGACGGGTAGAGGGTCCCTTTATACCCGGGTCCTCAGGGCGTTGGCGAGGGCGGTCCGCCATGGCACAGGCCGCGGCCACCAACCATACATTGACGAATGTAAAAATCATGACGATCGGGTAGAATGATCGCCCTGACGTTTGATGGAGTCCGCCACGCATGGCGCGAAAGACCAAGGCCGAGGCCGCCGCGACTCGCGAGGCCCTGCTCGATGCCGCCGAGGAGGTCTTCCTCGACAAGGGGGTGGCCCGCACATCCCTGGAGCAGATCGCCCGCCACGCCGGCATGACCCGGGGCGCCGTCTACTGGCACTTCAAGAACAAGGCCGACCTCTTCCAGGCCATGCTGCAGCGGGTGCGCATGCCCTTCAAGGAGCTGGTGGAGGAGATCGGCGATCCCGGCCTCGCCGAGGCGCCGCTGGAGGCGATTCGTCTGGCCTGCCGCAGCGGCTTCGAACGCCTGGAACAGCCCCGCTATCGCCGCGTCCACGCCATCCTGATCCACCACTGCGAGGTGTTCGGCGACATCGACCCGCTGGCCATGCAGAACGAGATGGCCGAGGAGTCCTGCGGCGCCCTGCGCGACTATCTGCAAGGTGCCGCTCGGCTCGGCCAGCTGCGCGCGGATCTCTCGCCGGAGCTGGCGGCCAAGCTGCTGCAGTCCATGCTGGGCGGGCTATTCCACGACTGGCTGCGCAACCACGAGCAATACTCCATTGCCGAGCAGGGCAACCTGCTGGTGGAGACCCAGCTCAGGCTCTTCAGCCGCCAGGCCTGACCCGACCTGGCGGCACGCCCCCATGACAACCGTGATGTCCCTTCAGGGGTGGCGCCTTCGCGCATAGAAGGCCTCGATGGCGTTCTGTGCCTCGGGTGAGCGACAGCGCGCCAGCAGCGCCTGCTCCTCCCTGTCCAGGGCGACGCCGATCGCCTCGGCCTGGCCTTCACGCATCAGCGCCTTGGTGGCCAGCAGAGCATCATAGGGCTTGGCCAGCAGCCGCGCGGCGGCATCGAAGGCCTGCTCCAGCGCCCGTCCGTCGGGAGTCGCATCGGTCAGCAGGCCGATCTCGCGGGCATCATCAGTCGAAAAGGCTTGACCGAGCAACAGCATCTGCGCCGCGGCCTTGTTACCCGCCAATCGCGGCAGCAGCCAGGTGGCGCCCCCCAGGGGGCTCAGCCCGAAGTGGGTGAAGGGCAGCTGGAAACGGGTCGAATGGCCCGCATAGGCGAAATCGCAGTGCAGCAGGATCGAGATGCCGAGCCCCAGGGCGATGCCCTCCGCGGCGGCGATGGACGGCTTGGAGAAGGCGTGCAGGCGACGCAGGAAGGTGATCGCCGCCACGCTGTCGGCCTCGGCCAGGGCCTTGTAGTTGGCCAGATCATTGCCCGCCGTGAAGCAGTTCTCGGTCCCGGTGATGATCAGCACCCTGACGCTGTCATCGTCCTCCGCCGCCGCGATCCCCTCGATCAGCTGAGCGTAGCTCGCCTCGTCGAGGATATTGCGCCTCTCGGGGCAGCTGATCTTCAGCACCATGATGCCGTCGTCCCGGCGGGAGGCGGTGATTCGGGTCGCCATGACATGTCTCCGTTGTGTTGGGGCGGTCGGCCCCACACGCGGGGCCGCCATGTTTCCCTTAGCCTTTCGGCGCCTCAGCCGTCGATCTGCCAGCCACCGCCCAGCGCCTTGAAGAGCGTGGCGGTGGCGGTCAGGCGGTCGCGCATTGCCTCGGAGAGCGCCAGCTCGGCAGCGAGAGTGGCGCGCTGGGCGTCGAGCAGCTCGATGAAGCCGACGAAGCCCTCACGGTAGCGCACCTCCGCCAGCTCCAGGGTGCGCTCGAAGGCCGTCAGCTGACGACGAATCGCCTCGACGCGCTCACCGCTGGCCTCGTAGGTGACCAGGGCGTTGCGCACCTCGTTGAAGGCCTGTGCCACGGTGGCGCGGTACTGGATCTCCGCCTGCTCGGCGAGTGCCTCGGCGGTATCGATGCGCGAGGCGCTGCGGCCGAAGTCGAAGAGCGGCCCCATCACCGTGGCCGAAAACCCCCAGGTGCCGGCCGCCGAGGTGAAGAGATCGCCGGCATCCCCGGCGGCGCTGCCCAGCAGCCCCCCCAGGTTGAAGCGCGGCAGGCGGCTCGCCTCGGCCACGCCGATGCCGGCATTGGCGGCGATCAGGCCCGCCTCGGCGGAGCGGATGTCGGGACGCCGCGCGAGCAGCTCCGAGGGCAGCACCGCCGGCACCCCGTCGGGCAGGGCGATCGCCTCCAGGTCGGTGTCACCGTAGTCCAGGTCTGCCATCAGCTCGGCGGGGCTCATGCCCACCAGCAGCGCCAGCGACCCCTCCAGCACCCGAACCCGCTCCCGCTGGCCCGGCAGCTGGGCCAGGGTCGACTCCAGCTCCGACTGCGCCTGGCGCAGCGCCAGTTCGTCGCTCTCGCCGACGTCGAAGCGCAGCTGCTCGAGGCGGAAGGTCTCCTCCCGGGACTCTGCGGTGGCCCGGGTGATGCGTAGCTGGCGCTCCGCGCTGCGCAGGTCGAAGTAGGTGGCCACCACGTCGGCGATCACGCTGAGGCGCACCGCGTCGTGGGCGAACAGGCTCTGATCGAGCAGCGCCTCGGAGGCCTCCCGCTCACGGGCCAGACGCCCCCAGAGATCGATCTCGTAGTCGAGCACGCCGGCCAGGGAGAAGAGGCTGTCGGTGCTGCTCTGCCCCAGCGGCGAGGCCGCCCCCGGGGTGCGCTCCCGGGCCGCCTCGGCCTGGGCGCTCACCGAGGGAAGCTGTTCGGCGCGGGCCAGCCCCAGCCTCGCCCGGGCCTCCTGGATCCGCGCCAGCTGCAGGCGCAGGTCCAGGTTGTCATCCACGGCCCGCGCCACCAGCCCATCCAGGTACGGGTCTTCGAACTGTTGCCACCACCGCTGCCAGTCGGCCCGCGCTTCATCGGTGAGCAATACGTGCTCGGGCCACTGCTCGGGCAGGTCCAGCGATGGGGCCCGATAGTCGGGCCCCACGGCACAGCCGGCCAGCAGGGCGGTGGAGAGCAGCAGGACAGGCAGTGCCTTATGCATGGGGGGTCTCCTCGTCCAGGCGACCGGCCTTGCGCTCGCGGCGCCAGGTCACCAGGTCCTCCAGCACCTTGTAGGCCAGCGGCACGAAGATCAGCGCCAGGGAGCTGGCCAGGATCATGCCGCCCACCACCACGGTGCCGATCTCCTGGCGGCTGTTGGCGCCGGCGCCGGTGGCGAACACCAGCGGCATCGTGCCGATGATGAAGGTCAGGGCCGTCATCAGGATGGCACGGAAGCGCTGCCTTGCCGCACCCAGGGCCGCCTCGGTGGAGCTCATCCCGGCGCGGCGGTTCTGGGCGGCGAACTCCACGATCAGGATGGCGTTCTTGGCCGCCAGGCCGATCAGCACCAGCAGGCCCACCTGGAAGTAGATGTCGTTGGGGAAACCGCGCAGCATGGCGGCCAGCGCCGCCCCCAGCACCCCGAAGGGCACCGCGGTGGCCACCGCCAGCGGCAGCGTCCAGCGCTCGTACTGGGCGGCCAGGATAAGGAACACCATCAGCAGGCCCAGGCCGAAGGCCAGGGCACCGGCGCCAGCCGCGTCGTCCAGCTGGTAGGCCTCCCCGGTCCAGCCCAGCTGAACGTCACCGCCCTCCAGCACCTCGGCGGCAACTTCATCCATGGCGTCCTTGGCCTGGCCGGTAGTGAAGCCCGGTGCGGCATCGGCCAGAAACTTGGCGGCGGAGTAGACGTTGTAGCGGTTGAAGATATCCGCCCCCGATTCGCGGGTCAGGGTCACCACCGAACTCAACGGGATCATCTCGCCGTCCTGGGAGCGCACGAAGACCTTGTTGATATCCTCGGGCTGGCTGCGGAACTCACCCTCCGACTGCAGGTTGACCTGCCAGTTGCGACCCGAGAGGGTGAAGTCGTTCACGTACATGGAGCCGAAGGTGCTCCGCATGGCGGCGAACACCTCGTCGATCGGCACCCCCATGGCGCGGGCCTTCTCCCGGTCCAGCTCGGCGCGATAGCGCGGGATCGAGGTGTCCAGGGTGGTGCGGGCGTTGGTCAGTTCCGGGCGCTCGTTGGCCGCGGCGGCAAGCCGGTTGGCCAGGTCGGCGATCTGCTGGGTGGTGGCGTCGCCTCGCACCTGCAGGTAGCCCTCCACGCCGCCGGTCAGCGACAGCCCCATGATGGGCGGCGGGGTAAACGCGATCACCAGCGCCTCGGGAATAGCGCCACCCATCCCCATGATCTGGCCGGCCAGCGACTGGGCGTCCTGGCCGGGGCCAGTGCGCTCGCCCCAGTCGGCCAGGTTGGCGAAGCCCACCCCGGTATTGGTGCGCAGGGCGCCGGCGATGATGTCGAAGCCGGCGAAGGAGGTGAACTCGTCCACTTCATCCATTTCCAGCAGCATCTCGGAGACCTGGTCCCGCACCGCCTCGGTGCGCGGCAGCGCCGACACCTGGGGCAGCTGGTAGACCACCAGGGCCACGCCCTGATCCTCCTGGGGCACCAGCCCCGGGGGCAGGCGCGACATGGTGAAGAGCGTCACGGCGATCACGCCGACAAACAGCAGGACGCCGATCACCGCGTGGCGCAGCAGCTTGCCCACCAGCCAGCTGAAGCCGTTGGTTAGCCTGTCGAAACCGGCGTTGAACCACTGGAAGGGCTTGGCCACGCTGTGTGTCTGCTTGTCGAGAAGCAGCGCGCACATGGCCGGGGTCAGGGTCAGGGCCACCACGCCGGAGACCACCACCGAGACCGCGATGGTCACCGCGAACTGGCGATAGAGCTCACCGGTCAGGCCGCCCAGGAAGGTCACCGGTGCGAACACCGCCACCAGCACCAGGGTGGAGGAGACCACCGCGCCGGCCACCTGTTTCATGGTCTCGATGGAAGCCTCGCGGGCCTTCATGCCCTGCTCGTTGATCAGCCGGTCGACGTTCTCCAGCACGATGATGGCGTTATCCACCACGATGCCGATGGCCAGCACCAGGCCGAACAGCGTCAGCAGGTTGACCGAGAAGCCGAAGGCCAGCATGCCGGCGAAGGTGCCGATCAGCGACACCGGAATGGCCACCACCGGAATCAGGGTGGCGCGCAGGTGCTGCAGGAACAGGAAGGTCACCACCACCACCAGCCCCACCGCCATCAGCAGGGTGATGAACACCTCACGAATGGAGATCTCGACGAACTCGGTGGTGTCGTAGGGCACCGTGTAGGTGAGGCCCTCCGGAAAGCGCCCGGCCATCTCTTCCAGCGCCTCGTGCACCGCCTCGGCGGTCTCCAGGGCGTTGGCGCCAGGCTGCAGATAGACGCCCATGGGCACGGCGTTCTGGCCGTTGTAGGTGGCCGAGAAGGCGTAGTTCTGGGAACCCAGCTCGGCGCGGGCCACGTCACCCAGGCGCAGGGTGCCGCCGTCCTGCTCGGCGCGCAGGATGATCTCCTCGAACTCCTCGGGGGTGGAGAGCTGGCCGCGGGTGGTCACCGTGAAGGTATAGGCCTGGCCCTCGGGCGAGGGCTCGGCGCCGAGGCTGCCGGCGGCGAACTGGGCGTTCTGCTCGCGGATCGCCCCGGCCACGTCGTTGGGCGTCAGGTCGAACTGGGCCAGCTTGTCGGGGCTGATCCAGATGCGCATGGAGTAGTCCTGGGCGCCGAACAGCGAGGCGTCCCCCACCCCGGGGATGCGCACCAGCTCGTCGAGCACGTTAAGCAGCGCATAGTTGGACATGAACAGCACGTCGCGGCTGCCGTCCGGCGAGAACACCACCGGTACCATCAGGATATTGGTGGAGCGAGACTCGACGCGCACCCCCTGGTCGCGCACCGACTGGGGCAGGCGCGCGGTAGCGGCCTGCACGCGGTTGTTGACGTTGATGGCGGCCTGGTCAGGGTCGGTACCCATCGCAAAGGAGACGGTAATCTGCAGGCTACCGGCGTCGGTGGAGGCCGACTCCATGTAGAGCATGTTGTCGACGCCGTTGATCTCCTGCTCCAGCGGCGCCGCCACCGCCTCGGCGATCACCTCCGCGCTGGCGCCGGGGTAGGCGGCCTGCACCACCACCTGGGGCGGCACCACGTCGGGGTACTGCTCCACGGGCAGCATGCGCAGCGCAGCCAGACCGGCCAGCACGATGATGATGGAGATGACCGACGAGAAGATCGGTCGATCGATGAAGAACCTGAGCATCACGCCTCCTCGTCATCGGCGAGTTCGTCGTCCAGCGACACCTCGCCGGCGGTCTCGTCGTCCATGACCTCCTCGGCCGAGTCGGCCACGCTGACCTGTACCTGCATGCCGTCCTGGAGGGTGACCTGACCGCTGAGCACGATGCGATCGCCGTCCTCGAGGCCCGACAGCACCACCTGACGGCTGTCGACGATGGGTCCCAGCTCCACGCTGCGAGCGTGGGCGGTGTCGTCCTCGACCACGAAGAGTCGCGGCCCCTCGGCGCCCTGGCCCACCGCTTCCTGGGGTATCAGGAAGACGTCGTCGAGCTCCTGAACCAGCACCCGCACGCGAACGAACTGGCCGGGAACCACCTCGCCGTCGGGGTTGGGGAACACGGCCCGCGCCGAGACGCTGCCGGTGCGCGGGTCGATGGTGCTGTCGGTGAAGTCGACCAGGCCGTGCTCGGCATACTCGCTGCCGTCGGGCAGGGTCAGCCAGGCTTCGCGTGGAGCCTCCGCCTGGGCATCGCTCATGGCCCGGCGGGCGGCGCGCTGCAGGGCGGCATCGCTTTCCGGCAGCGAGAAGCGCACGTGAATGGGGTCCTGCTGGGTCACGCTGGTGAGCAGGGTGCCACGCTCGATCAGGCTGCCCTCGGGGAAGCTCTCCAGCCCGGTCAGGCCGGCCAGGGGCGCCTGCACCTGGGTGTAGCTGAGGTTGAGCTCGGCGTTGGCGACCCCGGCTTCGGTAAGGGCCAGGCGCGCCTCGGCCAGCTCCCGGGCGGAGAGAGAGCTGTCACGCTCGCGCTCGCTGACCGCATTCTGGTTGAACAGGGTAGAAATCCGCTGCCACTCGCGGTTGGCCTGGTTCAGCTCGGCGCGGGCGTTGGCACGCTCGGCCTGGGCACGCTGGAGTTCGATCTCGTAGGGTTCACGATCGATGCGAAACAGCGCATCACCTCCCTGAACCACCTGACCCTCGGTGTAGAGACGCTCCTCCAGGATGCCATCGACCCGAGCGCGAACCTGCACCACGCGGGAACCCCGTGCGCGGGCCGCATACTCCTCGATGACCTCCACGCTGCGCGGCTCCACGCCGACCACCACCACCGGCGGCGGCGGACGCTCACCACCACCCGCGGGACCCGCGGACTCGTCCTCGGGCTGCCCGCAGGCGGACAGCCCGATGGCCATCAGGCCGGCCAGGACCAGGATTCTCGGGGGCCTGTGCCCCCTCAGGGGTGCCAATTGCATGAACGTCTCCACTCGGGTGATCTCGTCGGGGGCTCGGCGGCAGGGAGCAACATGCCGGCGTGCAGCGCGAAAACTGGAAGGGATTATAGCTACATCCATGTATGTATACTAGGGACCCTCCACTCGCCAGTCCGATGATAGGCAAAAAAAAACCGCCCCGGACGGGGCGGTAAAGCAGGGTTGGTACAGACAGGACTTGAAACGAGGCACGTTCCATCTCAAGCAGAGGGCTGAGGATCCCTCGAGAGAAATACTATACAGAAATTATCATCTGATCAATAACTGTATAGTTTTTTGCCACCTCGACCCCGGGCCGCCGGCCGGCTAAGCTGCCGCGATGGCCGCGAACGATAACCATGACGATGGAGTAAGGGGAATGGATGCGCTGGAACTGGTGAAGGTCGGACAGCTGGAGATCGCGGTGCGCATCTGGCACCCCGAGGCGACGCGAACGGTCGTGGCCTGGCACGGCCTGGCCCGCCATGGCGGCGATTTCGAGGACTTCGCCAGGACGCTGGGCCCCGGCTGGCGTGTGCTGGCCCCCGACACCCCAGGGCGGGGCCTCTCGGGCTGGCCGCTCTTTCCCGCCAAGGACTATCTCTATTCGCGCTACACCACACTGGCCGTCGCCCTGCTCGACCACTTCGGGCTGGATAGCGTGCCCTGGGTGGGCACCTCCATGGGCGGGCTGATCGGGATGCTGATCGCGGCGGACCCCGAGACGACGTCGCGCATCGAGCGGCTGGTACTCAACGACGTAGGCCCGGAGCTGGACCCCCAGGGGCTTGCCGAGCTGGGCCGCTACTTCGCCGCGCCACACCGCTTCACCCGCTTCGGCGACCTCGAGGCCGAGCTGCGCCGCCACTATGTCGGTTTCGGCATCGACAGCGACGAAGCATGGCGGCGGCTGGCGCTGGGCAGCGCCAGGAGACTGCCCGACGGCAGCTGGACCTACCACTATGATCCGCGCATCGGCGAGCAATTCATCCACGACACCCCCCGCGACACCTGGGCCGACTGGCGGGCCCTCCGCTGCCCGCTGATGGTGGTACGCGGCGCCGATTCGCCGCTGCTGCGCCGCGACAGCGTCGAGAAGATGACCAGGGCACAGACCGGGCTGGTCACCCTGGAGGTGCCCGGCTGCGGCCACGCCCCCATGCTCGACCGAGCCGCCCAGGTGGTCCCCATCGCCGACTTCCTCGAACGGACTAGGGAGACCCTGATGCCGGCTACGCCGGATGCATCCGCCAACGGCTGGTGGAAGCGCCTGCTCGCAAGGCTCAAAGGCTAGGCCCTGGCGCTCATGTCACACGGAAGTCGCGCGGATCGATCGCCCACACCTTGAGCCGCGAGCGCAGGGTCGTCGGCTTGACGCCCAGCCGCTCGGCGGCCCCGCCCTCCCCCGACACCTTGCCGCCGCAGGCGCGAAGCGCCGATAGCGCGTTTTCTCTCTGGCGTCGCAACAGCTCGCTCTCGGTCATGAGCCCGGGCTCGGCCGTTTCCGGGAGACCCCGGGGCGCCGGCGTGAGGGCCCCACCCGCTGGGGCCGGCACTCCATCGCCGGCGGTCGGGAGCAGGTCGTCAAACGCCAGCAGGCGTCCCTGGGCCACGATCACCTGACGTTCGATCACGTTCTCCAGTTCGCGAATATTGCCCGGCCACGGATAGCGCTTGAGCACCTCCAGCTGGGTCGGGGGAATGCGCATCCCGGGTTTGTTGAACTTCTGGCAGGCGCGGGTCAGGAAGTGCCGCGCCAGCAGGGGGACGTCCTCGATACGCTCGCGCAGCGGCACCGAGGCGATCGGGAAGACGTTGAGACGGAAATAGAGATCCTCGCGAAATCCCCCCGCCTCGACCATCTCGCGCAGTTCGCGGTTGGTCGCGGCGATCACTCGCACATCTACCTGTCGCGTGCGGTTGTCGCCCACCCGCTCGAACTGCTGCTCCTGCAGCACGCGCAGCAGCTTGCCCTGCAGCTCGAGGGGAATCTCGCCGACCTCGTCGAGAAACAGCGTGCCGCCATCGGCCAGCTCGAAGCGCCCTGTCCGGTCGTTGACCGCCCCGGTAAAGGCCCCCTTCACATGGCCAAAGAACTCGCTCTCGAAGAGGTCGCGGGGAATGGCGGCGCAGTTGACCCGGATCAGCGGCCGGCCGCCACGCGTCCCCCCGGCGTGGATGGCCCGTGCGATAAGCTCCTTGCCGGTGCCCGATTCGCCGCTGATCAGCACGTTGGCATCGGTGGGCGCCACCAGCGCAATCTGGCGCACCAGATGCGCCAGGGCCGCGCTCTCGCCAACGATCTCGCGATGATTGATCTCGGCCTTGATCTCCTCCTGCAGATACTGGTTCTCCAGTTCCAGTCGCTGCTTGAGCGACTCCACCTCGGCCAGGGCATCGCGCAGCTGCTGCTCGGCACGCTTGCGCTCCGAAATGTCACGAAACAGCACCACGGCCCCCACCAGCCGCCCCATCTCGAAGATCGGCGTGCTGGTGTACTCCACCGGAATCGCCTCGCCGTTCTTGTGCCAGAACACCTCGTCGTCGACCCGATGCACCTGGCCGTCACTGAAGGAGGCGTGGATCGGGCACTGCTGCACCGGAAAGTGGCGGCCGTCGGCACGGGTATGGTGGAACAGCAGGTGGGCGTCATGGCCCACCATGTCCTCGCTGCTCCAGCCCAGGATCCGCTCGGCGGCCGGATTGACGAAGGTGGTACGGCCTTCCGCGTCCAGACCGTAGATGCCCTCGCCAGCGGCCCCGAGGATCAGCTGGTTCTGGCGCTCGATGCGTTCGAACACCTGCTCGACCCGCTCCCAGCCCACCTGCCCTCGACGGTGCTGGCGCCCCAGGTCGGCCCTGGCACGGCGCTGCTCTGCCTTCTGCCGGTCGACCAGGGTCAACAGCAAACGCCCTTCACCGAGCGCCTGGGCCTGTACCTCCACGTGGCGGGGCTGGCGCTTCAGATCGAGAACCACGAGGTCGTCCGACCAGGCGGGGGATCGGGTCAGGGCCTCGTCGGTGAAGCTGACCCACAGCGGCAGCGAAGCGCCCAGCCGGTGGCTGAACGGGAGCCTGGCCAGGGCGTCGGCATCGCCGCCCAGCAACTGGCAGGCCGCCGCATTGACAGCCAACAGCCGGTCGGCCACGGGGTCGATCACTGCCAGGGCCTGGGGCGCCCGGGCGAAGACCTCATGGACGAGAGACGGCGGGGAAAGATCAGGCAGTCGCATGAGGGCACTCTCGCAGAGACGTATGCCCTCTCCATACAAGTCCCGGGCCAATGACGAGAAATCGTCAAATATTCAACGAGATCTCGCCATTGACGAGATCTCGTCATGCTACCCGCCAAGGAGCCTCAGGAAGAGCGGAAACACAACCGACTGAAAATTAAACTTTATCCTGAAAACACCCCAACATGGCACAGACTTCGCAACATTACTCATGAACGGCCAGTCGATGGCCTCGATGCACCGACACGGCGCAAGGACGGCCTTCCCCTGCACTAGCGAAGCGAGACGACCATGAACAACGACCACAACAGTCTGGGCAACCCCTTCGATCACCGGCAATCCCTGGTCCATGGACGCGGCTGCGACTGCACGAGCTGTACGGATGAAAAACGGGTTGCCGCCACGATTGCTTCCTCCGACGCTACCGACACCCCAGGCGCCTCCGCCCCTCAGCAGCAGGAGGAGATGATGGACCGGGTGGTAGAGAGCGCCCTGGTGCGCGGCATGTTCGGCCACAGCGACATGCACCGCCGCCAGTTCATGAAGCTGGTGGGCGGCGGCACCGTAGCCGCCGCACTGGCCAGCCTGTTTCCCATGGACGCCATCAAGGCGGCAGTGAAGGAGGGCCTGGGCCCGCTGGAGAAGACCCGCCTGGATGTCGGCTTCGTCCCGATCACCTGCGCCACGCCGATCATCATGGCCCATCCCATGGGCTTCTATGAGCGCTACGGTCTGGATGTCTCGGTCATCAAGACCGCCGGCTGGGCGGTGGCCCGCGACAAGTCGCTCAACCGCGAATACGACGCCGCCCACATGCTGACCCCGATGCCGCTGGCCATGACGCTGGGCGCGGGCTCCAACCCCGAGCACTTCATCATGCCCGCCGTGGAGAACATCAACGGCCAGGCGATCGTGCTGCACAATGACCACCAGGACAAGCGCGACCCCCAGCAGTGGAAGGGCTTCACCTTCGGGGTGCCCTTCGAGTACTCGATGCACAACTTCCTGCTGCGCTACTACGTCGCCGAGCACGGGCTCGATCCCGATCAGGACATCCAGATCCGGGTGATCCCACCTCCCGAGATGGTCGCCAACCTGCGCGCCGGCAACATCGACGGCTTCCTCTCGCCGGACCCCTTCAACCAGCGGGCGGTCTACGAGCGCATCGGCTTCATCCACCTGCTGACCAAGGATATCTGGGACGGTCACCCCTGCTGCGCCTTCGCCACCAGCGCCCAGTTCGCCCGGGAGAATCCCAACACCTATGGCGCCCTGCTGCGCGCCATCATCGATGCCACCCAGTACTCCTCCGACCCGGCCAACCGCTCGGAGATCGCCGAGGCCATTGCCCCCACCAACTACCTCAACCAGCCGGTCACGGTCATTCAACAGGTCCTGACCGGCACCTTTGCCGACGGCCTGGGCGAGGTGCAGCGGGTGCCCGATCGCATCGACTTCGACCCCTTCCCCTGGCACTCCATGGCGGTGTGGATCCTGACCCAGATGAAGCGCTGGGGCTATATCGAGGGACACGTGGACTACCAGCAGATCGCCCGCGACGTTTACTTGGCCACCGATGCCCGTGAGGTCATGCGCGAGCTGGGCTACGACGCGCCAGACGAGAACTCGCGCAACTACGAGATCATGGGCAAGACCTTCGACTACACCCAGCCCGAGGCCTACCTCGAGAGCTTCGCTATCCGGAGGCGCTGATATGGACCGCACGACAACCGAATGGAAATTCAGCCTCAACGTCCGCGCCACGCTGCTGGCCGTACTGATTCTGATCGCCGGCCTGGGGCTATGGGAGGGCCTTCACCAGGTACCCGCCCTCACCGGTGTCGGTCAGCTGAGCGAGTACGAGCAGCTAATGGCCGGCGCCGACCAGACCGCCAAGGTGCCGCCACCTTCGGCGGTGCTGGTGCGTGCCTGGGAGGAGCTTTCCAACCCCTTCTATGATGCCGGCCCCAACGACAAGGGGATCGGCATTCAGCTGGGCTACTCGCTCTACCGGGTGCTCACCGGCTACTTGATGGCTGCCGTGATCGCCATCCCGATCGGCTTCCTGATCGGCATGTCACCGCTGATGTACAAGGCACTCAATCCCTACATCCAGGTCCTGCGGCCGATCTCGCCACTGGCCTGGATGCCGCTGGCGCTGTTCATCATCCGCGACTCGGAGGCCTCGGCGATCTTCGTGATCTTCATCTGCTCGATCTGGCCGATGCTGCTCAATACCGCCTTCGGGGTGGCCGGCGTGCGACAGGACTGGGTCAACGTGGCACGCACCCATGAGCTCTCGTCGATAAAGACCGCCTTCAAGGTGATCCTGCCCGCCGCCGCGCCGACCATCC
This sequence comes from Halomonas sp., assembly GCA_003553625.1. GTDB lineage: Bacteria > Pseudomonadota > Gammaproteobacteria > Pseudomonadales > Halomonadaceae > Halomonas. The sequence continues at coordinate 35,404 of PWEV01000283.1, forward strand.
TCACCGGCATGCGCATCTCCATCGGCATCGCCTGGCTGGTGATCGTTGCCGCCGAGATGCTCGTGGGCGGCACCGGCATCGGCTACTACGTGTGGAACGAGTGGAACAACCTCGACCTGACCAGCGTGATCTTCTCGATCCTGATGATCGGCGTGGTGGGCATGCTGCTCGACCTGGCGCTGTCGTCGGTCGCGCGACTGGTCACCTATCAGGAATAACCCCGGGAGAGATATATGAGTCATGCCTTCGTGGAAGTTCAGCAGGCCGCCAAGCGCTTTCCCGGCGACCGCGGCGAGGAGGACCTGACGGTCTTCGAGAACGTCAGTTTCAGCCTCGAGAAAGGCGAGTTCGTCTGCATCATCGGCCACTCCGGCTGCGGCAAGTCGACCATCATGAACGCCCTGGCCGGGCTCGACAGCCTGAGTGACGGCGCCATGATCATGGATGGTCGCGAGATCAACGGCCCGGGCCTGGAGCGGGGCGTGGTGTTCCAGAACTACAGCCTGCTGCCGTGGCTGACGGCGCTGGAGAACGTGCGCTTCGGGGTCCGCGCCCGCTGGAAGGCGTGGAACGAGGCCAAGGTCACCGAGCACAGCCTGGCCTATCTGGAAATGGTGGGGCTCAAGGGCGTCGAGGATCGCAAGCCGGCCCAGCTCTCGGGGGGCATGCGCCAGCGGGTCAG
>PWEV01000124.1 GCA_003553625.1 Halomonas sp.
GATATTGCGCTCGAGATCGTTCTCGATCACTCCGGTGCCTTGGGTGACCCAGGCCAGGCCCAGGGCTATCGGCAGCCCCAGGACCAGCCAGGGTCCTGTTCCCTTGTTGTTATGTGTTGCCATGTGAACTCCTGCTTGAAGGGGCAAATTGTTATTTTGCTGTTTCAGTATGGACCCGCTTGAACAGCGTGTCCTGATACAGATCAACAAGAGTGCGACAACACGCCGCAGACCTTGAAGATCGATATCGATCGGCGACACTGTATTGAACTATAGACAAGGGGAGCGTGATGCGACGATGGCTGAGGCCGGGCGATATCGCCCTGATCATCCTGCTGCTGCTGCCGCTTGCGGTGGCGCTACCGCGCCTGGGAGGGCTCGCTGGCCCCCCCGAGGTGTGGCTGACCTGGGTGGGGAGAGTGACCGGCATTTTGGGGCTTGCCATGATGCTGCTGGCCGGGGTGGTGAGCTGCCGGGCGCCGGGCTTCGACCGGCCCTTCGGTGGGCTCGCGCGGCTCTGGCATCTGCACCACTGGCTGGGCTTCACCGCCTTCATCCTGGTGATGGTCCATGCCCTGGCGCTGGGGCTGGCGGCGGTGCCGGCGTCCCTGGACGCCGCGGTGGCGACCCTCTTTCCGCCGGTTTCCCATGGCAGCATATGGCTCGGCTGGCTGGCCTGGCTGGCGCTGGTGGTGTTCCTGGCGCCCACCTTCGACTTCTTCGGCCAGCCCCACTATCAGCGCTGGAAGCGCCTGCACCTGGTCTCGGCGGCGGCGCTGCTGCTGGGGCTCTGGCACGCCCTGCTGCTGGCCGGCGAGGCCTGGCCCTGGTGGCTGCTGGGCATCGCCGGGCTCGGCGCCATCGCCTGGCGCAAGGGGGTGGCGCCACGGCGTCGGCATGCCTACCGCGTCGAGGCGGTGGACCCCCTGGCACGGGGGGTGGTGGAACTGGTGCTGCGTCCCGAGGGGGGAGGCATCCGCCATGAGGCGGGCCAGTTCGTCTATCTCTCGCCGCTGGACGAGTCGCTTTCCGCCGGGCGCGGCGAGGAGCACCCCTACACCATCGCCTCGGCGCCGTCGGATTCGCGCCTGCGCATCGGCATCAAGGACCTGGGCGACGCCAGCCATGCCCTCCAGACGGTCACGCCGGAGACCCGGGTGCTGGTGGAGGGGCCCTACGGCGAGTTCTTCGGGCGCCGCTTCCCCGAGCGCGACATGCTCTGGGTGGGCGGTGGTATCGGCATCACTCCCTTCGTCGGCGGCGCCCGCGACCTGGCCGCCGGGGCAAGCGTGGATGGTCACGTCCATCTTTTCTACCTCGCCAGCGATTCCGTTCGTGCCTACTATCGAGAAGAACTCGAGGGGATCGCCGAGGCCCATGAGGCCTTCGCCTTCACGCAGCACTACTCCAGAGAGCGGGGTCGGCTGGACGAGGCCTTCCTGCGCGAGCACTGCCCCGACTACACCGAGCGAGAGATATTTCTTTGCGGCCCGCCGGCCATGAATGCCCACCTGAGGCGGCTGCTGGCCGGCCAGGGGGTACCCGCCTCACGCATCCACAGCGAGGTCTTCGATTTCCTATGAACATGAACAAGATCGCCTACTCGGTGTTCATCGCCTTCGTGGCGAGTCTGCTCACACTGATCTCGGTCAGCGCGCTCTCGAGCAGCGAGCGCGAGGAAGCCGATGACGAAGGCCTTGACCCCATCACCCTGGACGAGCTGGCCGAGCATGACGGCGCCGAGAGCTGCTGGAAGGCTATCCACGGCCGAGTCTACGACATCACCGACTATGTGCCCGACCATCCCACCGATGACGAAGTGATCCTCGAGTGGTGCGGCCGGGAGGCCACCGAGGGCTGGGACAACAAGCGTCCCGGTGTGCCCCACAGCCCGCGGGCGGAGGGGATGCTCGATGAGTATCTGATCGGGCGACTGGTGGACGAGGAGGGCGAACCGGTGGAGTCCGAGGCCGCCACCGAGGCGAACGGCAATGCGAACGGCGAGGCCGACAGCGACCAGGCGCGGCTCTCTCCCGCCGAGGATGAGCGTCTGCACCGGGCGCTGCTGGGCCTGCCGCTGGATGGCCGCTACCGCGGCGTGTTCGGCGATGGCGGCGAGATGCAGGTCAACGTGCAGTTCGACCTGCGCGATGGCCAGCTGTCGAACATCAGCTATCGCCACCTGGCCTACCGCGACGTCGACTACCGTCGGCTGGACGAGGATGACGACCTCTACCCGGTGTGGGTGCAGCACCAGCAGCTGGCCGAGAGCCTCGAAGGTCAGCCGCTGACCGCCATCTTCGCCCTCTACGAGCCCGAGCGCCTGGCGGAGGACATCGATGGCTACAGCGGTGCCACCCTGCGCGGCAACAAGGTCCATTCGGCCTTCCGTGACGCCCTCAACCGCGGCGTCTACAGCTGGCCCTGAGCCGTAGCCGACATCCGCGTGCTTGGACGCGACTGAAACAACTGCGGCCTCGCATTTGCGAGGCCGCAGTTTACCTTCCGGGCGGATGTCCTTGGCCGGGGATCACTCCTCGCCGAAGTAGCGCTCGAAGATCTCGTCGTAGGTGCCGTCTTCCTTGAGGGTGGCCAATGCCTCGTTGAAGCGCTCGGCCAGTGCCTCGTCGCGCTGGCGGAAGGCGATGCCGAAGCCATCTCCGAAGTACTCCGCGGGCTCGCTGACCATGCCGCCCACCACCTGGTAGTCGCCGTCCTCGCTGTCGAGCAGGGTGGCCTGGCCGACCACGAACTCCAGGAAGACGATATCCAGTCGCTGGGCCTGCAGGTCCAGCACCATGTCGTCGGCGGTGGAGTAGCGGTTGACGGTGGCGATACGCCCGTAGTTGTCGGTGGCGTAGTTGTCGTAGGTGGTGCCGCGCTGGACGCCGATGCTCTTGCCGGCCAGGGTCTCCTCGTTGACCTCCGAGAGCTCGCTGCCCTCCGGGGCGAACCAGGCGCCGGGGATGGTGATGTAGGAGTCGGAGAAGAGCACGGTCTGGCGGCGCTCGTCGTTGATCGACATGGAGGACATGATGGCGTCGTAGTTGCGCGCCAGCAGGCCGGGGATGATGCCGTCCCACTCCTGTTCGACCCACTCGCAGGTCACGCCGATCTCGGCGCACAGGGCATTGCCCAGATCGATATCGAAGCCGGTCAGTTCGCCATCCGCGGTGCGGTACTCCATGGGCTCATAGGGCACATCGACGCCGATGCGCACGTGGTCGTAGTCGCGGGCCTGGGCGGTACCGGCAGCGATGGCCACGCCGAGGATCGAGACGGTAAGCAGTTTCTTCATGCGGTTACTCCTGGTCATGGGCGGCACCCGAGGTGCCTACGGTGTCGACTCTAGCCCAGCTGCCCCGGGCCCGAAAGCCCACTGGGGTGGATTTGCCAACGGGCGTTTGATTCTGGTGTCCCTGTCGGCCCTCGGTGGCTCAGCTCTGGGGCCGGAGGTGGGCCAGCAGGCGCTTCTCCAGCCAGCGAAAGAAATAGAGGATGGCGAAGGTCAGGCAGAGGTAGATCGCCGCCACGAAGAGGAAGGCCTCGAAGGGGGCATAGAAGCGCGCGTAGACGAAGCGCGCCGCGCCGGTGAGGTCCATGAGGGTGACCACGCTGGCGATAGCGCTGGCGTGAAGCATGAAGATCACCTCGTTGCCGTAGGCGGGCAGGGCACGGCGAAAGGCGCTGGGCAGTATGATCCGGCGCATCATCAGGGCATCCGACATGCCGTAGGCCCGGGCCGCCTCGATCTCCCCGCGTCCGGTGGCCTTGATGGCACCGCGGAAGATCTCGGTGGTATAGGCGGCGGTGTTGAGCGTGAAGGCGATCAGCGCGGGGTAGAAGGCCTCGCGCAGCATCGGCCACAGGAAGGTCTCCTGGATGCCGTCGAAGAACACCACGCCGTAGTAGATGATGTAGAGCTGTATCAGCAACGGCGTGCCGCGGAACACGTAGGTATAGAGATAGATCGGCAGGCTGATCCAGCGGCGCTCCGAGCTTCTGCCGATGGCCAGAGGTACCGCCAGCACCAGGCCGATTACCAGCGAGAGGAACACCAGCTGGGTGGTGGTGACCAGGCCGTCCCAGTAGTAGCCGAGGGTCTGGGGCGTGAAGATGACGTTGCCGGCCAGCAGGTCCTGGAACCAGAGAGTGATATCCGGCATGTCAGTGCCCTCCGAAGCCGACGTCGTAGCGTTTCTGAAGTCTGGCGAAGAGCCACTCCGAGACGCTGGCGATGAGCAGGTAGACGGCCGCCACCGGGATCAGGAAGGTGAAGGGCTCGTGGGTGGCCCGGGAGGCCTCGGCGGCCACACGGACCATATCGGTGAGCCCGATCACCGAGACCAGCGCGGTGGTCTTGAGCAGCACCATCCAGTTGTTGGAGATGCCGGGCAGGGCGTGGCGCATCATCTGCGGGAAGCGGATACGCCGGAACACCAGCCAGGGGCTCATGCCGTAGGCCTTGCCGGCCTCGATCTGGCCGTGGTCCACGGCCATGAAGGCGCCGCGGAAGGTCTCTCCCATGTAGGCGCCGAAGATGAAGCCGATGGTCAGCGCGCCGGCGGCGAAGGCGTTGAGATTGACGTACCAGTCGACGCCGAAGCGGTCATAGACTGCATCGGTGACCACGTTGAGCGCCATCTGGCCCCCGAAGAACAGCAGCATCATCAGCACCAGGTCGGGCACGCCGCGGATGACCGTGGTGTAGAGGATGGCGATCCTCTGCAGCAGCCAGTTGCGGGACATCCTGGCACTGGCGGTCAGCAGCCCCAGCAGGACGGCCAGCGCCAGCGACAGTACCGCCAGCTGAAGGGTGACGCCGGCGCCTTCCAGCAGCCGCGGGCCGTAGCCATGAAGATCCAGCATAGTGCTCTCCCGCTCAGTACTTGGGGGCCAGGAACTGCTTCAGGCGCGGCGACTGGGGAGTGTCCAGGAGTTGCCGCGGCGGGCCGGCCTCTTCCACTACTCCCTCGTGCAGATAGATCACCTGGCTGGAGACGTCCCGGGCGAAGCCCATCTCATGGGTCACCACGATCATGGTGCGTCCCTCGTCGGCGAGTTCGCGCATCACCTTGAGGACATCCCCGACCAGCTCCGGGTCCAGCGCCGAGGTAGGCTCGTCGAACAGCATCACCTCGGGGTCCATGGCCAGCGCCCGGGCGATGGCGCCACGCTGTTGCTGGCCGCCGGACATCTGGGCCGGGTAGGCGTCGGCGCGGGCGGTGAGGCCCACGCGCTCGAGAAGGGCGTGGGCATGCTCGATGGCCTCCTTCTTCGGCTTGCCGAGCACGTGAACCGGGGCCTCGATGACGTTCTCGAGCAGCGTCATGTGGGCCCAGAGGTTGAAGCTCTGGAACACCATGGAGAGCCTGGCCCGCATGCGTACCACCTGCTTCCAGTCGGCGGGCTCTCGGCCGTGGCGAGTCTGCTTGAAACGGATCTCCTCACCGTGGACGATCAGGTCGCCCTCGTCGGGCTGCTCGAGCAGGTTCATGCAGCGCAGGAAGGTGCTCTTGCCGGAGCCGGAGGCGCCGATCAGGGTGATCACGTCTCCCTTCCGGGCACAGAGCGACAGCCCCTTGAGGACTTCGGTATCGCCGAAGCGCTTCTTGATGTTGCGCACTTCCAGCGGAATCGGGGTTGCGGCCATGGAATTGGCTCCGGGTCAGGGTCGCCGCGGCGACACGCCGTGGGCAACAGGCGCTCGGCAAGGGCGATGCCAACGGCCCATACGCCAGCCGGCCGGGGCGTGATGGCGCGAGGTCGTGCAGCGCGGGACCAGTGCGGATCGGCAAAGGGGCATCATTTTACCCTCCCGTTATGGTGGTATTAAGGTTTTTCTTCTGCCGATATCGATCCTGGCACCCGAGCGGAGACCTACTCCGTCGGTGGTGGCTCCGGCCGCACGAGCAGGGCGGCGCGGGCGCCGACCTCCACCGCGGCATTGGGGAAGACCACGGCCAGTGGTGTCTCGCCGACACGGGTCTCTCCGGCTCGGCCATCCTCGGCCAGCAGGGTGCCGGTGGCAAAGGTCGTGAAGTTGGGCGTGTCGTCCGGAAAGGCGAGGCGAAACGCCGCGGACTCCCTCATCAGCTCGTGTTCGACCCGAAAGTAGGCCATCCGCGCGGGTGGCGCTCGGGGAGGCTCACGCCCCTCGAACAGCGCCGCCAGCAGGTCTCCCATGGGGGTGAGCGGTGGCAGATCATTGTGCCCGAAGGGCAGGGCGCGGCCCAGTTCCAGGGTAAACGCCTGGGCGCCGTGAGTGTGCTTGCTGTAGTGGGAGAAGGTCCAGCTGTGCCTGTGCTGGTGCAGCACCGCCTGGATGTCGGCCGCGGCCAGCCAGCGCCACTGCTCGGCCTCCACGGCGGTACGCTCGGTAAAGGGACTGACCACGAAGCGCGGATAGTGACTGTCGCGGATGGCGGTGTGCAGATCGTAGTGCAGGCGCCCAGGGCCGCTGTGGCGGGCGAAGAAGGTGTCCACCGCGGCCATCAGCGCCCGGGCACGGTCGGGTTCCAGGCCCGTCTCCGGGAGATCGGGACGAAACAGGCGATTGAGATTGGTGCCGACGAAACGCACCCCCTGGCGGGTCGCCTCCGGGTTGCCGAGGATCACCAGGATGGGAGCCCCGAGTCGCAGTTCCCCCCTCGCCAGACGCCCCAGCAGCCCGTCGAGCAGTTCCATGGGAGCGGTCTCGTTGCCGTGGATGCCCACCGAGAGCACGCAGGCCCGTGCCGAGGGTCCGGGGTGGTCGGGCACGAGCTCCAGCAGCCCATGGCCGTGCCATCGAAAGTGCCCACCGGGCAGTGGGCCCCGGGTCGGGAACTCGGCCTCCTCCAGGCTGAGTGTCAGCCAGTTCCCGATGGGGTTCTCGAGCATGGGATTCTCGAGCATCGCGTCAGGCCTCCACGCGCCAGGGTTCGCAGGCTTCGCCCTGGTCCACCTCGATGAGCTCCTCCACCGGGAAGGCCATGCGCTCGGCGCGCTCGACCAGATCGCGATAGGTGGCCTCGGGCAGGGTCGGGGTGCGGGCCAGGATCCACAGGTAGCTGCGGTCCGGTCCTGCCACCAGCGACCACTGATAGTCGTCATCCAGGGCCAGCACGTTGTAGCCGCCGTAGAAGGGGCCGAAGAAGCTCACCTTGAGCCGGCCGACACTCTCCTCACCAATGAAGTAGGCGCGTCCCTCCGCCTCGCTGACCTCTCCCTCGTCGAGCTTCACGCCGCGGTTGAGCACCCGGACCCCACCGTCGCTGCGCAGGCGGTAGTCGGCGGTGACGCAGTCCAGCCCGCGCTCGAAGGAGTGATCGAGCCGGGCGATCTCGTACCACTCGCCCAGGTAACGGTCGAGCTCGAAGCCGGTGACCGGCTCGGTACCCTTGGGGATGCCGGTGCAGCCGGCCAGCAGCAGGCCGGCGCCCAGGGTCGCCAGCAGGGGAGAATGAGGCATATGAAGCTCCTTGGCGTGCCGCCGCCATCGGCGGGCGGCTGTGACCTTTGCAGCATGGGGTAGGATCAGGGGGCGGTCTAGACTGGCCGCCTGCCGATGTCAGGAGTTCGCCATGACCGACCACGCCCGTGATCACGCTGCCCGTGTGCTCAATGACCACTATGATGCCCTCGCCAACGGGAGCGGGGAAAGCCTGGTGGTTCGGCTGCGGGCGGCCTTCCGCGACGCCGGCCGTGATCCGGAGCGCCTGACCCTTGATGAAGTCGCCGGCATCGATCAGCTGCACCTGGGGGGGCGAGCGGCCAGCCGTTCGCTGCTGGCGCTGGGGGAGCTTCTCCCGGATCAGCGCGTACTTGACGTGGGCTGTGGTACCGGCGGGGCGAGCCGTCTCGTGGCCCAGGAGGCCGGCTGCGAGGTGGTCGGCGTCGACATTACCATGGCCTTCATCGAGGCAGCCGAGTGGCTCAGCGCGGCGACCGGTCTGGCAGGTCGTACCCGCTTCCTGTGCGCCGATGCCGCCCGCACCCCGCTGCCGGGTGGCGCCTTCGATGTCATCTGGTGCCAGCATGCGCTGATGAACATGCCCGATGTGGCCGGGGTGCTGGCGGAGTGGCGCCGCTTGCTGGTACCCGGCGGGCGGGTGCTGCTGCATGAGGTGGTGGCCGGCGACAACCCCGAGCCCCTGGCGCTGCCGGTGCCCTGGGCGCGCACGGCGGCGACCAGCCACCTGCAGGGGCGCGAGGCGCTTCGGGTGAGCCTGGAGGAGGCGGGGTTCGTTCCGGTGTGCGTGCGCGATGTCACCGAGTCGGCGCTGGCCTGGCGCCAGAAGCATGTCCGCCGCGAGTCCGGCGAGGAGAAGACCGCACCCCTGCCGGGGCCGTCGCTGATCTTCGGCGATGAGTTCGTCGAGATGGGCCGCAACCTGCGGGACAACCTGGCCGCCGGCAGGGTACGAATCCTGGAGGGGATGTGGCGCATGGTGTGAACGGAGTGAGTTGCCGCGGTGGGGTGAGCGACCCAGCCGCGGCGGGATCAGGGAGTCTCTTTCACTCGGACGTAGCGGGGCGCACGCACCAGGTAGCTGAGCGGGTGCAGCACCAGCCAGGCGGCGATGGCCAGGCCGACCACGGCGCCGATCATCGCCACCCAGTCGAACAGGGTGGTCACGTAGCCCAGCCGAGAGTTGGTAAAGGCGGGAATCCACCACAGCCCGGAGAGGCCCACCGCCAGTGCGGCCAGGTTGGCCCCAAGGCAGCGATAGTGGAACGTGCGGTAGCCGCGCAGGCGGGCCAACAGCTGGACCACCACCAGCACCCCCACAGCCCCCACGATCAGCCACAGGAAGGGGGCCAGGGCATACATCAGGATGGTCAGTGCACCTTGTATCGTCATGATCGTCTCTCCTCAGGCCTGGCCTTCTAGCACGGCGTAGTAGGCAGGCTGCAGCATGCGGTCCTTCATCACCCAGGCGGCCCAGGACTCGTCGCGGGGGTCGATGAAGGGGAAGGAGGGCAGGAAATCCAGATTGTTGTCGTAGCCGAACTCCACCAGCATCGCCTTGCCGATGCCGGTGATCATCGGACAGGAGGTGTAGCCGTTGTGGCGTGCCGGCAGCGGCTGATCCTGCATCTGGGCCAGTAGGTTGGCCTCCACCACGGGGGCCTGGGCCTTGACGCTGGCGGCGGTCTTGTTGATAGGCGCGCCGATCACATCGCCGATGCCGAACACCTCGGGATAGCGGTTGTGCTGCATGGTGTGGATGTCCACATCCAGCCACTCGCCGCGGAAGGGCCCCTCGCGGGCGATCAGGTCGCTCTCCTTGACGAAGTCCGGGGCGCTCATGGGGGGCACCACGTGGATGAAGTCATAGTCGGCGATCACCGTGCGCAGGCCGTCCCGAGAGTACTCCGCCTCGCGCAGCTCGTGGTGCGAGGTGAACTCGCCGTCCGGACCGACGAAGGTGAACTCCGCCTGACGGGCACCGGGGTCGATGGCCGAGAGCCGGTAGTGGTGGCGGCGGGTGACGCCCTGGTCGTCGAAGCGCTGCTTGACGAAGTCGTTGACCCAGGGCTGGCTGAACAGCGCCGCCCCGGGAGCCAGGAACTCGACACTAAAGTCGTCGCGATGGCCGGTCTCCTCCAGCCGCGACAGCGTGGTGAAAGTCATCTTCAGCGGGGCCCCGGCACACTTCACCGGCGTGGGTGCCGCGGTGAACAGTCCCTTGCCGCTGCCCTTGGCGATCCAGGCATTGATGGCATCACGGGTGCGGGTGGCACCCTCGAGGCTGGCGTAGACGCTGCCGATACCGTGGGTACCGACCAGGTCCGGCGTCATGCCGTCGATCAGGTGATAGTTGAGCTGCAGGCCGGTGGCCACCACCAGGTAATCGTACTCCAGCACGCTGGCGTCGGTCAGTGAGACCCGGCGCTGCTCGGCGTCGATGCCGAGGGCGGGCTGACGCACCCACCTTACCCCGGGCGGCACGAAGTTGGCGTTGGGCCGCACTGTCTTGTCGGGGTTCCAGACGCCGGAGGCCACCAGCGTCCAGCCGGGCTGGTAGTGATGGATCTCGCGGGGTTCGACGAGTGAGATGCTGGCACCCTCCAGGCGGCGAGAGAGGCGGTTGGCCATGGCCATGCCGGCGGCGCCGCCGCCGAGGATGACGATGCGGGCGTTGGTGGAAAGCGTGCTGGCCTTCAGGCTGCCCAGCGGCAGCAGGCCGGCCGCGCCGACACCCAGCCCGAATTTCAAGAGCTGGCGACGGTCAAGCCGGAGAGGTTCGAGAGGGTATGTCATGGGAATGACTCCTGCGCGATGACGTTAAGATTTTATTATGGTTATATCGATATTACCCATAGTCATTTGGTCGACCGC
>PWEV01000298.1 GCA_003553625.1 Halomonas sp.
CGCCGGAGCGGCCAGGCACACCTCGCGGCCGCGGTCGTCCACGGCGCAGCGTTCGTCGGCCAGGGCCGGCGCTGCTGCCAGAGGCAGCAGCGCCAGGGTCAGATGACGCAGCAGGCTAGCGGCCATCATCCACCGAAGTGCAGGCTGACGAAGGCCGCACGGCCGGCGTTGATGTAGTCGAACGGCATCGGCTGGAAAGTGACCGGATCAAAGTCGGCGCCCTGAGCAGTAACGATCTCCTTGTCGAGAGCGTTCTCCAGGGTGGCACGCAGCGACCACATGGGCGCGAAGTCCCAGCCGGCACGCAGGTTGACCACGCCATAACCCGACAAACGGGCTTCGTTGGCGGCGTCGTTGTAGCGATGGTTCTGGGCGACCCAGGAACCCCCCAGCGACCAGTCGCCCAGTTCCCGATCCACGTCCAGCCGCAGGCTCTGGGTGGCACGACGCGCCAGGCGCTTGCCGGCGTTGGCGCCGCTACGGCTCTCAGGGTCCAGCCAGGTCAAGGCAACAGCAAGGGTCCAGTCATCGATGTCGGCACCCAGCGCCAGCTCGGCGCCACGTATGCGCGCCTCGTCAACGTTGACGGGACGGAAGGTCTCGTCAAGAGCGATAAGGTCATCCACCTTTGTCTGGTAGGCGGCGAGATCCCAAAACCAGCTGCCATACTGGCCGCGCAGGCCAAGCTCGATGGTGTTCGATGTTTCCGCGTTCAGGTCGGGGTTGCTGGAGCCCACGAAGGGAAAGTAGAGCTCGTTGAAGGTCGGCGCACGGAAGGCCGTACCATAGCTTGCCCGCGCCACATGCTGGTCATTCAGCGCATACCCAACGGCCAGGCTGCCGGTCAGCTCCTCACCGAATGCCTGGTTGTCGTCATGGCGCAGACTCAGCTGTGTCGTCAACGGGTGAAAATCCAGGAGACCCTGCGCAAATACGGCTCGGTTATAACGTCTCTCTTCATCGAAGGAGAGCCCGGAGGTCTGACTGTCGCCAAGATCGTCCTCGGCGTACTCAGCACCCGCCACCAGTTCATGAGGGCCCAACGCCAGGGTGTTCTGCCACTGGGCGGTGCGCGTGCGCGTCTCGAACAGGGAGGTGTAAGTCGGAGCCAGAGTGTCTCGTTCGTCCCGAGCCTCGCTGAGGGTTAGACGACTCTTCCAGCTATCCGTCACCGCCAGTTCACCATAGACCCCCGCCACCTGCTGAACGAACTCGTCCGTCGCGGCACCGGAAGCATCGAACTCGCTATTGCCCCTGGAGCGCAGCGCCAACAGCCCTACTTCGGTATCGTTATCGAAGGTGTGGGAGAGTCGCACCAGGCCACTGGTATTGTCGTAGCCCTTGTCGTCACCATCGCGGCGCACAGGAGCGCCGTCGGTCTCGAAGCGGCTGCCAGCGACGTAGTAACGGGTGCCGCCGCTGCTACCGGCAAGGCTGGCATTATAGCGCTGGGTGTTGAAGGAGCCGCCGCCCACGGAAACCTGCGGCTGAGGGGCACCCTCTTCGCCTTCCGGCGTAAACAGCTGGATCACGCCGCCCACCGCGTCGGCGCCGTAGAGGCTGCCGCGGGGGCCGCGAACGATCTCGGCGCGCTGGAACAGCCGTGGGTCGAGGAACTCCCAGGCGGCTGCGCCGGTGGTGGCGGATCTCAGCCGGATGCCATCGATCAGCAGGACGTTGGCATTGCTGCCGGTGCCGCGCAGGAAGAGGCTGCTCTGCTTGCCGAAGCTGCCCTGGGTGGTGACATCCACGCCCGGCTGGCCACGCAGCAGATCGGTCACGCTGGCGGGATCCTGGCGGCGCAGGGTGGCCTCATCCAGCATGGTGACGGAGGCTAGTGTTTCGTCGGCGGTACGCGGCGCCAGGGCGGCGGTCACCACCACGGGATTCAGTCTCTGGAACTCGGCGGGGCCGTCGGACTGGGGATCGGCGGCCTGGACGGCCAGAGGAAGTGCGGCGAGGGCGAAGGTCGCCAGGCCACGGGGTGCGGAGGTCATGTTCATGTCTGTCCCTTGATCGCCGTGCTCACCCGCACGACGTCCTGCTTCTTTTAGTGGGCCGGGGCAGAGGAACAGCAGGAAGGGAAGCGGCGCGAACGATGCGGTGCGGCGAAGCCCTGCCATATGACCGCCCTCCGCGATCCGGCATGCGCTCTCGGGCCGGTCTCCGGGCTTACGAGCGAGGGGCCCGCCTGAAGGCAGATTCCCTGCTGAACCGCCGCCTTCCCATGCCTGGAGCACAGTGGCGCTTTGGCGGTTCTTGACTCGATCACCGTTGCGGGGGCAGCGTCGGCTTGGCGGACTCTCTGGAAGAGCACCGCGCACCGACTTCCCGTTTACCTGGCGGCACTCACTCCGCCAGCACCTTAGAGTGCGCGTAAGCTAGCAAGCAGGACCAGAGGCGTCAATGCGCGTCCGGAGGACCGACCGGGCAGATGACAGGAACGCTGCCCTCGCCGAGGCATGACAAGCCCTGCCAACCTTGCCAGCCATGGCCGATCAGGGGATCAACACCGCAGCCCCGGAGAGTCGCCCCTCACGCAGGTCATCCAGGGCCTGGTTGGCTTGATTCAGCGGGTAGGCGTGAGTCTCGGTACGTATCGGCACCTCGGGCGCCAGGGCCAGGAACTCCACGCCGTCGCGGCGGGTGAGGTTGGCCACCGACTTCACCGAGCGCTCCTCCCACAGCAGGCGATAGGGAAAGCTCGGGATATCGGACATGTGAATGCCGCCGGAGACCACCACGCCACCGGGGCGCACATGGGAGAGCGCAATGGGGACCAACTCGCCCACCGGGGCAAAGAGCAGGGCGGCGTCGAGCGTCTCCGGCGGGGCCTCGTCGCTGCCGCCGGCCCAGGTCGCACCCAGCCTGCGGGCGAAGGCCTGTGCCTCATCGTCGCCGGCACGGGTGAAGGCGTAGACCCGCTGGCCGCGGGCCAGCGCCAGTTGGATGAGAATATGGGCAGCGGCGCCGAAGCCGAAGATACCCAGCCGATGTGGCGTTTCCCCGCCCGCCAGACGCCAGGTGCGGTAGCCGATTAATCCGGCACAGAGCAGCGGCGCGGTGGCCTGGGCGTTATCGTCGTTCACGGGAAAGCAGTAACGCGCATCGGCCACGGCGTATTCGGCGTAGCCACCGTCTCGGGTGTAGCCGGTGAACTCGGCGCGTTCACAGAGATTCTCCTGTCCCCGGCGGCAGGGGTTGCACTCGCCGCAGGTCCAGCCCAACCAGGGAACGCCCACCCGCTGACCGACCGCCACCCCCGTGGTGCCCTCCCCCAGCGCGGTGACTTCACCCACGACCTCGTGGCCAGGAATCAGCGGCAAGCACGGATCCGGGAGTTCACCATCCACCACGTGCAGGTCCGTGCGGCAGACGCCACAGGCCAATACACGCAGCTGGACTTCGCCGGGACCGGGCTGCGGGCGGATCACTTCCTCCCACTTCAGAGGCTGGCCCGGTGCGTGCAGGCGCATGGCGCGCATGGTCTCGGTCATGCTGGCTCTCCTGTCGGCGGTCGGGACTGTTCGAGGGAAACGGGCCCGGATGCCAACAGGATAGCCCAGGGGTCAGGCAGCGACTCTGACCTCGTAGCCGGTGTACTTGCGCAGGTTGATGACGCCTGAGTCGAGAATCAGGTACTGGCCCTTGAGGCCAAGCAGGGTGCCGGCGATCTCAGGGTTCTTGTCGAGGTTATGGGAGACCACCTTGGTGGGGTATTCGAGCACCGGATAGTCGAGGGTCACCGGCGGCTCGTCGAGCAGGCGAATGGAATCCGCGCCGAAGCGCTCGCGCAGGTTGGCCAGCCCTCCGTCCAGGCGAGACAGGAGGCGGTCACGCTCGGCGGGCAGGTCCATCTCGACGGTGTCGCCCTTGAGCATGGCGCGCCAGTTGGTGCGGTCGGAGACCTCCTCCTTGAACAGCATCTCGACGAAGCCCGACTGCTGACGGGTGTCCACGGTGAAGACCGGCAGCGCCTGCACGGCGCCCTGATCGAGCCAGCGGGTGGGCACCTGGGTGCCACGGGTAATGCCGACCTTGAGGCCCGAGGCGTTGGCCAGATAGACGATATGAGGCTGGAAGCAGTGGCGCTCGGCCCACTCCGGCTCTCGGCAGGTGCCTTCGAAGAAGTGGCAGGTCTCCGGTTTCATGATGCAGGTGTCGCACTGGGCCAGCGCCTTGAAGCAGGGGTAGCAGTGGCCCTGGGCGAAGCTTTTCTTTGTCGCCCGGCCGCAGTGGGTGCAGGCGATGGCGCCGGTCCAGGCGAGCGTGAGCGGACGGCCCAGGCAGGCGTTGAGCTCCAGCCGCTCCTCGCCAACGCGAAGAGTGTAGCGGGCCGCCTCTCCCCGTGTCCCCGGCGCGATGGCCATCTTGGTCAGACAGCCCTTCACCTCCGCTGCCGCATCAATCGACTCAGCCACGGCCGGCGTCCTTGGCCAGGCCGGCCAGCGCAGGGTCGACGTCGGTGCCGCTGTTGGCGCCGCCGCAGGTGCGTTTCTGCAGGAAGCCGACCCGCTGCTCTTCGGGCACGTTGTTTTCGTGCTCGTAGCGGATCACCGCCTCCAGGCAGAGCTCGGTCTGCTCGGGACTGAGCAGTCGGCCGTCCGGCCATTTGCGCAGTTCCACCGCCTGCTTGAGGCTCTGGTAGATGGCCGGAGTCATCTGCTGGATCATGCGTTCAAAGGTCATATCGCTCATGGTTCATCTCTCGATTTGGTGATGCAATGTCGTGACGGTGAACTCAGCGCTGCCGACGCGCTCGCCCGGAATAGTACCAGCCCAGTGCCAGGCCCACGACCAGCCCCCCCAGGTGGGCCTCGTTGGCCACATTGCCGAACCCCACGGCACCGGCCATGTCGGTCATGGTGAAGATCATCCAGCCCAGCATGAAGACCACCAGCATCTGGGGCACGAAGAAGCCGCTGCCCGGCGCCCGGCGTGACATCAGCCAGACGTAGCCGAGCAGTGCGAAATCGACGCCCGACATGCCGCCGAACAGAACCGTGCCGGCGGCGTACTGGGCCAGGTTGGCGCCTATGCCGGCGACCAGCACGATCAACAGCATGCGCCCGCTGCCCTGCAGCGTCTCCACCTGGCGGCCGAAGTACCAGAGCCACAGCATGTTGAAGATCAGGTGCATCCAGCCGAAGTGCAGGAAGGCCGGCGACAGCGGACGCCACACCTGGCCGCCCATCACCGCTTCGACCAGGCTGCCCACCGCCAGGCTGCCGTTGACCACCCCCAATGGCACGATGGCCAGCGCCGCGATCACCCGGTCTCCGAACAGCGCCATGGCCGCGAATACCAACACACAAAGCACCAGGGTCGACGCCGTGACCGGCGCCAGGCGAAGCGGCGTCAGCAGGGAGGAGGTTGGCAGCGAGGAGAAGGAGGAGGCTCGCCCCTTGGGCATCAGCGGCTCACCGCGCTGCCAGCGGGCCAGCAGCCGTTGCAATTCCTCCTGCTGGCGCGGGTCGGCGAGCCACAGGGTCTGCCCTTCGACGTCCTCGGTGATCCGATGGCCGATGCGATGGGCCCAGAGCGCGCGACGCAGCTCATGGGTATCGACGTCGGGGGGAAGCTGCGTTACCCGGTACATGGCACCTCCTGAGGCAGAAAAGTGAGAGGTTCGAACGCGCACAAAGAAAAAGTCCGGCGGAGGGGGCCGCCGGACAATAGCAAGGGATCATTCAAGGGAACACCTACTATGAGGGTGGCTGGCGCGGAGAGTTCACGGCGCGCGCGAAAAAATGTTGTAACGTTTTGTATCAGTCACTCCCTTCATTCGAAACTGATCTCCCAGGGCCGCGGGCGCACCTGCTCTTCCCGAGGGACCCGAAGCCATACGAAGTGGTCGGCATCCAGCTGGCGCTCGCCGCTCCAGCGATACGCCACCAGGCGGCCGAACTTCACTGCACTGTAGTCCAGGCAGGCCACGTTGGGCGCCGGCAGGGCCGGAATCCCCTCGCACCAGTAGTGGCCGATAAACAGCGGCGGCTCGTCGGGGCCGTAGTGGGCAAGACGCGCCCGTTCCTCGTCCGAGAGCGGTCGCCGCTCCAGATCACCGGGAAGGTTGTCGGGCTGGAACACCACGTCACCCCAGGTCTCGGGAGACTGGGCCCAGAAATGGGTGCGAAAGCTGCGCCGAGTGAAACCGTCCCCGGAGTGGATCTCGATACCCAGCGGGAGGGGCATCTGGGTACCCCGGGTCAGTCGATCAAGAATGCGAAAGGCGCCGGTCCCCGGGGCCGTTGATTCGATCAGGAACGCCTCATCCATACAGGCGTCGGGGTGCCGACGGCGGAGGTCGTCGATCAGCGGTTGATCCCAACAGGCATGCACCACCCGCAATCCGCCCTCCTCCAGACAGAGCGGGATCTCCATGAACCAGGCCAGCGCCTCATCCCACTCCTGTGGATGGTCGCGATACTGTTCCAGGGTCTCGTTGATGATGCGATTGTTGCGGGGGGTATGCTCACGCAGCCACTCCCGCCCCAACCCCTTTGGCGCATGTTGGCAGTAGGCCAGGGCGTTGTATTCATGGTTGCCCATGACAATGTGGGCCTCTCCCTCCTCCACCATGCGCCGGGCGATCTGGACGGCCAGACGAATGCGCGGTCCGCGATCGATCAGATCGCCGAGGAATATCACGCGTCTACGTGGGTGACGGTAGACACCGCCGCGCTGGTGGTAGCCGAGCTTTTCCAGCAGCGCCGCCAGGGTGGCACCGCAACCGTGCACGTCGCCAATCAGATCAAAACCTTCAAATCTCGCCCGCGTACTCACATCAGTCTCCCAGGCGATTGCTCCAGCCCAACTTGCTGCGCAGGACCTCATAGAAGTTGTGGCCGAGTGGATGAACCAGTTGCACTCGCTGGGGCTTGCGCCGGATCACCAGCACGTCGTCGGGTTTGGACACGGCGCGGGTCTGGCCGTCGCAGCTGATGTGCGGGTAGGTCTGGTTGGTCTCACCGATGTGAATGCGGATCTCGCTGGCGGCATCGATGACGATGGGCCGGCTTGAAAGAGTGTGCGGGAACATCGGTACCAGGGTCACCACGTCGAGCCTGGGATGCATGATGGGGCCGCCACCCGAGAGCGAGTAGGCGGTAGAGCCGGTGGGCGTGGCGATGATCAGCCCGTCACTGCGCTGGCTGTAGACGAACTGGCCGTCGATGAAGAGTTCGAACTCGATCATCCTCACCGCCTTGCCGGGATGCACCACCACCTCATTCAGGGCATCGCCGCTGCCCACCAGGCTGCCTTCGCGGTAGAGCTCGGCATCCAGCAGGAAGCGCTCCTCTACCTCATAGCGGCCGTCGAGCACCTCGCCGACCCTGGCCTCCAGCTCATCAGGGGAGATGTCGGTAAGAAACCCCAGGCGGCCGCGGTTGACGCCCAGCACCAGGGTGCCACTGTGGCAAAGGGTACGGGCTGCCCCCAGCAGGCTCCCGTCGCCGCCCACCACGATCACCAGGTCGCAGAGCTGGCCCATGGTGCGTCGGCTGGCCTCGACGTGGCCGTGATTGAGCAGCACCGTGGCGGTGCGGTCCTCGATGATCACATGGTGACCACGCGTCTCCAGCAAGCGGATCAGTCGCTTCAAGGTATCAACCACCCTGGTACTGCCAAGGCGGCCGATCAGACCGATATTACGGAAGGACGCCTGCTCGTCGCGTTCCTGGGGAGAACTCTGTTCGGATGGCATGCACGGGCCTCTCGGGTCGCAGCGGCTCATTATGGCCACTGCCCTGCCCCCCGGCAAACGACCTCGGTTGGACCAGGACGGACGGCTCAGGCGGCCTGCAGTGCGCGACGCTTGAGCCAGCGTTCGTTGAGCCACAACGAACCGGCGATGATCGCCCCTCCCAGCACCAGGCGTACGAGGTCCGCATCGCGGTTCCAGATCACCAGGTTGACTACCAGGCCGGCGGGGATCAAGGCGTTGTTCATGATCGCCAGCGCACCGGCATCCACGCGGGTAGCGCCGAGGTTCCACAGGAAATACCCCACCCCGGAGGCCACCACACCCAGCCACAGCAGCACCCCCCACTGCGTGCCGGTAGTGGGCAGCGCGCTGGCGTTGCCGAGCAGAGCAAAGGCCGGCAGGGTGACGAACAGCGCCCCCAGGTAGAACCAGGCGAAGACGCTATGGCGCGGCAGCGACTCGGGCAGTTCCGCAGAAAGACGGCGATAACCCACCTGGCCCAGCGCGAAGCATAGGTTGGCTCCCTGCACCACCAGAAAGCCGATCAGAAAACCGCTGTCCAGTCCGTCGTAGCGGATCACCCCGGCGCCGAGCACCGCCAATGCTGCGGTGAGCAGATAAAAGGGGGTAAAGCGGCCGAACAGGGCATCGTCGAGCAGGGTGATATAGAGCGGCGTGAAGATGGTGAAGAGCAGCACCTCCGGCACCGAGAGCAGCAGGAAGGACTGATAGAAGAAGATATACATCACCCCCAGCTGCACGGCACCGAGCCCCATGAGCGCCAGGCGCTGGCGACCGCGCAGCAGCCTCGGACGCAGGAAAGGCAGGAAGACCAGGGCCGCCAGCACCACCCGGATCGCCACGGCGAAATAGCTGTCTACCTGGCCGGCCAGGTAGACACCGATCAGCGAAAACGAGAAGGCCCAAAGCACGGTGACGCCGACGAGATAGCCCACGGTCAACTCCATAATTCATCAAGGTTGACGGTGATTATACGCATCGAGGCCCTCCTGCCAAGCTCTGCCAATCTCGGCAGCGCTCTCAGCGAGAGCTTCGGGACACCAAGCGCCAGGCATAAAGAATGCCCGGTACCCAGCCAAGCAGCGTCAGCAGCAGGCTGAGCCAGATACGCTTCGTCGGCTGGCGGACCAGCCCCACCGCCAACGGCGGCACCAGTACGGCCAGGGCCAGCAGCGCCAGGCGAGGCGCCGACGGCGCTGCCGTCGAGACAGGCGGCGCCGAGGAGTTGCCGCCAACGTCGCGGGCAAGGGCGATGCCGCTGCGGTCAGCGTGTTCCTGGGCGTCTTCGGTGGTCGGGTGCTCCAGCAGGCGGCGGTGGGCCTCGCGGTTGATCTTCTGCTGCAGGGTCTCGGCGCCGTCGGCCAGGTCATCGTGGTAGCGCTCCCAGTCCTCCCAGTCGTGGGGCGTGCCGGAGCGCGGCCGGTGATCCCCGGCCTCACGGGCACGGGCCCAGGACTTCTCCTCCAGCGTGGTGGGACGCTCGGCGTCACGGTCGTTATCCAGGCCTTTCCTGGCCAGGTATTCGCGGGCATCCATGGAAACTCCTTTATCATCGGGAGAGGAATGTCTCTTGGAGAGTGAGGCGCCGGCAGGGTTCCGGCGCTGCCCACGAGCGTTGACGGTTTAGCGCCTGCCGGGCTCGGCACTGGCCAGGCGTCGGCTATGATGTAGGCTGACCGGGCTGACGATGAACCGCCACAAGGAGAAATGCCATGCCCAACAAGAAGGCCCCCACCACCGTACGCGAGATCATGTCCCGTGACTGCTACCGAGTCACCGGCAAGACCTCGGTATCCACTCTGGCCGAAGGATTGTCGTTGCACAGGCTGCCCGGCGTCCCGGTGGTCGACGAACGCGATCATCTGATCGGCTTCATTTCAGAGCAGGATGTGCTGGGCAAGGTCCTGGAAAGCACCTACCTCAATGATGAACCGCCGCTGGTCAGTGAGCTGATGCGCCAGGAAGTGCTCACCGTCACGCCCAACAAGAGCCTTACCGACCTGGCCCAGGAGATGCTGAGCAACAAGCCCAAGGTCTATCCGGTGGTGGAACAGGAACGCCTGGTGGGCATCGTGACCCGCCGCGATGTGCTGAATGCCATCCTCAGTATGCGCATGAAGCATAACCACTGACCTGCCTATCTAGCCCCCCTCGCCGGCTAGCCGGCGGGGGGTGTCATTTCTGGCTGAGCGACAGGGGTTGCACCCAAAAAGAAGGCCGCCTCCGTGGGGAAGCGGCCAAGCATCGATCGAATCTGCAAGTCAGAACAGTGTTAGCGACTGCTATCGCCCTGTTGCTGTACTGATTCAGACACTGTAGCGAGTAAAAGTTCGCCGCAGACAGAAAATTTCTCGTCGTTGCCACTCCCCGCCTCCGGATGTCCCATGCAGTCGCCGGGCAACACACCATGGAAACAGCAACTTGCACCTGTATCGCGAAAAAGCCACCGACGCCGCTTGCATGGCTAAGCAGTTGGTTTTACTATCGATTCAGCCCAGCGGGTGTAGCTCAATGGTAGAGCAGAAGCTTCCCAAGCTTAAGACGAGGGTTCGATTCCCTTCACCCGCTCCA
>PWEV01000153.1 GCA_003553625.1 Halomonas sp.
TCGGCCGTTCTCAGCCCATCGTCCAGCACCTTGCCCACGGCGTCCTCGATGCGCTGGGCCAGGGCCGACTCGTCCAGGGAGTAGCGCAGCAGCATGGCCACCGAGAGGATGGTGGCCAGCGGATTGGCGATGCCCTTCCCGGCGATGTCCGGCGCGCTGCCGTGGCAGGGCTCGTACATGCCCTGGCCGCTCTCGTTGAGCGACGCCGAGGGGAGCATGCCGATGGAGCCCGTAAGCATGGCGGCGGCATCCGAGAGGATGTCGCCGAACATGTTGCCGGTGACCATGACGTCGAACTGCTTGGGCGCACGTACCAGCTGCATGGCGGCGTTGTCGACGTACATGTGGGAGAGCTCGACGTCCGGGTACTCCGACGCCAGCCGCTCCATCACCTCGCGCCACAGGATGGTGACCTCGAGGACGTTGGCCTTGTCCACGGAGCAGAGCTTCTTGCCGCGTTTTTGCGCCATCTCGAAGGCAACGCGACCGATACGTTCGATCTCGCTCTCGGCGTAGACGTAGGTGTTGAAGCCGACCCGCTCACCGTTACGCTCCTCGATGCCGCGGGGCTGGCCGAAGTAGATGCCGCCGGTGAGCTCGCGCACGATCATGATGTCGAGGCCGGCGACCAGTTCGGGCTTGAGGCTGGAGGCGTCGGCCAGCTGCGGGTAGGTAATGGCCGGGCGCAGGTTGCCGAAGAGCCCCAGGTTCTTGCGCAATCCGAGCAGCCCCTTCTCGGGGCGCTTGGCGAGATCCTCGAGCTTGTCCCACTTGGGGCCGCCCACGGCACCCAGCAGGATGGCCCGAGCGGCCCGGGCCTTCTCCAGGGTCTCGGGGGGCAGCGGCTCGCCATGCACGTCGTAGGCGCTGCCGCCGACCAGCCCCTCCTCCACTTCGACGTCCAGGCCACGGGCCTGGCAGGCAGCCAGAATACGGCTGGCCTGGGCGGTAATCTCGGGTCCGATGCCGTCACCCGGCAATACCAGAATCTTCTGAGTCATGATGTCGTCCGTGTAGGGCCGCACCGGTCGCCGAGCGGGAAGCCGGGAGCAGGCCGAATGATCACTAGTGCCGGAGCGGGGCTGTTCCGGCGACAAGCCCCGGAGCGCCGGACCGACGAGGAGGCGCTGTGAACCCATCCCTGGGCGCTACCGATGCCATCCCTGGCATAGGACCTCCTCTTCGGCTTGTCCCCGGCGCCCCTCTGCCCCGGCTTCGTCGCCCGAATATATCGGATCAAGCCTGAGCAGTGTCGCGGAAGAGCCAGGGGCGCGCGGCGCGGTGCTTCGCTTCGAAGACGCGAATGGCCTCTTCGTCCTGGAGGGTGATGCCGATATCGTCCAGGCCGTTGAGCAGGCAGTGCTTGCGGAAGTCGTCCACCTCGAATTCGAGGATTTCGCCGGAGGGCGTGGTGACGCGCTGGTTCTCGAGATCCACGTCGAGCCGATAGCCCTCGTTGGCCTCCACCTCGGCAAACAGGCGATCGATGGTCTCTTCGGGAAGGGTGACCAGCAGCAGGCCGTTCTTGAAGGCGTTGTTGTAGAAGATATCGGCGAAGCTCGGGGCGATCACCACCCGGAAGCCGAAGTCCTCCAGCGCCCAGGGGGCGTGCTCGCGGGAGCTGCCGCAGCCGAAGTTGCGGCGGGTCAACAGAACGCTTGCCCCCTGGTACCGAGGCTGATTGAGCACGAAGTCGGGGTTGAGGGGACGATGGGTGCAGTCCTGGCCCGGATAGCCTTCATCGAGATAGCGCAGCTCGTCGAACAGGTTGATGCCGAAGCCGGTTCGCTTGATCGACTTCAGAAACTGCTTGGGAATGATCAGGTCGGTATCGACGTTGGCCCGGTCGAGCGGAGCGACGAGGCCTTCGGTGCGTTCAAACTTGTTCATGATTCAGGCCTCCTCAATGGCGCGGACATCAACAAAATGGCCGGCGATGGCGGCGGCGGCGGCCATGGCCGGACTCACCAGATGGGTGCGCCCACCGTAGCCCTGACGCCCCTCGAAGTTGCGGTTGGAGGTGGAGGCACAGTGCTCGCCGGCGCCGAGCTTGTCGGCGTTCATGGCCAGGCACATGGAGCAGCCCGGCTCGCGCCACTCGAAGCCCGCCTCGGTGAAGATCCGATCCAGGCCCTCGGCCTCCGCCATGCGCTTCACCAGGCCGGAGCCCGGCACCACCATGGCCAGCTTGATGCTGTCGGCCACCTTCTTGCCGCGGGCCACCTTCGCCGCCTCGCGCAGATCCTCGATGCGCGAGTTGGTGCAGGAGCCGATAAACACCTTGTCGAGCCGGATATCGGTGATCTTCTGCCTCGGGGCGAGCCCCATGTATTGAAGCGCCCGGGTATAGCCGCTGCGCAGGGTGTCGTCGGTCTGCTCGGCGGGATCGGGCACCTCGCCCGAAATGCCGGTGACCATCTCGGGGCTGGTGCCCCAGGAGACCTGCGGCTCGATCTCGGCGGCGTCCAGCACCACCACCTTGTCGAACTCGGCACTGTCGTCGGAGACCAGGCCGCGCCAATCGGCCACGGCGGCCTGCCACTGCTCACCCGTGGGCGCGAAGGGACGCTCGGCGAGGTAGTCGATGGTGGTGTCGTCCACGGCAATCAGACCGACCCGGGCGCCGGCCTCGATGGCCATGTTGCACACCGTCATGCGGCCTTCCATGGAGAGGCCCTGAATGGCGCTGCCGGCGAACTCGATGGCGTAGCCGGTGCCGCCGGCGGTGCCGATCCGGCCGATGATGGCCAGCACCACGTCCTTGGCGGTGACGCCGGTACCAAGCTCACCCTCGACGCGAACCTGCATGTTCTTCATCTTCTGGGCCAGCAGGCACTGGGTGGCGAGCACATGCTCCACCTCGGAGGTGCCGATGCCGTGGGCCAGGGCCGCGAAGGCGCCGTGGGTGGCGGTGTGGGAGTCGCCACAGACCACGGTCATCCCCGGCAGGGTGGCGCCCTGCTCCGGCCCCACCACGTGAACGATGCCCTGTCGCGGGTCGTTGATCTTGAACTCCTCGATGCCGAACTCGACGCAGTTGTCGTCGAGGGTCTGCACCTGGATCAGCGACACCGGATCCTTGATCCCGGCGTTGCCCTCGGCGCGCTCCTTCACCGTGGTGGGCACGTTGTGATCGGGCGTCGCCAGGTTGGCGTCGAGGCGCCACGGTTTGCGGCCCGCCAGGCGCAGACCCTCGAAGGCCTGGGGCGAGGTCACTTCGTGGAGCAGCTGGCGGTCGATGTAGATCAGCGCGGTGCCGTCGTCGCGCTCCTTGACGAGGTGCTGCGACCACAGCTTGTCGTAGAGTGTCTGGCCTGCCATATCATTCTCCCGGGGTCGAAGCCCCTTCATGTCATGTCCGGTCTCGGAATTGCACCACCAGCGCGGCTTTACCGAGGGCAGACCTTCAAGGAGGCGCTGTGAATACCTCCCTGTACGCTACCGATGCCCTGCTTCACTCTCGCGTCCTGCTCCGTTTGCAGGGCCGGTGCTGGCCATCCATGGCCAGCCCGTTCGAAGCAGTGCTTCTCACCCCTGGCATAGGACCTCCTTTCCGGTCTGCCCCCGGCGCCGCTTATGCTTAGCGTCTGGGCTATGTCAGCAGTCTCCCGCCCCTCGCCCATAAAATCAATTCATGTTATTTATGGATTGCATTCCTAATAGGAATAACAACAGCGGAGGCACCATGGATACCCAGAGCCTGCAGGCCTTTCTGGCGGTAGCCGAGAGCGGAAGCTTCTCCCGAGCCGCGGAGCAGCTGCACCTGACCCAGCCGGCGGTAAGCAAGCGCATCGCGGTCCTCGAGGCCCAGATCGACGCGCGGCTGTTCGATCGCATCGGCCGAGGCATCAGCCTGACCGAAGCGGGACGCCTGCTGCTGCCCAGGGCGCGGCAGATCCTGGTGATGGTGGACGATAGCCGCCGAGCGCTGGGCAATCTGGAAGGCAGCGTGGCCGGCAGCCTGACGCTGGCCACCAGCCATCATATCGGCCTGCACCGACTGCCGCCGCTGCTCAAGGCTTATACTCGCACGCATCCCGAGGTACGCCTGGACCTGCACTTCCTGGATTCCGAGGAGGCCTATCAGGGGGTGCTCGACGGCTCCCTGGAGATCGCCGTGGTGACCCTGGCGCCCCACCCCGACCCGCAGCTCGAGGTGGTGCCGGTGTGGGTCGACCGCCTCGACTTCGTCTGCGCCTCGGACCATCCCCTGGCTGCCCGGGGGCGGCTGGCCCTGCATGAGCTGTGCGAGTTCGATGCCGTGCTGCCCGGCCCGCTGACCTTCACCCGGGGCCTGATCGAGGCGCGTTTCGCCGCCGCCGGCCTGCGCCTGCCGGTGGCGCTCTCCACCAACTACCTGGAGACTCTGAAGATGATGACGTCGATCGGCCTGGGCTGGAGTTTGCTACCGGAGCGCCTGGTGGCGGGAGAGCTTCACGCGCTGACCATCGATCACCCGCCGATCCACCGGCCGCTGGGCTATATCGTCCATCGCAGCCGCACCCTCTCCAACGCCGCCCGGGCCATGCTGGCACTGCTCGAGTCGGCCCGGGAGCCGCCGGCCAGGGCACCCGATCGGCAAATTCGTTAGACTGCTCAACGTCTTCGCCAAGAGTTCGCTTCCGTGTCGCTGCCACCCTCCTCGCCGATACCTTCCTCGACGATATCGCCTCGCCAAACCCTCGCCGGCGGCCTGATCCTGCTCGGGCTGGCGCTGCAGGTGCTGCGTCTGGCCGGGCTGCCGATTGCCCTGCCGGCGGTCAGCTACGCCTTCTGGCTGGCCGTGCTGCTTCTCTGGCCGGACCTGAAACGGGGCAATCGTCGCCAGGCCGGTATCCTGGCGGGGCTCGGCCTCGCCCTGGCGCTGGTCGCGGCCCTGGGCTTCGACGCCGATATCGCCTGGCATCGGCTGCTGGACGGCAACAGCTATGTGGTAGCCATGCTGGTGGGGGTGAGCTTCATCGGCCTGATCGGCACCTACAGAGGGCACAGCGCACCGCCCGGCAGCGCCGTGACCGGGCGACGCGGCACCGCCGGCACCTGGCTGGGGGTGCACCTGCTCGGCGCCATCCTCAACCTCTCCACGGTGTTCATGGTGGGGGATCGCCTGAGGCGTCACGGCGAGCTGAGTCTGCCGCAGCTGCTCGCGCTGAACCGCGGGCTCTCCAGCGCGGCGCTGTGGTCACCCTTCTTCGCCTCCATGGGCGTGGTGATGACCCTGGCACCGGAGATGCGCTTCACGACGATCCTGGCCCTTGGCCTGCCGCTGGGAATGCTGGCCGGCACCCTCTCGCTGCTGGACCTGTCACGGCGCTTCGACCTCTCCCACGTGGCCGGCTACTCCCTCTCGCCGAAGAGCCTGCTGATGCCGGTGGGCATGGCGGCCCTGGTGCTGCTCTTCCACTACGGCCTGACCCCGGGGCTCTCCATCGTCAGCATCATCACCTTCCTGCTGCCGGCGGTGGCACTGGCAAGCAACCTGCCCCGTGGGCCGCGCTGGACCCTGCGGCGGGTGCGCAGCCACACGCTGGAACGGCTGCCGGCCATGCGCGGCGAGATCTCGCTGTTCCTCTGCGCCGGGCTGCTGACCCAGGGGCTGTCGGCCTTGATCGGCGCCGCCACCGGCAGCCAGTGGACGCTGTTCGCCCACTTCGGCGCCCCCCAGGCGGTGGCCAGCTTTCTGGTCATCGTGGCCAGCGCCGTGATCGGATTGCACCCGATCATCGGTGTCTCGGTGCTGGCCTCGATGCTGGAGCTGAGCGGCGACCGCCAGACCCTGTTCGCCTTCGTGGCGCTGGCCTCCTGGGCGGTGGGCACCAGCGTCGGCCCGCTTTCGGGGATCAACCTCTCCCTGCAGGGTCGCTACGGCGTCAGCGGTGGCGTCATGATGCGCCAGAACCTGGGCTACGCCGGTGCGCTTTCCGGGCTGGTGGTGGCGGCCATCCTGGCGCTGGATATCTGGCTCTAGCCTCCTACTTCGATACCCGCTTGAAGTAGCGATGACTGCACTGATGGCAGGGTTCGATGCGGGTCACCTCGGGAAGATCCACCTCGGCGCCGCAGTGAACGCAGGCCATGCGGCCGGGCACCGCCATTTCCCCCTCGCAGTAGTCCGCCTGGGCGGCCTCCAGGTCCTCCTCGAAGCGTTCGCGCTCGACCACGCTGCGGTCGGCGATGGAGAGCAGCGACTCGCTGATCTTGCGCGACAGCGCCGAGAGGTCGATGCCGAGCCAGGCGGCCACCCCCTCGCCGCCGGCGCTCAGGTAGCGACGCATGTCCTTGAGATCACGCTCCACCCAGGCGCGCAGCAGCGACAGCTCGTCCTTGGTGAACTCCTCGAGCTCGGCCTCGAACTCCACGGCCTCATCGAGCTCCTCCTGCAGGTTCTCCCAGGTCAGCTCCTGGGCCCCTTCGCGCAGGCGGTCGAGCATGCGCTCATAGCCTTCGCGCAGGCGATTGTCCCGATGGGGTTGCGGCGATTCGCTCATGTTCTGCTCCTTTTCCTGCGGTGAGCCGGCGGGCTCGGGCGTAGCCGGGCCAGGCCGTGCTGGGGTATCCTTGCCTACCATTTAGACCACTTCCCGCCGGCAGTTCAACGTCTTGTCGCCATCCTGGCCCCAGGACATGACACCGGACAAGCCACGACCGCGCGTCGCTTCCGGTTGGCGCGCCAACTTGCAAGGTATCCACAGACAGCGATGGACGCACAGTACAAGCCCCAAGAGATCGAACGCGACACCCAGCAGTTCTGGGACAAGCACCAGTGCTTCAAGGCGGTGGAGGATGCCAGCCGCGAGAAGTTCTACTGCCTGTCGATGTTCCCGTATCCCAGCGGCAAGCTGCACATGGGGCATGTGCGCAACTACACCATCGGCGATGTGGTCTCGCGCTACCAGCGCATGCAGGGCAAGAACGTGCTGCAGCCCATGGGCTGGGACGCCTTCGGCATGCCGGCCGAGAACGCGGCGATTCAGAACCGGGTTCCGCCGGCCAAATGGACCTACGAGAACATCGACTACATGCGAGCCCAGCTCAAGGCGCTGGGCTTTGCCTACGACTGGAGCCGCGAGTTCGCCACCTGCGATGTGAGCTACTACCGCTGGGAGCAGTGGTTCTTCACGAAACTGGTGGAGAAGGGGCTCGTCTACAAGAAGATGTCCACGGTCAACTGGGACCCGGTTGACCAGACCGTGTTGGCCAACGAGCAGGTGATCGACGGCCGCGGTTGGCGCTCGGGTGCCCTGGTAGAGCGCAAGGAGATCCCGCTGTGGTTCCTGCGCATCACCGACTACGCCGAGGAGCTCCTGGCCGACCTGGACTCCATCGAGTGGCCGGAGCAGGTCAAGACCATGCAGCGCAACTGGATCGGCAAGTCCCGCGGCGTGGAAATGTCGTTCGACATCAAGGGCCCCGATGGCGCTCCTGGCGAGCCGCTCTCGGTCTACACTACCCGCCCCGACACCCTGATGGGCGTCACCTACATGGCGGTGGCCGCTGGTCACCCGCTGGCCAAGGCGGCCGCCGAAGGCAACGCGGCACTGGCCGCCTTCTGCGAGGAGTGCGCCCGGGGCGGCACCTCCGAGGCCGAACTCGCCACCCGCGAGAAGAAGGGCATGCCCACCGGCCATCTGGCCGTGCACCCCCTCACCGGCCGCGAGGGGCCGGTCTTTGTTGCCAACTTCGTGCTGATGGAGTTCGGCACCGGGGCGGTGATGGCCGTGCCCGGGCACGACCAGCGCGACTGGGAGTTCGCCACCAGGTACGGTATTCCCATCGAGGCGGTGATCGCCGACGAGAACGGCCAGGCACCGGACCTCTCCGCAGGCGCCCATGACGACTACGGCACTGTGATCCACTCCGGCGAGTTCGACGGCCTGGGCTTCGAGGCGGCGTTCGACGCCATCGCGACCAGGCTCAAGGAGCTCGGGCGCGGCGAGGTCAAGACCAATTATCGCCTGCGCGACTGGGGCGTGGCCCGGCAGCGCTACTGGGGCGCGCCGATTCCGGTCAAGTACGGCCCGGAGGGCCAGACGGTGGCGCTCTCGGATGATGAGCTGCCGGTGGCCCTGCCCATGGAGGTCACCGTTGACGCCTCCGGCTCGCCGCTCAAGCGCATGCCGGCGTTCAGCGACCTGGGCGACGGCTGGATGCGCGAAACCGACACCTTCGACACCTTCATGGAGTCCTCCTGGTACTTCGCGCGCTTCTGCTGCGCCGACAACCAGGAGGCGATGCTCGACGAGCGCGCCGACTATTGGCTGCCGGTGGATCTCTACATCGGTGGCATCGAGCACGCCATCCTGCACCTGCTCTATGCGCGATTCTTCACCAAGCTGATGCGCGACATGGGCCTGGTCAACGTCGACGAGCCCTTCCAGCGCCTGCTCACCCAGGGCATGGTGATCGCCGAGACCTACTATCGTGAAACCGCGAACGGCGGCAAGCAGTGGTTCAATCCCGCCGACGTCGAGGTCAAGCGCGACGAGAAGGGGCGTCCGATCAGCGCCGTGCTGATCGAGGATGGCCAGCCGGTAGTGATGGGCGGCATCGAGAAGATGTCCAAGTCGAAGAACAACGGCGTCGACCCCCAGTCGATGATCGACCGCTTCGGCGCCGATACCGTGCGTCTGTTCATGATGTTCGCCGCCCCGCCGGAGCAGTCACTGGAGTGGTCCGACTCCGGCGTCGAGGGGGCCAGCCGCTTCCTCAAGCGTTTGTGGCGCATGGTGTCTGATCACCTCGAGGCCGAACGCCTGGCGGGTGGCAAGCCGGGCAGCATCGACGTCTCGGCGCTGACCGAGACATTGACCGAGACCCAGCGTGAGTTGCGCCGCAAGACCCACGAGACCATCGCCAAGGCCAGCGATGACATCGGGCGGCGCACCACCTTCAACACCGCCATCGCCGCGGTGATGGAGCTGACCAACGCCATCTCCCGCTTCCCGCAGGCTGGCAACGATGCCTCGGTCCAACACTCGGCCCAGGATCTGGCCGTGGCCCGCGAGGCGGTGGAGGCCTGCGTTCTGCTGCTCGCCCCCATCGTGCCTCATGCCTGCCACGCCCTGTGGCATGAGCTGGGCCATGATGAGCCGGCCATCGATGCCCCCTGGCCGGCAGTGGACGCGTCGGCGCTGGCCCGCGACACCATCGAGCTGGTGGTGCAGGTCAACGGCAAGCTGCGCGCCCGCATCGAGGTGGCCGCCGACGCCGACAAGGCCACCGTGGAGGCCGCAGCGCTCGCCGCCGAGAACGTGCAGCGTCACCTCGAGGGCAAGGCGGTGCGCAAGGTGATCGTGGTACCCGGCAAGCTGGTCAATATCGTGGTGGGCTGAGCCCCCGGGTTCATGGAATAACCGCAAAGGGAGTGATCCATGCAGCGACGCACCTTTCTCACCCTGGGCCTGGCCGGCATCGCCGGCCTCGTACTTACCGGCTGCGGCTTTCGGCTGCGCGGCTTCGATGAGCCCGGCGCGGTGATCGATGAGCTGGCCTTGGCCGGGCCGGACAGCGAGTTCTCGCGGTTCGCACGTGAACGCCTCGAGGCCAGCGGCACCCGCGTGCACGACGGCGCTTCCCGGGTGCTCAACCTGGGTCGGGAGGAGATTCGGCGGCGCAACCTCAGTGTGCTCGACTCGGGCCCACGGGAGGAGGAAATGATACTGATTGTCCCCTTCTCGGTGCAGCGCCGCCGCGACGGCGCCTACCTGCTCGATCAGCAAGAGCTGGAGGTTTCCACCCGCTACACGGTGAGCGACGCCAACCTGCTGATCCAGGACGATCTGCGCGAGGAGGCGAGGCAGGGGTTGCGCGAGGCTGCCGCGCGCCAGCTCCTCGACCGCCTGCGTAGCCTGTGAAGGTGCTCTCTTGAAAGTCTTCCCCGACAAGCTGGCCGATGCGCTGGCCAAGAAGCTGCCCCAGGTGGTGATCGTCGCCGGCGAGGAGCCGCTGCAGCACATCGAGGCCTGCGACGCCGTACGGGCCGCGGCCCGCGCCAAGGGCATCGAGGAGCGCGAGATCCTCTACGTGGAGGGCAACTTCGCCTGGGGGCGGCTCCATGAGGCCTCGGCCAGCCTGTCGCTGTTCGCCAGCGCCAAGCTGATCGAGCTGCGTCTTGCTGGCAACAGCCTGGGCCAGGAGGGGGGCAAGGCGCTGAAGGCCTATGCCGACCAGCTCAAGGGCAACGACAATGTGTTGCTGCTCGCCATGGGCAAGCTGGACTTCCGCCAGCAGAA
>PWEV01000060.1 GCA_003553625.1 Halomonas sp.
CCAGCACCAGCAGGGTGAAGCCAATCACCACGATCACATAGTCGGGCGCCAGCCACAGGCTGGCCAGGGGGGCGGCGGCGGCGCTGGCCAGCGACGCCACCGCGGCGGTACGCACCCGCCAGGCGAGCAGCGCCCAGAGGGTGGCGCACACCAGCGCCACGCCGGGGGTCAGCACCAGCATCACCCCGAAGGCACTGGCCACCGCCTTGCCGCCGCGGAAGCGGTGCCAGAGCGGATAGCTGTGGCCCAGCAGCACCGCCAGACCCACGACACCCTGAGCCCAGGGCGGCAGCCCCAGCAGGATGGCCAGCATCAGCACCGGCATCCCCTTGGCGGCATCCACCAGCAGGGTGGCCAGCGCCAGGCGACGCCCGTGGAGCCTGAGCACGTTGGAGAAACCGGGGTTGAAGGAGCCGGCCAGGCGGGGATCGTCGACGCCGGCCAGCCGGCAGACGGTCAGGGCGCCCAGCCAGCTGCCGCTGAGATAGCCCAGCGCCACCAGCGGCAGCATCAGGGCCCAGAGCGGCAGCGACAGGATGAGTGGCGCCTCCATGGCCGGCCTCCCGAGATGAAATCTCGCCCATTCTGCCAGGCGGGCCGAAGCGAGCCCAGTGCCCGCGGTGTTCGCCGGCCGGTGGCTCGCGTACAATTTGGCCACGCCTGCCGTCGCCGGCTCGACGGCGACGACACTCATACCCTGACTGCGGAAGAACCCCCACGCCATGGATCTCGTGCTGATCGAGTCCCTCGCCGTCGACACCGTCATCGGGGTCTACGACTGGGAACGCACCATCACCCAGCGCCTGGTGCTCGACCTGGCGCTGGCCACCGACATCCGCTCGGCGGCGGCCAACGACGACATCGCCCTGACTCTGGACTATGCCGCCATCAGCGAGCGAATCGACGCCTTCGCCGCCGCGAACGGTTTCGCCCTGGTGGAGACCTTCGCCGAGCGGCTTGCCGAGACCCTGCGGGAGGAGTTCACCATCCCCTGGCTGCGACTGACCGTGCGCAAGCCCGGCGCGGTGTCGGCGGCGGCGGCCGTCGGCGTAAGCATCGAGCGCGGCGCCCGCCCTGGGGCAGCGTGATGGCCCGGGTCACGGTGAGCATCGGCAGCAATATCGAACGCGATCGCCTCGTGCGCACGTGCCTGGACGCGCTGAAGGATACCTTCGGGGAGCTGGCGATCTCGCGGGTCTTCGAGAGCGAGCCGGTGGGCTTCCAGGACGGGCGCAACTTCTACAACCTGGTGGCCGCCTTCGAGAGCGACTGGTCGGTGGGTGAGCTACAGGTCTGGTGCAAGGAGCTGGAGTTCGCCAACGGCCGGCGCAAGGACAGCCCCAAGTTCAGCCCACGCACCCTCGACATCGACCTGCTCACCGTGGGCGAGCGCACGGGGGAGCACGACGGCGTCGCCCTGCCTCGTGACGAGATCACCCACCACGCTTTCGTGCTCAAGCCTCTGGCCGAGCTGCTGCCCGAGGCCCGCCATCCCGAGAGCGGCGAGACCTACGCAGCGCTGTGGGCCGCCTTCGAGGCCGATGACCAGCGCCTGTGGGCGGTCGACTTTACCTGGGCCGGGCGCGTGATCTCCCGGGCCGACTGACCCGGCTCAGGGCGCCAGCGCCGCCTCGATGGCCTCACGACGACGACGCGCCAGCTCCTCGCCGAGTTCGCGGCCCTGGAAGCCCTCCCCAACCAGCGTCTTCGGCAGCACCTGGGCGGAAAGCCGCCAGGCCAGCGCCAGATCGTCAGCCAGCGCCGGCGCCTCCAGGCTCACCAGACTGAGCAGAGGTGCCACCCGCTCGCTGCGCCGCCAGGCGTCGATGGCATCCAGCCAGGCCAGAATCCTCTCGGCGGCAAGCCCCCCTGTTTCGGCTTCACGACAAAGCTCGCGGGTCAGGGCCGCCTGGCGGGCCAGCGCCGCATGCGTCTTGGGCAGCCGCAACCGCTCGGCCAGGGAGCGGCGTGCCGCTTCATTCAGGTGCTCCACCAATCGCGCCCAGCGCCAGCGCACCAGCGCCTCGCCGTCTATCTCCTCCGGCAGGCAGTGGAGCCGACCCAGGGCCTCGTCCAGCGCCTCGGAATCGGCGGCCAGCTCCGGCATCAACACCCCCAGGGCACCGCAATCGGCCAGGGTCTGGAAGTAGACCTCCGGCCAGGGCTCGCCGAGCGCCTTTTCGGTCTCGGTCCAGACCCGCTCGGCCACCAGGTGGCCGATTTCGCCGCTCGTTACCAGCTCGCGCATCAGCGCTCGGGTCTCCGCGGCGATGGTGAACCCCAGCCCGGCATAGCGCGCCAGGAAGCGCGCGGCGCGCAGCACCCGCAGCGGATCTTCCACGAAGGCCAACGAGACGTGGCGCAGCACCCGCGCCTCCAGGTCGTCCAGGCCCCCGTAGGGGTCGATCAGGTCGCCCTCGGGGGTCTCGGCCATGGCGTTGAGGGTCAGATCACGGCGAGCCAGGTCCTCCTCCAGGGTCACCTCGGGGCTGGCGTGCACCACGAAACCGGTGTAGCCATGGCCGGCCTTGCGCTCGGTTCGCGCCAGGGCATACTCCTCATGGCTCTCGGGGTGCAGGAAGACCGGGAAGTCGCGCCCCACCGGCTTGAAGCCCCGCCGGCGCATCTCTTCCGGCGTGGCACCCACCACCACCCAGTCGTGGTCGTACACCGGCCAGCCCAGACGCGCATCGCGAACCGCCCCGCCCACGCAGTAGACCTCCAGACCCTCCACGGCGGGATCCCGCGTAGCAACCACGCGTCAGCCCTCCACGCTGTCGGGATGACGAAGCTGCCACTCGGTGAAGCCACCGTCGAGGCTGTAGACCTCGTCCAGCCCCTGGCCGGCCAGCCAGGAGGCGGCCTGCTGGCTGGAGTGACCGTGATAGCAGACCACCACCACCGGGCGCCCGGCCGGGGTCTCCTCGAGGAAGGTGCCGACCCCGTCGTTGTCGAGACGGCGGCTGCCGGGAATGTGCCCCTGAGAGAAGCTCACGGGGTCGCGGATATCGACGAGAGCCAGCTCGCGGCCGTCGTCGAGCCAGGCCTGCAGAGTTGGGATATCGAGATGCTGGAAGCTCATGGTGACCTCTCGTCGTCAGGTTTGTCGTGGAAGAAAAGCGGCCGGCGTCAGCGCCGGCGGCTCGGCACGCTGGTACGTTCGCCGCTCTCGAGGTGCAACGCCGTGAGCTTGCCCCCCCACACACAGCCGGTATCCAGGGCCTGAGCGTTGACACGACTCGCCGGGGTCGCCCCCTGCAGAGCCGCCCAGTGCCCGAACAGCAGCCGGGCGTCGTCGGCGCGAGGGTACTGAAACCAGGGAGCGAAGCCCGGCGGAGCGCTGTCGAGCCCCTCCTTGGCGGCGAAGTCGAGCCTTCCGGCGGCGTCGATGAAACGCATCCGGGTGAAGACGTTGACGATGCCGCGCAGCCGGTCGATCCCGTCGAGGTCGTCGCGCCACAGCGTGGGCGCGTTGCCGTACATTCGCTCAAGGAAGGTACCGGCACGCTCGCTACCGAGCATCGCCTCGACCTCGCCGGCAAGCCCGCCAGCCTGATCCAGCGACCACTGGGGCAACAGGCCCGCGTGGGTCATCAGGGTGTCGTAACCCAGCGTCTCGCGCACCAGCAGCGGCCGCGCCTGCAGCCAGTCCAGCAGCGCCTCGCGGTCCGGGGCAGCGAGGATGGCGTCCAGGGTGTCCTTGCGGTTCAGGGACGCCCCTCCCCGGGCCACCGCCAGAAGATGCAGGTCGTGGTTGCCCAGCACCGTCACCGCGGCGTCACCCAGCGCCTTCACCTCGCGCAGACACGCCAGCGACCCCGGACCGCGATTGACCAGGTCACCGGCCAGCCACAGCCGGTCCCGACGAGGATCGAAGTCCAGGGTCTCGAGCAGGTCGACGAACTCGTCATGGCAGCCCTGAAGGTCGCCGATGGCATAGGTGTTCATGGGCTCCCCCTGTTGCAGTTTCGAACGCAGACGATTCAATGCACCTGATTGGGACCGGCCAGGCGGAAGGGCGCGATGGACACTTCGAAGGGGCGCTGGCTGGCGGTATCCACGCAGGTGTAATCCCCTTCCATCACGCCCACCGGGCCATCCAGGATCGCCCGACTGGTGTAGCGGAATTGCTGTCCCGGCCCGATCATCGGCTGCTGCCCCACCACCCCCTTGCCGCGCACCTCCTGCACCTTGCCGCTGCCCTGGGTAATCTTCCAGTGACGGGCCATCAGCTGGATGCTGTGGCGTGAGGCGTTGTGCACCGTGACGGTGTAGCTGAACACGTAGCGACCCTCGGTCGGAGCGGACTCCTCCTCGCGGAACTCGGGATCGACCTCGACCTTGACCTGGCCCTGCAGGGCCTCCGGCAGCATGGGATTCATTGTGGCACCTCCTCGGCACCCTCGGCGCCGACGGCGGCCAGGTGGTTGGCGATACGCACGAAC
This sequence comes from Halomonas sp., assembly GCA_003553625.1. GTDB lineage: Bacteria > Pseudomonadota > Gammaproteobacteria > Pseudomonadales > Halomonadaceae > Halomonas. The sequence continues at coordinate 4,446 of PWEV01000060.1, forward strand.
TCTTCCACCGTGAGGGTCTGGGGCCGGCGGGCCGGATCGATGCCCAGCGCCTCGAGGTCGTCCACCGCAACGCGGCCCTTGAGATTGTTGCGCAGCGTCTTGCGGCGCTGGCCGAAGGCCTCGCGCACCAGGGTGAAGAGCAGCGTCTCGTCGGTCGCCGGATGCGGCAGTTCAGCATGGGGCGTCAGACGCACGATGGCGGAATCCACCTTGGGCTGCGGTACGAAGGCCTCGGGCGGCACCATGAACAGCGACTCCACCTGGCAACGGTACTGGGCCATTACCGACAGTCGCCCCCAGTCAGGACCGCCCGGCGCGGCGGCCAGGCGCTCTACCACCTCCTTCTGCAGCATGAAGTGCATGTCGGCAATGGCGTCGCCCGCCTGGAGCAGGTGAGCGATGAGGGGAGTGGAGATGTTGTAGGGCAGGTTGCCCACCACCCGCAGCGGCTCGCCCTCCCCGCGCAGGGCACGGAAGTCGAACTTGAGGGCGTCGCCCTCGTGGATCACGAAGCCGGGATAGTTGAAGAACTGCACCCGCAGTCCGGGGATCAGGTCGCGATCGAGCTCGATCACCTCGAGATATCCCCCGGCGGCCTCCAGCAGCGGTTCGGTGAGCGCGCCCTGGCCGGGGCCGATCTCCACCATGCGCTCGCCGGGGCGGGGCCCGATGGCGCGCACGATGCGCGAGATGATGCCGCGGTCACGCAGGAAATTCTGGCCGAAGCGCTTGCGAGCCCGGTGAGCCGGGGGTCGAGATGACATTCAGGGGGTGTCCTTCTATCGCTATTTGATGATACTGCGGCTGGCCATCTGGGCGGCCAGGGCAACGGCCACCCGCAGGCTGCCGGGGTCGGCGAGACCGCTGCCCGCCAGGTCCAGGGCGGTACCATGGTCCACCGAGGTGCGCGGAAAGGGCAGCCCCAGGGTAATGTTGGCCGCACTGCCGAAACCGGCGTACTTGAGCACCGGCAGGCCCTGGTCATGATACATGGCCAGCACCGCGTCGACGCCTTCGAGGTGGCGCGGAGTGAACAGGGTATCGGCGGGCAGCGGGCCGTCAAGCCTCAGCCCCTCGGCGCGCAGCACCGCCAGTGCCGGCTCGATCACCTCGATCTCCTCGCGTCCCAGATGGCCACCCTCGCCGGCGTGGGGGTTCAGCCCGCATACCGCGATGCGCGGCGCGATCAGGCCATACCAGCGCTTCAGGTCGGTATCGAGGATGCGCAGCAACCGCGCCAGCAACTCGCCGGTGATGGCATCGGCCACCTCACGCAGCGGCAGGTGGGTGGTGGCCAGCGCCACGCGCAGCGCCAACGGGCCACGCCAGCCGGGGCGTGAAGCGTGCAGGGCGTGATCGGTGGCGAGCATCATCACCACCTCTGCCACGCCACAGGCATCGCGCAGATACTCGGTATGCCCTCTGAAGCCTGCATGCCCCGCATCGAGGATCACCCCCTTGTGCAGCGGCGCAGTCACCATGCCAGCGGCGTGGCCGTCACGGCAGGCGGCGATCGCCACGTCCAGGGTCTCGAGCACGTAGTCGGCATTGGCGGTGTTCAGCACGCCCGGGCTGGCCGGCGCACGCAGCGCCACCGGCCACACCGGCAGCCGGCCGGGCACCGCCGGGGGCACTGTTTCATTTCGAGCCAGCTCGACAATCTCGAGGGCCAGGCCCAGCCGGGCGGCACGCTCGCCCAGCAGCTCCGGATCCCCCACCGCGACAACCCGGGAGCCCGCTACCGGCGCCGCGGCCAGCATGGCGGTGAGCTCCGGGCCGATACCGGCGGGCTCACCGGTGGTCAGCGCCAGCACCGGGGATAGCGCCATCAGCTGCCTTCGAGCCGGTTGTCGACGAAGGCCTGGGAGCGGATCTCCTGCAGCCAGACCTCCAGCTCCTCGTTGGCCCGACGCTGGAACAGCGCCTGCTGGGCCTGCTGCCGGCTGGCGCCCTCCTGCTCCATGAACCTCTCCACCTCCCGCTCGGAGAGGTTGACGCGGCTGCCGACCTGGCGCTGCTGCAGCTCACGCAGCACCAGCTCGCGGCGGATCTCCTCGCGAACGGTGGCCAGTTCCAGGCCGTCGGCCTCCAGGGCATCGGCGAACTGCTCCAGGCTCATGCCGTTGCTCTCGGCGATGGAGCGCACCTGACGGTTGAGTTCGGTGTCGTCGATGGAGAGCCCGGCCTCCCGGGCCATCTGCAGCTGAATCTCCTCGAGGATCATCTGGTCGAGAAGCTGCTCACGCAGCACCCGCTCGGGCGGCAGGTCAACCTGTTGGGCGGCGAGCTGACTGCGGGTCTGAGTCACCCGCTGCTCCAGCTCGCTTGCCATGATGGCGCTCTGGTTGACCACGGCCACGATGCGATCCAGCGCCTGGCGCTGGACCGACTGGAACTGCTGGGCCTGAAGGCTCAGCGGCACCGCGGCGAGACCCAGCGCCATGGCCAGGCCGGCGGCCAGCACGGCGGTACGTCGGCGGCTCAGTGTCTGCTTCTGTTTCATCTTTACTCTCTGGAAGTTGGCAACAGCAGGTGTCGCACGTTCAAAAGGCGGTGGAGCGATAGCCGGGTATGGCCTCCTCGAAATAGCTGTCTGCCTCGCGGCCCACGCCGCCCAGGCCCTTGAACACGAAGCGCAGGAAGATCCCGCGATCGGTGAAATCATCTGCCGCAGTCGCGGTGTCGTTGTCGTCGATCCACTCCCGCCAGACCAGCTGCAGACCATAGCAGCAGTCGTTCCACTGCACACCCGCCAGCTGCTCCAGGGCGCGGTCGTTGGTGTGGTCGTAGAGGAAGCGGCCGATCAGGTCGACGCGGTGGCTGGCCTTCCAGGCGAACGACAGGTCGTACTCCTCTCGATTGAAGTCGCGGAACTCATCGTCTCCCGGCTCCGCCGAGGGATCGAACCCTTGGAGCTCCCAGCGGTAACCAAGGTTCAACGCGTGCCCCGCCGGAGAGCGATACTGCAGGTCCAGGGAGGTGCGCTCGGTCTGCTCGAAGTTGTCGTCGTAGAGCCACTGCCAGCGGGTGCGCCAGCGGTCGGTGACCTGCCAGTCGGCGCGGGCCACCAGGGGAGAGCGGTCGCGGGTGGCACGATACCTACCTGAAAAGTCATCAGGCAACGTATTCGGGTCGCCGGCCAGGTCGATGGTGCGATCCTCGAAGTAGTAGGCCTGACCCAGACCCACGGCGAGGCGCTGGCGGCCGCGGGCGTCCTCCAGCAGCCGCGAGTCGACGCCCAGGGAGAGGCGGTTGAGGTCGCCGACCCGGTCGCTGCCCGAAAAGCGGTAGGGCGACCAGAGCTGACCCCAGGAGAAGGCGCGCTCGCTGGCGTCGAAGTCGGGGAAGTCGCTCTGGTCCCGGGCCGGCACGTAGGCGTAGTTGGCGCGGGGCTCCAGGGTCTGGCGGTAGCCGCGCCCGCCGAGGGCCAGTTCGCGTTCGAACACCAGGCCGCCGTCGAGGGAGGCCACCGGCACCTCGCGGGTCAGGCTGGTGTCTCGTTCGGTGTCGCGGTCACCGTAGTCGAGTTCGTAGGCGGTGGCCAGCCACTCCAGACGCGGCTCCAGGTGGCCCCAGCGCTCGTCGAAGCGCCAGCCCGCCGCCGGGGAGAGATGCAGCCGCGAGCCGGTGGCCGACTCGCGCAGCGGCACCCGGTTCTCATCCACGTCGCGCCAGAAGTAGCTGTAGTTGGAGCCCCACTGCTGATAGAAGCCGCCCTGGTTCCAGCGCGCGTTGGCGGAGAGGCTCGGCAGCCGGTAGAAGGGCTTGTCGCGGTCCGCCAGGGGGTCGTCGAGCTTCTGGAAGCCCTGGGCCCGGGCGTCGAGGCGCCAGACGTCGCCGCGATAGTCGATCTGGGCCAGGCGCGGCATGGCGGAGGTGTTCTGCTCGGCGAAGTCGCTGCCGAAATCATCGAAGTAGCGCCCGTCGCTGGCCGCCCCGTAGCGAAGCTGGTAGCGGCTGCGCGGATTCAGGGTGCCGGCGTGGCGGTAGTCGACATACCAGCGGTCTTCCCCCTCGAAGCGGCGGGCGGCATCGAGGGGGTTGTCGCTGGAGCCGCCGTCGTCGCTGTCGAGGAAGGCCCCCTCGATCTGGCCGGCGTCGCTGGGCAGCAGATAGCGGTACTCGCCGCCCAGCAGAAGGCCACGGTCGGTGATCCAGCGCGGGGTGAGGGTGGCATCCTGATTGGGGGCGATGTTCCAGTAGAAGGGCTGGGCGTAGTCCACGGCGTCGCCGGAGATCCCCACCGCCGGCCACAGGAAACCGGTATGGCGACGGTCATCGATGGGGAAACGCACCCAGGGCCAGTAGAAGACCGGCACCGGCCCCACTTCCAGCCGCGCATGGCGAGCGGTGCCGAAACCACTCTCGCGGTCGAGCACCACGTCGCCTCCCACCAGCCGCCAGAGGTTGTCGCCCGGATCACAGGTGGTGAAGCTCGCCGAGGTGAGCCGGTAGCGACCGTCTTCCAGACGCTCGAGCTGCACGGCATCGCCGCGCAGATGGCGGTCGTGGATGACATAGTGGGCGTTGTCGATACGCGCGGCATCGCTGACCAGAGACAGCTCGGCGGCGTCGCCGCGCACCAGCAGGTTCTGGTCGCGCAGCGCCAGCGGCCCCTCGGCAAAGGCACGCTCGCGTGCGCCGGGCACTCGCACCTCGGGGGTCTCGAGCTGGGCGGTGTCTCGGCGCAGGACCACCTCGCCGAGCAGGATCGTCTCGCCATCCTCGCCGTAGCTGGCGCTGTCCGATTCGCTGGCCACGCGCCCCGGCGCCGGCTCGGACAGGCGGTAATCGGGCATCACATAGACGCCGCGACACAGCGCACCGGCAGGACGATCGTCGCCCCAGGGACGAAAGTCCAGCGACTCGGCCGGCAGGGAAGCGGGTGAGGCCGCAGCAAAGGGGGCGCCGGCCAGGCTCAGGGTCGCCAGGCCGGCCAGGGCCGTCCATGAGTGTCGCTTGCCCATGTTCCTCGATGTCCTTGGCGGGGTGAATCGGTATTATACAGGCCGCACCGCGCCTATGCTGCCGGCGCGCCACGATGCGCTCAGCATGCGGCGCCCCCCGGCGGTCGTCAACCGACCCGCCTCCGGAACCGTTCACACCACTCAGGGAGCCAGCCCACCATGTCCGACGCCGCCCCTTCGCGCCTCGACCTGCTCAGCCAGTGGGCCGCTGAGCGCCACGGCCTCCCCCCCCAGACGGTCGACCTGCGCCTCGCCGCCGGCGACGCCAGCTTCCGCCGCTACTATCGCCTGCAGCTCCCGGACGGCACCACCCGCATGCTGATGGACGCTCCGCCGGAGCAGGAGGACAGCCGCCCCTTCGTGGCCATCGCCCGGCGCTGGGCCGCCGCCGGCCTGGCAGTGCCGGCGCTTCACGGTGTGGATCTGAGCCGGGGGTTTCTCGAGCTCGAGGATCTTGGCGACACCCCGCTGCAGGCCTGCCTCGCCAGCGAGGCCGACGCCGTGACCCTGAGGTGGCACGAGCGCGCCATCGACCTGATCCATGAGCTGCAGAATCGGGCCGGGCCAACCGAGATGCCCCCCTTCGATGCCGACCTGCTGGGCCGCGAACTCGACCTCTTCCCGGACTGGTGCCTGGGCGAGTGGCTGGGCATGGAGACACCGCCGGGCTGGGGTGGGCTGTGCGAAACGCTGGTCGCCTCGGCCCTGGCCCAGCCGGTGGTCACCGTGCACCGCGA
>PWEV01000306.1 GCA_003553625.1 Halomonas sp.
CCGGCAGCAGCTCTATGAGGAGGCGCCATAAACCCCTCCCTGGGGGCTACCTAGACCATCCATGGTCCACGGACCTCCTCTACGAGCTGCTCCCGGCGCCCCTGTCTTGGCGGTAATTCAGCAGGCCTAGTGTTGGCAGGGCTAGGTCGACTGGCTCTGCTCCAGCGCGCTTCTGGCCTCGGCGAGCAGCCGCTCGGCTTCGGGGAGCTGGGTCATGGCCGTGGCCTCAGCCTGGGCGTCGCCGCGGCGCCGGGCGCTCTCCAGCTGCTGCTGGGTCCGCTTGACGGCCTGTTCGGCGGCCTTCATTGCCATCCGACGCTGACGCTGCTGGCCGGGGCCGGCCCCGGCGTTCGATCCGGCGCCCCCTTCGCTACCCGGGTGCCGACGCTGCTGCATCAGCCGCTTCTGGCGTTCCAGACGCTTCTCCTTGGCCTGCCGAGCGAGGCGCGCCTGGCGGGCGCGATGACGACGGCGGCCCAGGTCCGCACGGCGCGCCAGGTAGGCCTCGCGATCGGCATCGGTTTCGGCGGCCTCCCAGGCCGGGTGGGGCACCAGGTCGATGCAGTCCACCGGGCAGGGCGCCACGCACAGTTCGCAGCCGGTGCACTCGTCGACGATCACCGTATGCATGCGCTTGGCCGCGCCGAGGATGGCGTCCACCGGGCAGGCCTGGATGCACTTGGTGCAGCCGATGCATTCGGCTTCACGGATCACCGCGGTCAGCGGCGGCTGGGCGGGCTCGGCCAGGGACTGCACCGGCTGGCCCGTTAGCCCGGCGAGCCGCTCGAGCGTGGCCTCGCCGCCCGGCGGGCAGCGGTTGATCGGCTCGCCCTCGGCGATGGCCTCGGCGTAGGGCCGGCAGCCATCGAAGCCGCACTTGCCGCACTGGGTCTGCGGCAGCAGGGCGTCGATGGCCTCGATCAGCGGGACGTTGCGGCTCACGGCGGCCTCAGGTGACTCGCTGGCCGGGCTCGGCGCCGGCGTCAGGCGAGAGCAGGTAGATGCCCTCCTCGTTGGCCGAGGCCAGCACCATGCCCTCGGAGACGCCGAAGCGCATCTTGCGGGGCGCCAGGTTGGCCACCATCACGGTGAGCCGGCCCTCCAACGCCTCGGGGGCGTAGGCGGCGCGAATGCCCGAGAACACAGTGCGAGTCTCGCCGCCGATATCCAGGGTCAGCTTGAGCAGCTTGTCGGCCCCCTCGACGTACTCCGCCTTGGCGATGCGTGCGATGCGCAGGTCCACCTTGATGAAATCGTCGAAGCCGATCTCGTCGGCGATGGGCGCCTCGGCCAGGGGACCCTTGGGAGTCTCCTTGAGCTTCTGTTCTTCCACCAGATCCTCCTTGGACGCCGTCATCATGGCGTCGATCTTTTCCGGTTCCACGCGGGTCATCAGCGGCTTGAACTTGGCGATCTCGTGGTTCAGGAGCACCTCGTGGCGGCTGTGCCAGTCGAGACTGTCGAGCTGCATGAACTCCCGGGCGCCCTCAGCCATGGCCGGAACCACTGGGGCCAGGTAGACCATCAGCTGACGGAACAGGTTGAGGCCCACCGAGCAGATGTCGAGCACCTCCTGCTCGCGGCCCGCCTGCTTGGCCAGCACCCAGGGCTCGGCGTCGGCGATGTAGGTGTTGGCGTCGTCCGCCAGGTCCATCACGCGGCGCATGGCGCGGCCGAACTCACGGGCTTCAAACAGCTCGGCGATCTCGTCGCCGGCACCGATGAAGCGGGCCACCATCTCCGGCTCGGCGCAGTGGGCCGAGAGCCTGCCGTCACCGAGCTTCTTGACGAAGCCGGCGCAGCGGCTGGCGATGTTGACCACCTTGCCGACGAGATCGCTGTTGACCCGGGCGGTGAAGTCCTCGAGGTTGAGATCGAGGTCGTCCACCTTGGAGGTGAGCTTGGCGGCGAAGTAGTAGCGCAGGTACTCGGGATTCAGGAAGTCCGCGTAGGTGGCGGCCTTGATGAAGGTGCCCCGGGACTTGGACATCTTGGCGCCGTTCACGGTGACGAAGCCATGGCAGTTCACTGCCGTGGGGGTGCGGAAGTCGGCGCCGTGCAGCATCGCCGGCCAGAACAGCGCGTGGAAATAGACGATGTCCTTGCCGATGAAGTGGTAGACCTCGGCTTCGCTGTCCCGGTGCCAGAAGGCGTCGAAGTCCAGGCCCTGCCTGTCGCACAGGTTCTTGAAGCTGGCCAGGTAGCCGATCGGCGCGTCCAGCCACACATAGAAGTACTTGCCCGGGGCGTCGGGAATCTCGAAACCGAAGTAGGGGGCGTCGCGGGAGATGTCCCACTCGTTGAACCCGGCCTCGAACCACTCCATCAGCTTGTTGCGGATCTGCGGCTGGACGTGGCCGTCGTTGATCCACCGATGCATGAAGTCGGTGAAATCAGGCAGCTTGAAGAAGTAGTGGGTGGAGCTGCGGACCTCGGGAGTGGCCCCGGAAATGGCCGACACCGGGTTGATCAGCTCGGCCGGCGTATAGGTGGCGCCGCACGCCTCGCAGTTGTCGCCGTACTGGTCAGCCGCCTGGCACTTGGGGCAGGTGCCCTTGATGAAGCGGTCGGCCAGGAACAGGCCCTTCACCGGATCGTACATCTGGTCGATGTCGCGGGTGGCGATATGCCCCTTGTCGCGCAACCGGGTGTAGATCAGCTCGCTGAAGTAGCGGTTCTCTTCCGAGTGGGTCGAGTAGTAGTTGTCGAAGGCCACGCCGAAGGTGGCGAAGTCCGCCTGGTGCTCCCGGCTGACGCGGTCGATCAGCGCCTCGGAGGTAATGCCCTCCTGCTCGGCGCGCAGCATGATGGCGGTGCCGTGGGCGTCGTCGGCGCAGACATAATGGCATTCGTGGCCGCGGCTCTTCTGGAAGCGCACCCAGATATCGGTCTGGATGTATTCGAGCAGGTGGCCGAGGTGGATGGCGCCGTTGGCGTAGGGCAGGGCGCTGGTAACCAGGATCTGGCGCTTGGCGGTCGTCGACATGTCGGCTCTGGATTCCCATGAAAATCAGGCCGTCGATTGTAGCGGTGTTGGGGCTCTACTGCACCCGCACTCAGGAGGAGCCCGCACTCGATGGGGAGTCGGCCATCAGCATGTCGTGGTCGCGGGGCGGCTGGCACTGGGTGCGCGCCCCCGGGGCGAGGTAGGGGCGCAGGATCGGCTCCATGCCCTTGAGCACCTGCACGGGCAGCGCCGAGGTGAAGCGGAAGCGGTCGGAGTCGCTGCCGGCCACGTAGGCGGTGAGGGTGCCGAAGTGGTCGTCGCCCAGGTAGAAGACGAAGGTGGCGGTGCGGTTGCGCGCCTCGGAGCTCACGACCTGGCCAGAGCGGGTGACGGTCTGGAAGCGGTTGTTGCCGGTGCCGGTCTTGCCGCCCACGGGCAGCGGGGTGTCGTCGTCCATGAGGAAGCTGCCCTGCAGTCGGCGGGCGGTGCCGCCCTCCACCACCTGGGTCAGGGTGTGACGCAGCACCGCGGCCACCTCGGGTGCCATCACCTGGCGGGCGCGGGTGTGGTCGGGCACGAAGCGAGTCTCGTAGGGGGTGGCCTCGGCCAGGTGCAGATCATCGATGCGCAGCGTCGGCAGTCGTACCCCGTCGTTGAGGATGATGCCCATCAGCTCGGCCAGTGCCGCCGGGCGGTCACCCGAGCTGCCCACTGCGGTGGCCAGCGACGGCACCAGATGGTCGAAGGGGTAGCCCAGGCGCGCCCAGCGCTGATGGATGTCGAGGAAGGCCTCGACCTCGAGCATGGTGCGGATTCGCACATCCCGTGCGTTGCGGTGGCGGGTGCGCAGCAGCCAGCCGTAGACCTCCTGACGCGCCTCGCGGCTCGCCGCCTCGGCGTCGGCGTAGCTGGCCTCCGGCTGGTCCTGCAGGAAGCCCACCAGCCAGAGCTCCAGCGGGTGCACGCCGGCGATATGGCCCTGGTCGGAGAGGGTAAGGGCGCTGGGATCGCTGCGGTCGAACAGCACGCTGGGCTGGAAGCCGGCGGCGCCTGTGCTCAGCCTTTCGGCGACAAAGGCAGTGAAACCGATGGGGTCCGCCTCCGGGTAGAGATAGCGATAGACCGCCGCCAGCCGCTGGGCGCCGGGGCGCAGCCCGCCCAGGAAGGCTTCCAGGCGCTGCTCGGCCGGCAGGGCCTGGTACTTGCGCCAGAAACGCTGAAGGAACACCCGGCCCTCGCGGTCGGCGAAGCTCGCCAGGTAGTCCTGACGGCGCGGGTCGGCGTCGTCCTCCAGCAGCTGCCGGCGGCTCTCGTTGTGGTGAATGCTGTAACTCACCAGGTCGCGCATCAGGCGGATGAAGGGCAGGTTGAGGGACTCGCGCATGGCCTCCTCCAGGGTGGGATTGCGTCCGTTATCCTCGCGACGGAAATTGCTGAAGGTGTGACGCCCGCCACCGGTGAAGAAGGCCTCGTGGGGACTCGCCGAGTAGCGCCGCTGCATCGCCTGGGCCAGCAGCTCCTCCAGAGGCAGCGCCGGCGTGGCGATCAGCCGCTCAATGACCCAGCGACTGAGGTGATCCTGACGATCCACCGGGAGCTGGCGCAGCGCCTCGGCCGGCAGCCCGGCGTGGCGGCCGTGCAGCTCGGCGATCACTTCCAGGTAGGTGGCGAGCACCCGCAGCTTGGCGGTGGAGCCGAGCTCTAGCTTGCTGCCCTCGTTGATATCGAAGGGCTGACCGCTGTTGTCGGTCTGAACCCGCACCCGGAATCCCTCTTCGCTGCGCTCGAAGAGGGTGAAGCTGTAGCGCACCTCGGCGGTCTTCTCCGGCGAGAGCAGGCGCTCGCCGAACAGGCCGATCTCGCTGGCGACCTCGGGGTCGGCCAGCCGATGCAGGTAGTCGGTGATGTCGCGCTGCAGGTCGGGGTGCAGGGTGGTCCGGGCGGTGAAATCGAGACGGTCCAGCGCATGCAGTGATACGCCGAGCATGCCCGCCAGGCGCGTTCGGGCGACCTGCAGTCCCTTGTCGATTGGCACGCGGTGAGCCACCGGGGCCGCCTGGAAGTCACGGAAGACGAGCCGCTGGGCCAGGGCCGCCTCGCTCAGCTCGGCGGGCAGCACGCCTTCGTTGGCGAGCAGCCGCAGGTGGCTGTCGGTCAGGCGCTCCAGGGCCTCGCGGCCGCCACGGAGATACCAGGAGGGACGGCGCTGGGCGATCATCAGCGCGAGCACCTGGCGAGTTGCCAGCCCCCGTCGCGCCAGGGCGTCGGGCCCGTTGAAGTGCGGCACCAGCAGGCGACTGGTCTCGTCCGGGTCGGCCCCGAACCACACCCAGAGACCGTCGGCCAGGCCATGGACCTCGCCGTGGCCGGGGGCGGCGGCCAGGGGCACGCTGTTGAGGTAGTCCAGGGCAATATCCTGGCGGGCGGTGAGGGTCTCGGGCCCCTGGCGATAGCCGCGCACGCTGGCGGAGACCATCTGGCGCAGCTTCTCCATGGGCGAGTCGGTGCGCCCGCCGGGGGAGTGGCGGTATTTCTCGATCTGGGTGGCCAGGGTGCTGCCGCCGGCCGATTGGTCCGAGACGTCCAGGGCGCGGCTGGCCTGGGAAATGGCGGCCCGCGCGAAGCGCGGCCAATCCACTGCGGGGTTGGCGTTGGGGGCGCTGGCGTCGAGAAGCTGACGATTTTCGATGAACAGCAGCATGTCCAGCACCAGCGGCGGGATCGCCGCGAAGTGGGGGAAGTGGCGACCGGGATGGCGATAGGCGTAGAGGGTCTCGCCGGTGCAGCTCTCCAGGCTCAGGCCGGCGCGGGTCTTCTCGCCATAGGGGGGGAAGAAGCCATGGCCGGCGTAATTCATCAGCGCCGGCGAGAAGCGTGCCTGACGTTCCACCAGAAAGTCGCGATCGATCAGCCGTGCCTGGAAATCCGGCAGCCGGGTGTAGCCGAGCCGCTCGTCGAAGGGGCCATGGGTGGGGGCGAGCAGCCGCTCGCTGCGGCCCGGGGCGATATTCCAGGTCAGCGTGGCGGCATAGCGGGAGAGCTCCTGGGACTGGAGGCGAGAGCTGCGTGCCTCGGCGACCAGCAGGGTGACGAGTACGCCTGCCACCATCGACAGCAACAGCAGCAGCCACAGGCCTGGGTGCCTTCGTTTGGGTGGCGGCTCAGCCGAGAGCCCTCGTCCGGGCGGCCTTGGCCAGCCGGTATCGAGCAGTGGTTCCTGGGTGTCCTGGCGGGTCATGCGTCACCTCCCCTGGCCCGGAGCAAGTCCGAGGCTCTTACACGAGCATAGGACGATTCTGGTAATTGTGTAGCGAAATGTAACTATCAGGGGGGTGGGTTCCGATAGACGCCGGAATGGGGCGGGCAGAATCGTGTACGTGCATGAGAGGCGCTGACGAAAACGCCCGGCGAGGCCGGGCGCGGGAACGGGTCAGTCGGGGACGCGTTGATCAGGGTGACACCGCGTGGGCGCAGAGGGGCGGGTCAGTAGAGAGCCTGCTCCTCGTTCACCACCTCCTTGAGCAGTTCCAGGAAGAGGCGGTCGGCTTCGGAGTGCTCGGTGGGATCCTCCGGTATGTGAACGCTGGTGGTGTCGGAAATATCGTTGGCGATGCGCGCCATGATGGCGCTGCTGCTGCCCTCCGGGAGATGTCGACGAGCGATGTCCAGGGACTGCTCGAGGATCTTCGGGTCCTGCAGCAGCTTCTTGATGAACCCCCGCAGCTCATTGATGACGCGGGTCTTCTGGATTTGCGATGAGGACATGGCCTTCTCCTTGGGTAACGTTGCCGTGCCGCAATTCCCAGACAATATCACGTTTATCCGATTCGGAAGAAAGCCTGGCGCCGTGAGGCAGCGCGCTTCCCTGCAGCGGATCGGTCAACGGACCCTTATGTAAGCCTTGGCTTACACGAAGGCGGGGAATTGTCGTCGCCAGGCCGAACTCCGCTGAGTGGACAAACGAGAAACCTTCGTTACACTGGGTAACAAATAATACTTGTGTCAGTCATAAGGCTGATTAGCCTGTAACGAAGTGACCACAATTCTGGTATATCTTGCTTTAATAAAGTGGAAAACGGGAAAGGATGCGCCATTCCGGCGATGAGGAACCACGCCGGGGATGCGGCCCGAAAAGCAATAAAAGCAATGACATATGTCCTGCCGGGTAGGCCGACGGTCAGCGCCCGGGATCATGCAAAAGGGAACCACCATGACACGCACCACCGACGTTATCTGTTATCGCCGTCTCGCCGGAGCCGCCTTTGTCGGATCTGCCCTGACGCTGTTACCGCTGGCCGCTGCCGTGGCCCAGGGCCTGCCCCCGGGTCTCGCTCGGCCCGGTACTACCGACATGACGGAAGTGGTGCGCCAGGCACTGACCACCAACCCTGAGGTGCATGCCGCCTGGAACGGCCTGCGCGCCGCCGGCAACGACGTGGGCGTGGCTCGCGGCAACTATCTGCCCAGCATCGACGCGGCCGCTGGCATCGGGCGTGAAGATCGCCAGTCTGATCAACGGGGAAGCTACGAAACCACCTTCGCCGAGCTGACCCTGTCGCAGATGATCTGGGACGGCTTCGCCACCCGCAGCGAGGTGGAGCGGCTGGACCGCGCCAAGCTGGTTCGCTATTACGAGCTGCTGGGGGCCAGCGAGAACGTGGCGCTTGAGGCGTCCCGGGCCTATCTGGACGTGAGCCGCTACCGCGAGCTGGTCCGCCTGGCCCAGGACAACTACGCCGACCACCTGCGCGTGTTCAACCAGATCGAGGAGCGGGTGCAGTCCGGCACCGGACGCGGCGTCGACCTGGAGCAGATCAGCGGCCGCCTGGCGCTGGCCGAATCCAACCTGATGACCGAGGCCTCCAACCTTCACGATGTGACCGCCCGCTACCAGCGCATCGTCGGCCAGCTCCCCGCCGAAAACCTGGCATCGGCACCGCAGCTCGACAATCGCCTTCCGCCCAGCGTGGCGGAGGCGGTGAACCTGGCCTTCCAGGGCAACCCCGAGTTTCACGCCGCCATCGAGAACATCGAAGCGAGCCGCGCCGAGCAGGCCGGCACCCGTGCCGGCTTCCAGCCGCGCCTGGACCTTCGCGGTCGCACCGGCACCTACGACAGCAGCGACGGCAATTTCGACCCCCAGGGCCGTCGCGACCGCCACAGCATCGAGCTGGTGGCGAGCATGAACCTCTATCGCGGCGGCAGCGATCTGGCCTCCTTCCGGGCCGCCAGCGACCGCGTGGAGCAGTCGATCAACCAGCGCGAGGTGGTGTGTCACAACATCCGCCAGACCACCCAGATCGCCTACAACGATACCCGCCGTCTGCGCGAGCAGATGCAGTATCTCAACCAGCATCGCCAGTCCATCGACCGGGTGCGCGGCGCCTACCAGCAGCAGTTCGATATCGGCCAGCGTACCCTGCTCGACGTGCTGGACAGCGAGAACGAGTTCTTCGAGGCCAGCCGCGCCTTCGTCAATGCGCAGTACGATGTGTCCCTGGCCGATGCCCGCACCCTGGCCGCCATGGGCCAGCTGATGCCGACCCTGGGCGTGGTGCGCGATGACATGCCCACGCTGGCCGAGATGGGCAGCGACGGGGTGGCGCTCAACCCCGAGGTGATCTGTCCCGCCGACGGCCCCATGGGCTTTACGCTGCAGGACTTCACCGGGGGCATCAGCGCGCCGGCGCGGGCGCCGGACGTGACGCTTTCCGCCGATGCGCTCTTTGCCATCAACAGCGCCGACCTCTCCGCCCAGGCGCGGGGCGAACTCGGCCAGCTGGCGCAACAGATCCGCGGCATGAGCAACCTCGAACGGGTCTTCATCGCCGGCCACGCCGACACCACCGGCAACGATGCCATCAACGACCCGCTCTCCCAGCGGCGTGCCGACAGCGTGGCCGACTATCTGGTCAGCCAGGGCGTGGATCGCGGCCTGGTGCAGACCCGCGGGTATGGCTCCCGCCAGCCGGTGGCCACCAACAACACCGCTGAGGGACGGAGTCAGAACCGCCGCGTCGAGGTGACCCTGGAGCGGGTGGGTGAAAACCTGGACCTGGGCTTTGCCCCGGTCGAGGCGCAGCCCCAGGCGCTGGCCGCCGGCAGCGATACGGTCTCGCGCGGCTGGCAGGCCGGCGCCTCGATGGACTTTTACGCCGAGATTGATGCGCAGTTACCCGTTGATGGCCTCGCCGCTTCAGCTGATCAGCCGGGCACCTTCCTTCAGGTTGCAGCGCTTCGCAGTCAGGAAAGCGCCCTGGGGTTAGGGGAGCAGCTCGCCGCCGAGCTTAACTTGCCGATGCAACTGGAGAGTTCGGGCAGCCTCCACCGGGTGCAGCTGGGTCCGGTCAGTCCCGAGCAGACCCGTGCACTCAAGCAGCGCCTCGACGCGATGGGCTATGGCGGTAGCTACACCGTTGGAGGCTGATTCCGGCGTGAGGCTGGTCACCGTCCGGCGTCCTGCTTGTTTCTTTGTTGTTGGCCTCGTCGGCACCTCGCCGGCGGGGTTTCCCTACTCATGAGGTGTTCGTGAGCCAGAGAGAATCCCTGGATCCCCCGGAAGCGCCCGGCTCCCGCTCGGCGGCAGGCGATGAGCTGCTGGAGTGCCTGCAGAGCATCGCCACTCTCCATGATCAGACCACCACCGCCGAGACCCTGACCGCCGGCCTGCCGCTGGAGGAGGGCCGGCTTACCCCGGGTGTCTTCCCCCGGGCGGCGGCGCGGGCGGGCATGACGGCGCGACTGGTCAAGAGCCGCCTGGTGCAGCTAAACCCCTCGCTGTTTCCGGCGGTGCTGATGTTGGAGCCGGGCCGCGCCTGCGTGCTGGTGGCCCTGGATATCAAGGCGCGACGTGCCCAGGTGATCTTTCCGGAGCTGGGCGATGCGGTGAGCGAGGTGAGCCTCGACGGCCTGCAGGCCAGCTACAGCGGCCAGGCGATCTATGTAAGGCCGCGCTTTCACTTCGATGCCCGCGGGCCGGAGGTGAAGAAGCAGCGCGGACGCCACTGGTTCTGGGGCGTGATCCGCGAGAACCGCAAGCTCTACCGCGATGTCATCGCCGGCTCGGTGATGATCAACCTCTTTGCGGTGGCGATGCCGCTGTTCGTGCTCAACGTCTACGACCGCGTGGTGCCCAACCACGCCACCGAGAC
>PWEV01000189.1 GCA_003553625.1 Halomonas sp.
CATCTCGCTCTGCCGCCGATACGTCTGGCTGACAGTTGTCATTCGCGCATCCTTGGCGTCGTGGGGTGGCGTGGTTGACCTAGGTCAGGTTAGACCATGCCGCCCGAGGGAGGCCAAGAAACCAGGCTGATGGAATATTGAAGGGGCACTGACGCGCCCACTCTGGCCGGCGAAGAATTGAACCTGCTGACGCTTTCGCGTACTTTTCCTGGCCTTGCCGAACCCCACGGAACGCCCATGCCCACCCGCACCGCAGGCTATACCTCACGCGGCATCGCCCGGATCCGAATCCTGGGCGCCGCGCTGCCTGAGTACCAGCGCTTCTGTCGGATGGGTGGTCTGTCACGACGGGCGGATGCGGTCATCGGCTGGGGGCTGAAGCCGACCTCTCGCAGGGCCAGAGCCTATGCCGAGCGGCACGGCCTGCCTTACACCGCCCTGGAAGATGGTTTCCTGCGCTCACTGGGGCTCGGGGTAGAAGGCTTCCAGCCACACAGCCTGGTGGTCGACGCCTCGGGCATCTATTACGACGCCACTCGCCCCTCGGACCTGGAGCGCATGATCGCCGAGGGCGGTTTCTCCGATGAGGAGCTAGCCCGCGCGTGCCACGCCATGGCCCTGCTGCGCCGCCACCGGCTATCCAAGTACAACCACGCCCCGGACCGCCTACCTCCCGAGCTGACAGAGGCGCGCGAGCGGGTGCTGGTGATCGACCAGACCCGGGGAGACGCCTCGATTGGCTATGGCGGCGCCAGCAGCCACACCTTTCAACAGATGCTGGACGAGGCGCTCGAGGCCCACGTGCAAGCCGAGGTGCTGGTCAAGGTGCATCCCGATGTCATCGCCGGCAAGAAACAGGGCCACCTGCTCGAAGCGGCGCGCCAGCACCCTCGCTGCCGGCTGATCGGTGACGACATCAATCCCTGGGCGCTGCTGGATATCGTCGATCACGTGCATGTGGTGACCAGCCAGCTGGGCTTCGAGGCGCTGATCGCCGGCAAATCGGTCACCTGCCACGGCCTGCCCTTCTATGCCGGCTGGGGGCTGACCGAGGACCGTCAGCGCTGCTCACGCCGCCAGGTCCCACGCAGCCTGGAGCAGCTGTTCGCCGCGGCCTATCTGCGCTACTGCCGCTACGGCAATCCCTACACCGGCGAGCCCGCCAGCCTGGAAGAGACCATCGCCCTGATCGCCGACCAGAAACGCCAGCGCGACCGCCTGGCCGGCCAGTGGAGTGCTGGCGGTTTCTCCGGCTGGAAACGCGGCTTCGTGGGCGACTTCCTGGGCCCCGAGGCGAAACTTGCGCACTATCCCGACAGCCAGACCGCCCTGGCGGCCGCCCCCGCCGGCTCTCGCCTGCTGGCCTGGGCCAGCCGCGTGGACGACGACCTGGCAAGCCGCTGCCAGCAGCAGCAGGTCGGCCTGGCGCGCATGGAGGATGGCTTCATTCGTTCGGTGGGGCTCGGTGTTGACCTGGCCCGCCCGCTGTCGCTGGTCATCGATCACCTCGGCATCTATTACGACCCCGCCTGCGCCAGCGAGCTCGAGCGGCTCCTCGAAGAGACCGACTTCACGGATGACCTGCTGGCTCGCGCCGCGGCTCTGCGCGAGCGTCTGGTACGGCTGAAACTTTCTAAATACAACGTCGCAGGCCGCCAACTGCCCGAGCTGCCGGCCGGGCGACGCCGCATCCTGGTGCCGGGCCAGGTCGAGACCGACGCCTCCATCGCCCGCGGCTCGCCGGAGATTCGCACCAACCGCGCCCTGCTCGAAGCCGTGCGGGCACAGAATCCGGACGCCCTGCTGCTCTTCAAGTCCCATCCGGACGTGGTCAGCGGCGCTCGACTGGGGGCGCTCGATGAGGCCTCCAAACAGCTGTATGATCTTGACGTCGGCGACATCCAGATCGCCGAGCTGCTCGACGCCGCAGACGAGGTCCACACCATGAGCTCGCTGACCGGCTTCGAGGCACTGCTCAGGGGCAAGCGGGTGGCCACCTACGGCCTGCCCTTCTATGCCGGCTGGGGCCTGACGCAGGACCACATGAGCTGCGAAAGACGCACGCGACGGCTGACGCTGGATGCCCTGGTGGCGGCTACGCTGCTGCTCTACCCCACCTACGTGGATCCGCAAAGCGGCCAGCTGTGCAGTGCCGAAACCGCCGTGACCCTGCTGGAGCAGCAGCGCTCCCGGCGCCAGGCCCTGACCTGGAAGACCCGGCTCTATCGTCGCTACCGCAACGCCTTCATCGGCAAGCACTGAACTTGGCAAGCATCGATGCATTGGAAAAGACTGACGTGACACGCCAGGGACGCTCTTTCCTGTTTCTGCAGGGGGTCTGCTCTCCCTTCTACCCGCGACTCGGCCAGCGCCTCGCTGCCGAGGGCAACCGCGTGGTCAAGGTCCAGTTCAACGGCGGCGACACCCTCTACTGGCAGCGGGACAGCGGCCCGGTCCACCACTTCCGCGGTCCCCTGAGCGAGCTCGCCGGCGTTGTCGAATCGCTCTGGGAGCGCCACGCGATCACCGACCAGATCGTCTTCGGCGACCGCCGCCCGGTGCATCGACCGGCCATCGAGGGTGGCCCAGCGAAGGGCATCCGCACCCATGTGTTCGAAGAGGGCTATTTCCGCCCCTTCTGGATCACCCTGGAGCGCGAAGGCGTCAACGGCCACTCCCTGCTGCCACGGGATCCGGAGTGGTTCCTGGAAACCGGGCGACGGCTGCCCGAGCTGCCAGCACCCGATCGCTTCAAGTCCGCCTTCCGCGTCCGCGCCACCCACGACGTCCTCTACCATCTGGGCGGAATCGCCAACCCGCTGGCTTATCCGCACTACCGCAACCATGCGCCGATCACCGCTCCGGTGGAGTACGCCGGCTACCTCAAGCGCTTCACCCAGCTGCGCTTCTGGAAGCCTCGTGACGAGGAGCGTATCCGGGCGCTGGTCGACGGCAAGCGGCCTTTCTTTCTGCTGCCTCTGCAGCTGAACACGGATGCCCAGATCCGCGACCATTCTCCCTTCGACGACATGCAGGAGGTAATGGATCGCGTGATGGGGTCCTTCGCCGAATTTGCCCCGGCAGACGCCCTGCTGTGCATCAAGAACCATCCGCTGGATATGGGGCTGGTCAACTACGCCAGGATCATCCGCGAGCTGGAGCGTTTCTATGGACTGGAAGGGCGCATCGTCTATCTCGAATCCGGCAACCTCAACACGCTACTCAAACGTGCCGCCGGCACCGTCACCGTCAACAGCACCGTCGGCATCGTGTCGCTGGAACACCGCTGCCCGACCCTGGCACTGAGCGACCCGATCTACAACATGGCCGGTCTCACCTTCCAGGAGAGCCTGGATGAGTTCTGGCACAGGCCGCCACCTCCGGATGATGAGCTCTTCCGCAGCTTTCACGACACCGTGATGCATGCCACCCAGGTCAACGGCGGCTTCTACTGTCGCCGCGGCATCGATCTCGCGGTTGAGAACGCCGCCAGGGTGCTGACGGCAGAGCACTCCCCGCTGGAGGCGCTGCTGTGAGCCATCAGGAACCCGACGTGAAGATCGAACGCACCGTGCTCATCACCGGCGCCAGCGGCGCCATCGGCGGCGCCCTGGCCAAGGCCTACGCCGGCCCGGCTACCCGTCTGTTGCTGCACGGTCGCCGCGTGGAGGCCCTGGAAACGCTGGCCGAGACCTGCCGTGAGAAGGGTGCCCAGGTGGAATGTCACGCCGTGCCGCTGACCGACGATGCCCTGCTGCGGGGGTGGCTCGAAGCCCTGGCCGCGCGCTGCCTGCCGGATATCGTGATTGCCAATGCGGGCCAGAACCACCACGTTCCAGGCCCCGGCGAGCTGGAGCCCTGGGAGCAGGTGAGCGACCTGCTGGCGATCAATCTGCGCGCGCCCATGGCCATGGCCAACATCCTGACGCCGCCCATGGTCCGGCGCGGTTCCGGCCAGTTCGTGCTGATCAGCTCCCTGGCGGCCTGGCACGGCCTGCCGACCACCCCCGGCTACAGCGCCAGCAAGGCCGGCCTCAAGGCCTTTGGCGAGGGCCTGCGCGGCCACCTGGCACCCCATGGAATTGGCGTCACCGTGGTCATGCCCGGCTATGTCAGCTCGCCCATGTGTGCCGCCATGCCGGGACCCAAGCCCTGGGAGTGGCCGCCGGAGAAGGCCGCCCGAGTGATCCAGGCCGGCATCGCCCGCAACCGCGCCCGCATCAGTTTCCCGTTCCCGCTCAACTTCGGCTGCTGGTGGCTGGCGGTATTGCCGGCGGGACTCTCCCAGCGCCTGCTGCGCCTGATGGGCTATGGCAGCCACCCATGAGTACCGCCATCGTCGCGGCGCTGTTGATGAGCCTGGCGCTGACCTTCGCCATCGAGGCCCTGCTGCGCCCCTCCGTCGCCCCCTTCTGGCGACGTCCGCCGGCGACGCTGCTGGTCCACCTTGGCAGCACCTGCCTGCTGTTCGCGTTCTTCCTGCTGGTGCTGCAGCGCCCCTGGTTCAGCGTCGTGTTCATCGCCTCGCTGCAGCTGGTAGTGGTGCAGGCCAGCAACACCAAGTCGGCCACCCTCAATGAGCCGTTCATCTGCCAGGACTTCGAGTACTTCCTTGACGCCATCAAGCACCCACGGCTCTACGTCCCCTTCTTCGGCATCCGGCTGGCGGTTGCCGCCAGCAGCGCCGGCGCCCTGGCCATTGCCGCCTTCCTCTGGCTGGAGCCCTCGCTGCTCAGCCGCCATGGCCCGGCGGCGCTTCTGGTGCCAGCGGGCTTCCTGCTGCTGAGCTCGGCGGCCCTGCTGCTTCCGGGGCTCAAGGGGCTGCCGCCCTGCCGGCTCGAGCCCCACGAGGATCTTCACCGCCTTGGCCTGTTTTCCGCCCTGTGGAGTTACGGCCGCCTGGCCATGAGGCCGCTTCCCGCCGAGGCGCTCAAGGGTCCCTTTGCCTCCGAGGCGGTGCCCGGGACCACTCCCGTCTCGCAAGACCTGCCCCACCTGCAAGACCTGCCTCACCTGATAGTGGTGCAGAGCGAATCCTTCTTCGACCCGCGTGACTGGAGTGAACTGGTGCCGGGGGACCTGCTGCCCCACTTCGATGCCCTGACGCAAAGCGCCCTTCGCCGGGGCCCCCTGAGGGTGCCCGCCTGGGGCGCCAATACCGTGCGCACCGAAGCGGCCTTCCTGACCGGCCTGCCCCCCCGGGCGCTTGGCATCCACCGCTTCACGCCCTACCGGCAGTTCATCCACACCCCGGTGGCGAGCCTGGCCAGCCGACTGGGCGAGCTTGGCTATCGCACCGTCTGCGTGCACCCCTACCCGGCCAGCTTCTATCTGCGCCACAGAGTGATGCCGCAATTGGGCTTCGATCACTTCCTCGATATCCGCCACTTCGATGCTCGGGATCGTGACGGCCAGTACGTCGGCGACCTCGCGGTGGCAGAGATGGTTGGCACCCTGCTGGATGACAGTGATAATAGACCGCTGTTCGTGTTCGCCATCACCATGGAGAATCACGGCCCGCTGCACCTGGAGAGGCCGGTTCCCGACGACGCACCCCATCTTTCCGGTGCCGCCGCCAACCGGTTGAAGACGGAAGAGATCGCCGATCTGAGGGTCTACCTGCGCCACCTGCGCAACGCCGACGCCATGCTCGGCCGGCTCCGGGCCAAGCTGACGCCCGCCTCGCCCGCGGCCAGGCCCGGCATGTTGTGCTGGTACGGGGATCATGTTCCGATCATGTCGGGAGCCTATGATCGGCTGGGCGAGCCCAGCGGCGATACCTGTTACGCTCTCTGGTCCAGCCGGCGCGAGACGACAGCGAACGCCCGCCAAGCCGCCGAATCACTCGGCGTCAGCGAACTGGGTATGGCGATATTCGAGGCGCTGCTGCAAGATGCCAGCCGCCAGGAATCGCCCCATGACGATCCCCAAGACAACGATGCGGTAGGGCATACCCAGAGCCATCAGGAGCAAGAATGAGTAAACGCGTTGCCATCATCGGCGCCGCCCACCGTTTCCCTGGTACCACACCCGAAACGTTCTGGCAGGACCTGCAGGCAGAGAAGGACCTGGTGACCCGGGTGGCCGAGGATCGCTGGAGCCACGAGGCCTACCAGCATCCCGAGCGCCAGCATCCCGGCACCAGCATCACCTTCGCGGCCGGCAGCCTCGGTGATATCAGCGGCTTCGATGCGGCCTTCTTCGGCATCTCACCCCGTGAGGCCAGCCACATGGACCCCCAGCAGCGTCTGCTGCTGGAGCTGGCCTGGGAAGCCATGGAAGACGCCGGCATTGCGCCCTCCTCGCTACGCGGCAGCCGCTGCGGTGTCTTCGTGGGCGTGGCCAGCATCGACTACGCCTATCGTCAGGCCGACGATCTCGAGTCCATCGGCCCCTCCTCGGCCACCGGCAACACCTCGAGCATCGCCTCCAACCGCATCTCCTACCTGTTCGACCTGCAGGGACCCAGCATGTCGGTGGATACCGCCTGCTCCTCCTCGCTGGTGGCCTTCCACCAGGCCTGCCAGGCGATCCGCAGCGGCGAGACCGAGATGGCGCTGACCGGCGGCATCAGCCTGCACCTGCACCCCTACGGTTTCATCATCTTCTCCAAGGCCAGCATGCTCTCGGCCAACGGACGCTGCCGGGTGTTCGACGAGGCCGGCGACGGCTATGTGCGCTCCGAGGGCGCCGGCCTGTTCCTGCTCAAGGACTACGAGCGTGCCGTGGCCGATGGCGACCGCATCCTCGCCGTGGTGGCCGGCTCGGCGGTCAATACCGATGGCCACAAGTCGGGACTGACCGTACCCAACGCCAGCGCCCAGGTGACGCTGATGCGCGAGGCCTACGAACAGGCCGGCATCGCCCCAGACGAGATCGACTACCTGGAGGCCCACGGCACCGGCACCGCGGTGGGCGACCCCATCGAGACCCGCGCCATCGGCGAGGCGCTGGCCAAGCATCGCGCGACCCCGCTGCCCATCGGCTCGGTGAAGAGCAACGTCGGCCACCTGGAGACCGCCTCGGGCGCCGTCGGCCTGGCCAAGGCGCTCTACAGCCTTCGCCACCGCGAGGTGCCGGCCACCATCGGCATCCGCACGCTCAACCCGCGCATCAAGTTCGACGAGTGGAACCTTCAGGTGGTCACCAAGGCCCTGCCGCTCAAGGCCGAGGGCCGCCTGATCATCGGCGTCAACTCCTTCGGCTTCGGCGGCGCCAACGCCCACGTGATTCTCGAAAGCCCGCCCCAGCAAAGCGAAACGCTGAACAAGACCAGCCCAGTGTCGGAAACCGACAACGCACAGGCACCCAGCGAGCGGGAAGACCAGGGGCCTCTGCCGTTTCAGCTCACCGCCCGCGGCGAGCCGGCCCTGCGTGCCATGGCCGGGCGAATGGCCGAGTGGCTGAAGGCAAACGACGACTCGCTCTACGACATCGCCTACACCCTGCGCCATCACCGCGAACATCACGCCGACGGCGCCCTGCTGATGGTCGAGAGCAAGCAGGACGCCATCGCCCAGCTCAGCGCCCTGGCCGACCCCGAGGCGGAGCCCGACCCGCGTCTGGTGCGCGGCGAGCGCCTGACGGATGCCGGCGCCCCGGCCTTCGTCTACGCCGGCAACGGCTGCCAGTGGGAGACCATGGGCGCCGAACTGCTGGAAAGCTCGGCCGTCTTCGCCGCCGCGGTGGACGAGGTCGACGCCCTGTTCCAGCACCACGGCGACTTCTCCCTGCGTGCCGAACTGGAGGGACGCAACGCGCCTCGGGAAGCAGGCACGAGCCGGCTCGCCCTGACCGAGATCGCCCAGCCGGCGCTGTTCGCCGTCCAGGTGGGCCTGACCCGCCTGCTGCGTCACCACGGCATCGAGCCCGCCGCCGTCACCGGCCACAGCGTCGGCGAAGTGGCCGCCGCCTGGGCCTGCGGCGCCCTGAGCCTGGTTGACGCGGTCAAGGTGATCTACTTCCGCAGCCACTACCAGGGCAAGACCCGCGGCCAGGGGGAGATGAGCGCCGTGGCCATGGGCCCCGAGGAGATCGGCGAGCTCCTGGCCGAAGGCGACTACGCCGGCGTCCACCTGGCCGGCATCAACAGCGCCCGCGGCGTCACCCTGGCCGGCGACCCCGACACCCTGAGCCGGCTGGAGGCAGAGCTTGCCGAACAGGGCACCTTCGCCAAGCGCCTGGCGCTGGACTACGCCTTCCACAGCCCGGCCATGGACCCCATCGAGAGCGGCGTGGTCGCCTCGCTGGCCGACATCGCCCCGCAGCAGGCGGTTATTCCCTACGTCTCTACCGTCACCGGTGGCGAACTGGCCGCCAGCGAGCTCGGCGCCGACTACTGGTGGCACAACATTCGCCGGCCGGTGCTCTTCGATGCCGCCATCAAGACGCTGATCGATTCAGGCAGCACGCTCTTCATCGAGATCGGCGCCCACCCGATCCTGCGCCGCTACCTGAGCGACGCCCTGCGCGACCGCGAGGTCACGGGCAAGGTGCTCGGCACCCTGGAGCGCGAGCGCCCCGCCGAGGCCTGCCTGCGCCAGACCATCGGCCAGCTCCTGCTCAGCGGCGCCCCCTGTGATCTGCAGGGCTGGTTTCCGGTGGCGGGTCGGCGCGTGGAGCTGCCCCGCTACCCCTGGCAGCGCGAACGCTTCTGGATCAAGAGCACCCCCGGCGGCCAGGGCCTGCTCAACCGCTACTACGAACACCCGCTGCTGGGCTATCGCCTGGCACAGCAGCCCAACAGCTGGGAGAGCCAACTCGATACCGGGCGCCTGCCCTGGCTGGCCGACCACGTGGTCGGCGACGCCGCGGTCTTCCCCGGCGCCGGCTTCATCGAGCTGGCGCTGGCCGCCGGCCGACACGCCCACGATGCCCGGGTGGTCGACGTCGAGGAGCTGGAGATCCGCGCGCCGCTGCTGCTGGACAGCCAGCACGGCCGCCGCCTGCGCCTGCATCTCGCCCCCGAGGACGGCCGCATCGAGATCCGCTCCCGAGAGCCGCTGGCCGAGGGGGAGTGGCAGCTCAACGCCGTGGCCCGGGTCATGCAGCAGAGCCGCGGCTTCCTGCTGCAGCGCGAAGCCCCCGCCCTGCCCCGGCGCGCTCCGGACATCGAGCTCAGCGAACACCTGGCCCTGGCCGAGCGCCTCGGCCTGCACTACGGCCCCGCCTTCCAGGCCATCGCCCGCGCCTGGGTGGAGCACGACAGCGTGATCGGCGAGATCGCCCTGCCCGAGGTCATCGAGCAGACCCGCCATAGCCTGCACCTGCACCCCGGCATCCTCGACAGCGCCTTCCAGCTGTTCATTCCGCTGCTGGCCCGCGAGGCCGCCGCGCTGGGACAGGAAGAGAGCGGCCTGGCCTTCGTCCCGGTGCGCGTTGGCCGGATCCAGCTGCTGGCCGACGGCGGCGTGCCGGCGCTGGCCCATGCAAAGGTACTCAAGCGCGCGCCCCACTCCTTTACCGCCGACTTCGAGCTGTTCGACGCCCAGGGCCGCGCCGTGGCGGTGCTCAGCGAGACCCGCTTCCGCGCCATTCGCCTCAAGCGCCAGCATCATCAGCGCTTCAGCTATCTGGACGTCCAGCTCACTCCGGCACCGCGCCAGCGCAGCGCCACACCCCTCGACCTGGCACCGCTGTACGCCGCCGTGCCGCAACTGGCCAGCGCCTACCGGCACCATACCGGCGGACGCTTCGCCGGCGAGGTCGACCCGCTGCTCGACAGCCTGGCCGACGCCTTCGCCGCCGAGGCCCTGCAGCGGCTGGCCGGCGGTAAACACCTCAGCCAGGCCCGCTACCGCGAGCTGACCCGCCGGCACCTGGGCGCCCAGCGCCTGCTCGACCAGCTGCTCCATCAGCTTCAGAGCGCCGGCCGGCTCGAGGCCGGCGAGCAGGGCTGGCAGCTCGGCGTCTCGGACGAAGAGGTCCCCGCGGCGACCATCTGGCAGCTGCTGGTGCGCGACTATCCCGACCACTTCGCCCCGGTACAGCGCCTGGGCCGCTTCGGCCTGCACCTCCCCGCATTGCTCGATGGCAGCGAAAGCGCCGAGACGCTGGGGCTTTCCGCCG
>PWEV01000039.1 GCA_003553625.1 Halomonas sp.
CGCCTCTCGAGCTCAACGACCGGGCGCTGTCGCTGCTGATGGAGAAGGGCATCGCCGCCTCCGGTGACCACGTGATCCTGACCCGGGGCGATCACATGAACGCCCACGGCGGCACCAACACCCTGAAGATCCTGGAGGCATGACGCCATGGCCGTGATCCGCCCCCGTCAGACGGTGACCCGCATCCTGCCGGCGCGCAAACGCATCGCCCTGATCGCCCACGACGGCAAGAAGGAGGAATTGCTGGCGTGGGCCGGGCGCTGGAAGGAGACTCTGGCCCGACACACGCTCACCGGCACCGGGACCACGGCCGGCCGCGTGGCCAGCGCGCTGGGGCTGCCCGTGCGGGGGGTCATGAGCGGCCCGCTGGGCGGCGACCAGCAGATCGGCGCGCTGATCACCGAGCAGGAACTCGACCTGCTGATCTTCTTCTGGGACCCCTTCGCCCCGCAGCCCCATGATCCCGATGTCAAGGCGCTCCTGCGCCTGGCGGCGCTGTGGAACGTGCCGGTGGCCTGCAACACTGCAAGCGCCGATTTCATGATGAGCTCGCCATGGCTCGATGAGGCCTATGAAATGACCATTCCCGACGCCGGCGCCTGGGTCTCCGACCGCACCGCCGACTGACACCCCCCCCTCACCGACGCCAGGAGGCGTGGCTTTCGATGTTCCAGCTGACCCGCAGCGTGACCTGGCAGGCTCTCAAGCGCCTGCATGAGCAGACCGCCAACGAGCGCATCCGCGACTACTTCACCGCCGACCCACAGCGTTTCGAGAAGATGAGCCTGCGAATGGGCGGCCTGTTCCTCGACTACTCCAAGCACCAGGTCTCCGACGCGGTGCTCGACAAGCTGATCGAACTGGCCAACCACTCCGCGCTGGTACAGCGCCGCGCCCAGATGTTCTCGGGCGACATCATCAACGTCACCGAGAACCGCCCGGTACTGCACACCGCCCTGCGCAACCTCGGCGAGGAACCGCTGATGGTCGACGGCCAGGATGTAATGCCGGAGATCCAGCGCACCCGCGAGCAGATCCGGCAGTTCTCCGAGGCGGTGCGCAGCGGCGAGTGGAAGGGCTACAGCGGCGAGCGCATCAAGGACGTGGTCAACATCGGCATCGGCGGGTCGGACCTGGGGCCCAACATGGCCAGCCGAGCCCTGCTCAAGTACCGCCATTCGGAGCTTAAATTCCACTTCGTCTCCAACGTCGATGGCACCCACATCCAGAAGGTGCTCAGCCGCCTCGACCCGGCCACCACCCTGTTCATCGTTTCCACCAAGACCTTCTCGACCCAGGAGACCCTGCTCAACGCCCATACCGCTCGGCGCTGGTTCCTGGAGAACGCCGGCCCGGACGCCGATGTGGGGGCACACTTCGTTGCCGCCTCCACCAACAAGAAGGCGGCCATGGCTTTCGGTATCCGCGAGGAGAACGTCTTCGAGTTCTGGGCCTGGGTCGGCGGACGCTACTCCATGTGGTCCTCCATTGGCTTGCCCATCGCCCTCTCCGTCGGCTTCGAGGGCTTCATGTCGATGCTGGAGGGGGCCTACGAGATGGACCAGCACTTCCTCCAGGCTCCCTTCCGCGAGAACATGCCGGTACTGATGGCGCTGATCGGGATCTGGTACATCAACTTCGTCGGCGCCGAGACCCAGGCCATCGTGCCCTACGACCAGGCCCTGCATCAGCTGCCGGCCTTTCTGCAGCAGCTCGACATGGAGTCCAACGGCAAGTCGGTGGACATCTTCGGCCACCCGGTGGACTACAAGACCGGCCCCATCGTCTGGGGCCAGACCGGCTCCAACGGCCAGCACGCCTTCTTCCAGCTGCTCCACCAGGGCACGCGCTATGTGCCCATCGACTTCATCGCCTCGCTGAAGCCGGAGCCCGGCGTCGAGGAGCATCACTTCGCCCTGCTGACCAACATGCTGGCCCAGGCCAACGCCTTCATGGAGGGCAGCCAGAGCGGCAGTCGACTGGACCCCTACAGTTGCCCCGGCAACCGCCCTTCCAGCGTACTGCTGCTCGACGAGCTGACGCCGCAGAACCTCGGCGCGCTGATCGCCCTTTATGAGCACAAGGTGTTCGTCCAGGGGGTGATCTGGAACATCAACTCCTTCGATCAGTGGGGCGTGCAGCTAGGCAAGCAGATTGCCGGCGAGATCAGCGAACGGATCGACGAACGCAGCCAGGACTTCGACGCCTCCACCCAGGGGCTGCTCGCGCTGGTGCGTGGCCACTTCACGGCCGGAGCAACGGCCGACGCCGCTGGGACCGCAGCGCCCCATCCGGACAAGGGGGGCAAGCGAACCAGGCGCTGAGTCAGACCACACGGCGGAAGGGCCGGCAAAAGGCGGCCTTCCTCGTGGCTTTTCCTCGTCACGGGGCCAAAAAAACCGGCCGCGAGGGGCCGGAGGAAGGACAGCCAAAGGCTGTTCAGAGAGCACGCGGGAATTCGGTGTCTCGTTGATGACTCAGTGGTGGAAGCGCTGCGCCGCCTCGCGAGCCAGCTGGCGGATGCCGTTCCAGTCCTCGGCCTCCACCAGGGAGTTGGGCGTCAGCCAGGAACCGCCCACGCACATCACGTTCTTGAGCGCCAGGTAGTCCTCGGCGTTGTCGAGGGTAATGCCCCCGGTGGGGCAGAAGCGAGCCTCGGCGATGGGGCCGGCAAAGGCCTTGAGCGCCTTGACGCCGCCGCTGGCCTCGGCGGGGAAGAACTTGAAGCGGCGGTAGCCATACTGCCAGCCGGTCATCAGCTCGGAGACGGTGGCCACGCCGGGCAGCATCGGCACCGGACTGGTCACGCCGTAGCGATAGAGCGCCTCGGTGGTCCCCGGGGTAACCACGAAGTCGGCACCGGCCTGCTCGGCCTGGCGGTACTGGGCCGGGGTCAGCACGGTGCCCACCCCGATGCTGGCCTGAGGCAGCGCCGCCTTGATTCGGCGGACCGCCTCAAGGGCGCAGTCGGTGCGCAGGGTCACCTCGAGCACGGTGAGCCCTCCCTCCACCAGAGCCGTGGCCAGGGGCACGGCGTCCTCCACGCGCTGGATAGCCAGGACCGGAATCACTTCGGCCTTCAAACAGATACTGTCGAGCTCGGTGGTCCGGGTGGAGGGCAGCTGCTTGTCGATGGTCATTGATGTCTCTCCATGGGATCAGGGGGCCCAGTAAACGGCCAGGGGGCAGGCCAGGAAGGCACGTATCGGCAGCTCGCGGCTGTCATCACCGGCCAGCGCCCTCGCCAGCACGTTGCGCTTGTCGCCGCCGGTAATGTGCAGAAAATGGCGCTGGGCCCTGTGCAGACGATCTGCGCTCAGGGTCAAGCGAGGCTGTGGCTGGCTCGCGGCACGCACGGCCACCGCCGGTTCGCCGGTAGAGAGCGCCAGCGACAGCTCATGGCTGTCGGGGAACAGCGAGGCGGTGTGGCCATCGCTGCCCATGCCCAGCACCACCGCGCTGGCGGGCCAGGCGAGTGGCGCCAGGCGCTCGGCCACCTCGTCGACGCCCTGCTCCGGGGTGGCGGCCCCGGTGGTCAGCGACACGAAGGTCGCCTCGGCGGCGCACCCCTGCAGCAGGTGCTCGCGCACCAGTCTGGCGTTGCTGTCGGCATGCTCCTCAGGCACCCAGCGCTCATCGGCCAGGGTCACCTCGACCCGCGACCAGGGCAGCTCGCAGACAGCCAGCGCGTGGAAGAAGGGCACCGGCGTGGAGCCGCCCGAGACCACCAGCAGGGCACGCTCCTGGCGGCTCAGGTCCTGTCGCAGGGCCTCGGCGACCGCCTCGGCCAGCTGGGTGGCCAGACGTTCTCGGCAAAGCTCGCTCATCGTTGGGGGATCCTCAGTAGTCTTCATACCAGCTGCGGCCGTCCTGGGTAATCATGGCGGTCTTGAGAAAGCGACGACCGGCCCGGGAACCGGCACCGTGGATCAATAATCCTCATACCAGCTGCGGCCGTCCTGGGTGATCATGGCGATGGAGGCCACGGGGCCCCAGGAGCCCGCTGGATAGCGTCGCGGCGGCTCGTCGCGATCGGCCCAGGCGGCGATCAGGTTATCGCACCACTGCCAGGCATGTTCGACCTCGTCACGGCGCACGAAGAGATACTGCTGCCCCTTCATCACTTCAAGCAACAGGCGTTCGTAGGCGTCAGGAATCCGCGACTTGGGGAAGGCGCTGTTGAAATCCAGGTGCAGCGGGCCGCGACGCAGGCGCATGCCCTTGTCCAGGCCGCTGTCCTTGGTCAGCACCTCAAGGGCGATGCCCTCCTCCGGCTGCAGGCGGATCACCAGCTTGTTGGCGGCCAGGCCGCGCTGGTCCGGGTCGAAGATATAGTGGGGCTGCTGCCGGAAGTGGATGATGATCTGCGAGAGCTTCTCGGGCATGCGCTTCCCGGTGCGCAGGTAGAAGGGCACCCCGGCCCAGCGCCAGTTCTCCACGCCGGTCTTCATCGCCACGAAGGACTCGGTGTGGCTCTCCGTGTTGGCGCCCTCCTCCTCCAGGTAGCCGGGCACGCCCCTGCCATCGATGCTGCCGGACGTGTATTGCCCGCGCACCACATCTCGTCCCAGCATGTCCTCGGAGAAGGGGCGAAGCGCCTTCAGCACCTTGACCTTCTCGTCACGGATGGCGTCGGCGTCGAGGTTGGCCGGCGGGTCCATGGCGATCAGGCAGACCAGCTGCAGCAGATGGTTCTGCACCATGTCGCGAAGCTGGCCGGCGTCATCGAAATAACCCCAGCGCCCTTCGATGCCGACCTGCTCGGCCACGGTGATCTCTACATGGGAGATGTGGTTCTGATTCCATTGGGTGCCGAACAGCGGGTTGGCGAAACGCAACGCGATAAGGTTCTGCACCGTCTCCTTGCCCAGGTAGTGGTCGATGCGATAGATGCGCGACTCGGGGAAGACGGCGCCGATGGCGTCGTTGATCTGCGCCGACGACGCCAGGTCATGGCCGATCGGCTTCTCGACCACCACCCGGCTCTGGTCGTCCAGGCTACCGCTGACCTCGAGGTTCTGACAGATGTCGCCGTAGATCTTCGCCGCCACCGACAGGTAGACCACCATGGGTCGCTCACGCCCCGACTTGCGCCATTCCTGGATCGCCGCATAGCCCTCGGCGCGGGTGAAATCGAGGTGGCGATAATCGAGTCGCGCCAGGAAGCGCGTCAGCGCCTTTCGATCGAGCTCCTCGGCCTTGACGTGGGTCGTGAGCGCCTGCTCGACGCGGGCCTTGAAGGCGTCGAGGTCGAGCGCCTGGCGCGCCAGACCCAGCAGGCGCGTACTCGGATCGAGCAGCCCCTCGCGGTCGAGCTGGAACAGCGCCGGAAAGAGCTTGCGCTGCGCCAGATCGCCGAGGGCACCGAACAGGACCAGGTCGATGTCGGTCCTGACCGCCTGACTGGGCCGGCTGGGCCGGCGGGAGTGATTCATGGCCGACTCTCTTTTCGTTGGATTACTAAAAAAATACCCAGGAAACGGAAAAAAAGCAATAATTTAAAGTAAACTTACGTATATATAGCACCAGCTATCGGGGACAATTGGCCGTGCCCGGCCTCCTCGGGATAGGATAGACAGCATAATGTAGTTAAATCACCACATCATCTGTCCAGGCTTCAACCCGCGGCTTTATGCCGCCCAGCACGGAGAGCCCCACCGCGCCATGGCCCGTCATGACCTGATCGATCGCATCCGTCAGCGCCTCGAAGAGCTCAACCGCTCCGAGCGCAAGGTTGCCGATGTCATCCTCGCCGACCCGGCTGCCGCTACCGGCATGAGCATCGCCACACTGGCACAGGCCGCTTCGGTGAGCGAACCTACCGTCAACCGCTTCTGCCGCAGC
The DNA here is from genome assembly GCA_003553625.1 of Halomonas sp. Taxonomy (GTDB): domain Bacteria; phylum Pseudomonadota; class Gammaproteobacteria; order Pseudomonadales; family Halomonadaceae; genus Halomonas. Next base: position 5,845 of record PWEV01000039.1, read on the forward strand.
TTCGAGGCCAAGGGCTATCCGGACTTCAAGATCAAGCTGGCCCAGAGCCTGGCCGGTGGCACCCCTTACGTCAGCCAGGCAGTGGAGCCCGATGACACGGCGGCCGAATACACCGAGAAGATCTTCGGTGCCACCATCGCCGCTCTGGACAACGCTCGCCGACAGACCGACCCGGTGCGCATCGAGCGGGTTGTGGACTACCTGATCCAGGCCAAGCAGGTTCACTTCTTCGGGCTGGGCGCCTCGGGCGCCGTGGCTCAGGACGCCCAGCACAAGTTCTTCCGCTTCAACCTGCCGGTCACCGCCTATGTGGACGTGCTCATGCAGCGCATGGTGGCCTCGAGCTGCCACACCGGCGATGTGGTGGTGGTGATCTCATGGACCGGCCGCACCCGGGAGCTGGTGGAGATCGCCCGCCTGGCCCGGGAGAGCGGCGCCGTGGTGCTGGGCATCACCGCGCCCGACTCGCCGCTGGCTCGGGAGTGCACCGAGACCCTGGAGGTCGCCACCCCCGAGGATACCGACCACTATATGCCGATGACCTCGCGGATGATCCAGCTGGCGCTCATCGACGTGCTGGCCACCGGCGTGACCCTGCGCCGCGGCGAGGACTTCCTCGGGCATCTCAAGAAGATCAAGGATAGCCTAAAGGATACCCGCTACCCCGCCACAGGACGGGACTGAGTGCCTGCCGATCTTCCGGCGCTCCGCCCCGGAGCCGATGCTGGCGTTCCTCTACCTGTTGCTGATGTCGGCGCTATTCGATATCGCCGTGGCGCCCTCTCGCGTCGACGGCGGCTGCGAAAGGGGGCCGACATGGACGCCCCCTGTGCGCGTTAGGGTTTGATTTCAGTAGCTGTACTCGCCACTCACCACCGCGGCGGTGACGGTAATCTCGACTCTCAGCTCATCAGCGGGCAGCGGTGCGCAGACGCAGGTACGCGCCGGCGCGTGGCCGGTGGGCACCCAGGCATCCCACACCGCGTTCATGGCGGCAACGTCGTTGCCGTTCTTCAGATAGACGGTCGCGGTGAGCAGGTTTTCCCGATCGGAGCCGATCTCGGCCAGCAGCGCATCCACACGGGACAGCATGCTCTGGGTCTGCTCGGTGATATCGCCGTAGCGCGCCTCGGGGCCGGGAACCTGGCCGCACAGATAGGCAATACCGTTGTGGATCACGGCGCGACTCATGCGCGCCTTGGTGTCGTGACGGACGATGGTCATGGGAAATCTCGCAGTGTTGGGAGTTGGGTGAAAGTAAGGGTAGAGATCGGATCATGAAAAACACGAGGGAAAGTATCACCGCATCACCGCGCAAGGTCGATGCCCGGAGGCCAGCACAACCATGAGCTACGCCATCCTTCTGCGCCACCATCGCGGCCTTGTCGGCATCGCCTTCCTGGCGATGTTTACCTCCAGCCTGGGCCAGAGCTTCTTCATCGGCCTCTTCCAGGCGCCGATCAGCGAGCACCTCGGGCTCTCGGCCGGGCAGTTCGGCGCCGCCTACGCCGCGGTGACCCTGGTGTCGGGCTTCGCCGTGCTGCGTCTGGGCCCCAGCATCGACTGGGTGGCCCCGCGCCGCTTTGCGCTGATGGTGATCGCCGCCCTGCTTGTCGGCATCCTGCTGTTGACCGCCGCGCCCTGGTGGGGACTGGGGCTGATCGGGCTCGGCCTGGTGCGCTTCTGCGGCCAGGGCATGATGACTCACCTCGGGAATACCCTGGCGGGCCGCGAATTCACCGACTTGCGCGGCCGCGCTCTCGGGCTGGCGGGCATCGGGATCATGCTCGGCGAGACGGTGTTACCGGCGCTGATGGCGGCGCTGATGGTGTGGCTGGGGTGGCGAGAGCTGTGGTGGCTCTTCGTGGCCTTTCTTGCGCTGCTCTGGGTGCCGCTACTGCTGTTCGCCCCGTGGCCATCCGCGCCGGGCCGACGCCCTCGCAAGGGGGAGCGTCGCGACGGCCCACGCCCCTTCCGCGAGGCGCGTTTCTGGCGGCTGCTGCCGCTGCTGATGGTGCTACCGATCACCATGACCGGGCTCTTCATCTATCAGGCGCAGTTGACCGCCGACCTGGGCTCCACCCTGGGTGTCTATGCCCTGGCGCTGGCCGGCATGGGCATCGCCAAGCTGCCCGGGGCCCTGTTCGGCGGGCGCTGGGTGGACACCCTGGGTCCCATTCGTCTGGCGCGCCTCTTCCTGCTGCCCTACGCACTGTCCCTGGTATTGGCGATCACTGCGGGAGGCGATCTCGGCGTCTGGGCACTGATGGTGGGTGGCGGCCTGGCCATCGGGGCCCAGGAGCCCATCGCCACCAGCATCCTGGTGCGCATCTGGGGCGTCGAACATCTCGGCACGGTGCGCGCCACCCTGAGCGCGGCCATGGTCTTCTCCACCGGCCTGGCCCCGGCGGTGCTGGGGATCGCCCTGGACCTCGGCACCGGCTTCACCGCGATTCTTGCCGGCATGCTGGCCTTCCTGGTGCTTGCCTGGTGGCTGGCCCAGGGCGTGCTCGGCAGACTAAAGACGCAGGACTGACAAACGACGACGCCCCGGGCTCCCTTGATCAGATCAGGAACACCGGGGCGTCGTGGGCCGGGTGGCCGCCGCAATCAGCGCAGAAGCAGCACGGGCACCTTCGCCTTGCGCAGCATTTCGGTGGTGGTGCTGCCCAGCAGCAGGTGGCGGATACGGGAGTGGCCGTAGGCGCCCATCACCAGCAGGTCGATGCCCAGCTCCTCCTGATAGCCGCGCAGGGTGGCCTCCACCTCGCCGGCGCGGATGGCACCCTCGGCCTCGTGGCCGGCATCGCGCAGGGTCTTCAGCGCCCAGTCGAGCTGGGAGCGATGGTCGACGGTCTCGGCGCCGACGATCACCACGTGCACCGGGATACCGTCGAACAGCGGGCTCCTGGCCAGCATCTCCACGCCCTTGCGGGTGGTCTTGCTGCCGTCGAAGGCAAGCATCACCGTCTTCGGGGCCCGGAAGGTATCCGATACCATCAGGATCGGCCGGTGCAGGGTGCGCACCACCCGCTCCAGGTTGGAGCCCAGGTGGCCGCTGTCCTGGTGGGCCGTCTCGCCGCGCTTGCCCAACACCAGCAGACGAATCTCCTCCTGCAGTTCCTCCAGGGTCTCCACCAGGGTGCCGTTGCGCTGACGGGTGCCAGGCTCCGCAATCCCCCTGTCGATGGCCCGATCCTTGACGACCTTGAGCGTCAGCCGGCCCTGCTCCTGGGCCACCTTGGCGCGCTGCTCATCGAGCTGAGAGAGCTCCTCGAGCAGGTGCTCCCGTGAACCGAGGCCGATATTGCCGGAGAGATCCGCCTCGGCAGTCTGGGGATGGTTGTCCACAACGTGCAGGAAGGTGAGCGGCGCGCCCAGGGCCTGGCTGGCCCAGGCCGCGGCGTCGCAAACCCCTTCCGAGAACTTCGAGCCGTCGATGGCGGCCATCACCTGTTCGGTCATCGTGTCATTTCCTGGCTGGCGTATGTCGTTATCTGCCCTCACGTTTCTACTCCATGGAGCGTGTCTTGCACAGGACGTGGATCAACGTAATTCCGGATCATTCATTTCGTCCAGGTCGGCCTCGATGCGCCCCCGGGTGTGGCCGAGATGGCCACACCCGGCTACTCGATCATTGGCAACGCTTTTTGGATCATGTCACTCCGCGCAGTCGATGCATTTGAGCACGGTCGGATCCCACTGCAATCGTTTGGCGGAAATCCACTCGCCGCACTCGATGCACTCCCCGAACTCCTCACGGCCGATACGGGCCAGCGCCGCTTCGATACGACGGAGCAACAGCTGACGGCGATCCTCCCCGGCCTGGGCCATGGCTTGGCCCTGCAGGGCATCCATGCGCGACAGACGCCCCACCGACTGCTGATCCAGCATGACCGTGGCGCGACTCTCCTTGCTCTGGAGGCTGTCGTCGATCAGCACTGCCCTGGTGTCCTCCAGTTGACGGATGATGGCCTGGATGTCGAGTTCCGGATGGTTCATCGCTTGCCCTCCTCCGTTCAGCGACCCAAATGCCGGCGACACGGCCGATCGCCGCGCCAACGACCGAGGGAGCCAACATAGCGTC
>PWEV01000249.1 GCA_003553625.1 Halomonas sp.
ATGGAGCGCGACCACCTGGATCAGGACGCCGGCATGCTGTTCCTCTACCGGGAGACCCAGTCGCCCCGCAACGGCTTCTGGATGTATCGCACCCGAATACCCCTGGATATCGCCTTCATCGGCGAGGATGAGCGAATCGCCGCCATCTTCACCATGTGGCCCTGCGGCTCGCAGAACCCGGCCCAGTGTCCTGTCACCTACCCCGGGGTGCCCTACCGGATGGCGCTGGAGGTCAACGCCGGCCTCTTCGAGGAGCTGGGTATCGCGGAGGGTGACTGCGTCAGTTGGCCCGGCAGCGACGGTCACTGCCTGTCTGCGTCGAGCGATGATGAGGTGGCCTCGGCACCCGACGAATAGGGGAGGGCGATGGTTGCTGCAACTATTGGGCCATAGCGTCGGGTAAGGGGTGGGCCTGTCGATGATCAGCCTTCTGTGCAAGGTGGGTCTGGACGTGGAGGTTTCATGCGCCCCTCCGCAGGGTTGCCAGGGTACGTTCGTAGAGCTCGGCGCTGCTATTATCGAACAGCACGAAGCGAACCAGCGCGATCTTCGGGTGGTGGGGCAAGGTAGCGATGACGGTGTCGAGTGCCACCCGAGCCGCCTCTTCCGGCGGATAGCCGAAAGCGCCGGCGGAGATCGCCGGGAAGGCGACTGAGGCAAGGTCATGCTTGTCAGCCAGTTCAAGGGCGTTGCGGTAGCAGGCGGCGAGCAGCTCCTCGGCTGGTTTGTCCACTCCGTAGACCGGCCCCAGACAGTGGATCACGTGGCGGTTGGGCAGGCCGAAGGCCTCGGTGATCACCGCCTCGCCGGGGCGAATGGGGGCCAGGGGCCGGCAGGCCCTGTCCAGCTCGGGACCAGCGGCGCGGTGCAGGGCCCCGGCCACGCCGCCGCCAGGGTGCAGCTCAGCGTTGGCGGCGTTAACCACGGCATCAATGTCGTCCTGGCGGGAGATATCACCCCGTCGACATTCCAGGATCGCGTCCATCAGCAGGCCTCCTTCATGATCACCGTTGCTCTTCAGTCTGGCTGCTGGAGCGGGAATTCGGCAAGGTCCTCGCGGCGGGTCTGGCTCGAGGGCATTCGCCTGCGGGGCTCCTGCAACGCGATACACGACAGAGTCAGATTTTTGCCAGGGCCCATCTGCGCCCAAGGTCTGGAAGCAGGCGCCGGTCAATCACCGAGATGGGGAGTCAAGCCATCTGATTGTCATGCCAGGGGGTGGGGGGAATTTGGGCCTGGCAGTCGATCAGCTGCATGTGGCCTGCAGGAAGATGTGACCGAAGGGCGCAGGGGTTGCGGGGACGTCATGCGTATAATTACCTTCTAACCTTATGCCTGTACGACGCTTCCTTGCATACAACCAATGCCCGCCGCATTTCGGGCTTAACAGGACTCAGGAGTTTCCATGCTTTTCCCGCCGCGTTTCGCCCCGCTGGTCTTCTCCGTTCTCATGTCGTTTTACATGGTATTCCTGATGACCTTCGTGATCACCTGGGTTAACACCGGTCTGGGAGAGGGGTTCGCGGGCCGCTGGTGGCGTGCGTTCTATATTGCCTGGCCGGTGGCCTTTGCGCTGATCCTGGTTGGTGCGCCGCGCCTGCAGCGCCTGACGGCGAAACTGACCCGCCGGCCGGTGTGAAGCCATCCTGGCGATCACAGGGCAGGCGTCGCTGAATGAGAGAACCGCGCCATGGCACGGCTTTCGCACTGCTAACGCGCTAATTTCCAACGCGGCGTAAACGCTGGGAGGGGCTAGAATAAACCTGTAATCGTCCAATTTCTCGTTGAGGGAGCCGGGATACCCGGATGCAGTTTTATCCGCTAAAGTAGAAGAGATCGGTAGAACCTCCGGTCAGTGTGCTGGAGTTGCCACATACTACTGCCTACAACATCATGAGGTGTGTTCATGAAACGCCATGCTTTTTCGGCTGCTGCCTTCTCTGGCGCCCTGTTGGGAGCCGCCATGCTCTCGGCACCCGCCGTGGCACAGGATCGCTTTATCACCATCGGTACCGGTGGCCAGACCGGCGTCTACTATGTGGTCGGTCAGTCGGTGTGCCGGATGGTCAATCGCGGCAGCGACGATCACAACATTCGCTGTAATGCCCCCACCACCGGCGGTTCCGTGGCCAACGTCAACGGCATGAAGTCCGGCGACCTGGACATGGGCGTCGTGCAGTCCGACGTCCAGTATCGGGCCTATCACGGCGAGGACAACTTCGAGTCCGATGGACCCTGGGAAGAGATGCGAGCCGTCTTCACCATGCACGGTGAGCCATTGACCGTGGTCGCCCGTGCCGATTCCGGCATCGAGCACTTTTCCGACTTCCCCGGCAAGCGCGTCAACATCGGCAACCCGGGCTCCGGCCAGCGCAACACCATGAATGTGGTGATGAACGCCATGGGCTGGGATACCGATACATTCTCGTTGGCCTCCCAGTTGGATGCCGCCGAGCAGGCCGCGGCCCTGTCCGACAACAATATCGATGCCATGGTCTACGTGGTTGGCCATCCCAATGGCTCCATCCAGGAGGCCACCACCACCATCGATGCCCGCCTGATCCCGGTCACCGGCCCGGAGATCGACGAAATCATCGAAGAGAATCCCTTCTACACCCGTTCGGTGATCCCTGGTGGCCTCTATCGCGGCAATGACGAGGACGTGGAGACCTTCGGCGTGGCGGCAACCTTCGTCTCCTCCACTGCGGTGGACGAAGATGTGATCTACGAGACGGTCAAGGCGGTGTTCGAGAACTTCGACCGATTCACCCGTCTGCACCCGGCGTTTGCCAATCTCAACGAGGAGGACATGATCTCCGACGGCCTGACCGCTCCGCTGCATGACGGTGCGGCACGCTATTACCGGGAGCGTGGCTGGATCGAATGATCCCGGCACTCTCGGCGAGTGATCACCCGTGGTGATCGATGCGCGGACCCCCTCGGGGCGTCCGCGCATCTCGTTGGCGAGTCGGCTTCCTGCCGCCGCTGCGGTAGGGGAAAAACCGTAAGTCATTGACAGTGGACAGGGCCAGCATATGACCGATGAAAATTCAAAACCCCGAGCGTCGGAGGTCGACCTCGAAGATATGGTCGCCTCCAGCGACTCGGGGGCGCGCAAGCCGGCAGGGGCGCCGGGCAAGCTGCTGGTCAGCATCGCAGCGGCCTGGTCGCTGTTTCAGCTATGGATCGCCTCACCGCTCCCTTTCATGTTTCGCTTCGGTGTCTTCAATGCCACCGAGGCTCGCTCCATTCACCTGGCGTTCGCGCTTTTTCTGGCCTTCATGGCTTATCCGGCGCTGAAGCGCTCACCGCGCGATCGGATTCCCATTCAGGACTGGGTGCTGGCGGCCGTCGCCGCTTTCTGCGGCGCCTATATATTCCTCTTCTACGACCAGCTCTCTGAACGTCCGGGGGCACCAATCACTCAGGACGTGATCATCGGTGTGGTAGGTATCCTGATGCTGCTGGAGGCCACGCGGCGTGCCCTGGGGCCGCCGCTGATGATCGTGGCCTCGGTGTTTATCCTCTACTCGCTGTTCGGCCCCTATATGCCAGGCATCCTGGCCCACCGCGGTGTGACCTTCCAGAGTCTGGTCAACCACCAGTGGCTGACCACTCAGGGGGTGTTCGGTATCGCGCTGGGGGTCTCGACCAGCTTCGTGTTTCTTTTTGTCCTGTTCGGTGCCTTGCTCGACAAGGCCGGTGCCGGCAACTATTTCATCAAGGTGGCCTTCTCGCTGCTCGGCCACTACAAGGGCGGCCCGGCCAAGGCGGCCGTGGTGGCTTCGGGCATGACCGGCCTTATTTCGGGCTCCTCGATTGCCAATGTGGTGACTACCGGAACCTTCACCATCCCGATGATGAAACGGGTCGGCTTCTCGTCCGAGAAGGCCGGTGCCGTGGAAGTGTCGTCCTCGGTCAACGGCCAGATCATGCCGCCGGTGATGGGGGCGGCCGCCTTCCTGATGGTGGAGTATGTCGGTATCTCCTATGTCGAGGTCATCAAGCACGCCTTCCTTCCGGCGCTGATCTCCTATATCGCACTGGTCTACATCGTCCACCTCGAGGCGCTGAAGGCCAACATGCAGGGTCTGCCCACCAGCAATCCGGCGCGCCCCTTCTTGAACAAGTTGATCGGCTTTCTGACCGGCCTGCTGCTGCTGATGGCGCTGTCGTTCGGGGTCTACTACGGCCTCGGCTGGCTCAAGCCAGTGCTGGGTGATGCTACCCCCTGGGTGGTAGCGGTGGCGCTGACGGTGCTCTATGTATGGCTGCTCAAGGTGGGGGCCAAGTACCCGGAGTTGGAGCTGGACGACCCGACGTCGGAGGTGGTCACGCTGCCCCAGACCCGCCCCACCGTGATGGTCGGTTTGCACTATATCCTTCCGGTGATCGTGCTGGTGTGGTGCCTGATGGTCGAGCGCCTCTCGCCAGGCCTTTCTGCCTTCTGGGCGACAGTGTTCATGATCTTCATCATCGTCACCCAGCGTCCGATCATTGCCGCCTTCCGCCACCGCGGGAAGCTCGCCGAGGATATCAAGGAAGGCTTCATGGATCTGTGGGACGGCCTGGTGACCGGTGCCCGCAACATGATCGGCATCGGTATCGCCACCGCAGCGGCGGGCATCATCGTCGGGGCAGTCTCCCAGACCGGCGTGGGTCTGGTACTGGCCGACGTCGTGGAGATCCTCTCCATGGGTAACCTGATGCTGATCCTGCTGCTCACCGCGGTGCTCAGCCTGGTCCTCGGCATGGGCTTGCCCACCACCGCCAACTACATCGTGGTATCGGCCCTGCTAGCGCCGGTGATCGTGACGCTGGGGCAGCAGAGTGGCCTGATCGTGCCGCTGATCGCCGTGCACCTCTTTGTGTTCTACTTCGGCATCATGGCCGACGTGACACCGCCGGTGGGTCTGGCATCATTTGCCGCGGCAGCGGTGTCGGGGGGAGACCCGCTGCGCACCGGCTTCCAGGCGTTCTACTACAGTCTGCGCACCGCAGCGCTGCCATTCCTGTTCATCTTCAACACCGACCTGCTGCTGATCGACGTCGGCTGGCTACAGGGTATCGTGATATTCATCATCTCGACGATCGCCATGCTGATCTTCGCGGCGGGAACCCAGGGATTCATGTTCGCCCGTAACCGCTGGTACGAGTCTATCCTGCTGCTGCTGGTGGCCTTCACCCTGTTCCGCCCCGGGTTCTGGATGGACCAGATCCACGACCCCTACCAGCCCGTACCGCCGGCGCAGTTTGTCCAGGCAATGGGTGATGTCGACGACGGCAGCAACCTGAGGGTGCAGATCTCGGGTGAAGATGCCTTCGGCGACCCCATGACCACCTATATTCTGGTGCCGGTACCAAGGGGTGATACTGCAGAGGAGCGCATGCAGGAACTGGGGATGGAGCTCTGGATCGACGGGGATCAGGCCATGGTCGATTTCGTCGAATTCGGCAGCCTGGCTGCGGATCTCGGCTTTGATTTCGATCAGGAGATCATTGAGGTAGCGGCGCCAGTGGATCGCTGGGCCAAGGAGTGGATGTGGATACCGGGGTTCCTGGTGTTCGGCCTGGTGGTGATGCTGCAGCGTCGCCGTCGTGAACCCGATGCCGACCAGGCCTCTACCGCCTGAAGGAGACGATGACATGTACAGCAAGATCATGCTGCCGGTGGACCTCAACGAGGAGAGCTCCTGGCAGAAGGCGCTACCCACGGCCGTGACCCTGTGCCGGACCTTCGGGGCCTCGCTGCATGTGGTAACGGTGCTGCCCGATTACCGCATGCCGCTGGTGGGCTCCTACTTTCCGAAGGACTTTGCCAAGAAGGCTCACGACGCGATCACCGAGGCGCAGCACACCTTCATTCAGGAGCACGTGCCCGAGGATATCCAGACCCAGACGGTGATCGTCGACGGCTCGCCCTGGGAGGCGATCATCAAGGCTGCCAAGAAGCTCGAGGTCGACCTGATCGTGATGGCGTCTCATAACAAGCGCAAGTTCGCCGACTACGTGCTCGGTCCCAACGCCGAGCATGTAGTGCACCACGCCAAGATATCGGTGATGATCGTGCGCTGAGTTCGTCAGGCGGCCACCAGGCTCGCCACTGTCCCAGGAGCCCCGGCCAATTGGCCGGGGCTCCTGCGTTCTATAGGCGACAGGCGGGAATCAGGCAAGCCGGATCGACGATATTCGTGGTCGGCTTCGTATATGGCGCACGGTGCAAGCGTGGAAAGCCGTGTAAGTGGCGAGGCTGCAATCTTGACTCGGGTCAACTACATTAAAACTGTGTTAAAAGATGAAGTCGGCATTAAGGCGCTGGCCTGTGTCGGAATCGGTTCGCCGCTGGCGGATATTACAAGGCGCAACAGGGGTAACGGCATGAACGCGGCAACAACAAGAGAGAATGACAAGGCTGCAGTGCCCAGGGTCAAGATCACTATCAACCCGGTGGGGATGGATCGCCCGAGGGCCTGGCTGGCAGCCGGCATCGAGGATTTCCGCCAGGCCACGGCTGTGAGTCTTGCGTACGGCATGTTCTGGGTGGGTCTGAGCATTGCCATCACCGCAGGCGCCATCACCCTGGGGCTGTGGCATTGGCTGCTGCCCATGGTGGCCGGTTTCATGTTCATGGGGCCGCTGGTGGCGGTAGGTTCCTACGGCGTCAGCCGAGCACTGGAGGCCAACCGTGCCCCGCACTTGGGAGATGCCTTCGGCGCCTGGCGGCCTCATGCCGGCCAGCTTGCCATGATGGGCGTGATGATGATGATCTTCTTCCTCGCCTGGATCCGGCTTGCGACCCTGCTGTTTGCGTTGTTTTTCGGTTTCGAGGTGCCCAGCCCGGCGACGCTCTATGCGTCACTGCTGACCACGCCCCAAGGGCTGGGCATGATCGCGGTTGGCACGGTAATGGGGGGCATCCTGGCCTTCGGGGCTTTCGCCATCAGCGCGGTGGCCATTCCCACCCTGATGCACCACGACCTGACCTTCATGGAGGGGATAGAGGCCAGCGTGCGCTCCGTGGCCCGCAACTTCCGCCCGATGCTGCTTTGGGCGGCCATCCTGACCGGCTGCGTGCTGGTGGGGGTGATGACCTTCTACATCGGTCTTGCCCTTATCCTGCCCGTACTGGGCCATGCCAGCTGGCATGCCTATGAGGATCTGGTGCGCATCGATATTCTCGAGGAAGGCGAGCCACTGCGCGGTTGACATGGTTCGCCTCGCACTGCCGGGGCCAGGCCGCTATGCTGGGGGGCGTTGACGCCCCCCTTTTCATTGCTGGCCCGGGGCCAGCGCCGCCAGGTGATGCTGCCATGCCCATACTGCGCCCGCTTGCCTGCCTGCTGCCCATGCTGCTTCCCCTCATGCCGCTCCACGCCCAGTCCCTCTCGCTTTCGCCTGCGGAGGGTGGCCATTTGATTGCCCATGAGCTCGATGCCTGCCTGGTGGATGCACAGTGGCAGCCCGCACCCGCCCTGATCTGCGCGAGAAATGCCGAGACTCGCTGGAAGGAGGAGGTCGAGCGCCTCGGTGCACGGCTTGACAAGGTGCTCGGGCGGGAGGCGCGCCTGGCCCTGGAGACCTCACGGACCGCCTGGGAGCAGGGCCGGGCGGCCGACCTGGCGTTGGTGGAGGCCTACCATGGCCAGCTTGCCGAGGCGGAACTGGGAGACCCCGAGTTGCTTCCGCTGTCGCGCCAGCTTCATCGCAACGCGGTGTGGGAGCAGCGTGCTCGCTACCTTCAGCGGCTGCTGGACGGTCTGGACGAACGCCTGTCTGATCCGCCGGCCCGTGAGACCCCCTGACGCTGATTGTCGACGCGGCGTGGCGCGCCAACCGACTGATCTTTATCCCAGGATCGGGTAGGCTTGTGCTTCTACGGATGTCGCTACTGGATTGCCCCCATGCGCCAACGCGTCCTGCCTGTCATGTTTGTCCTTGCTTCTCTCCCGTGGCTGCCGCTGTCGGCTGTTGCCGAGGAGGGACTGCCGTCGCCTGGCGGTGAGGTGCTGCTGTCCATCAGCGGCAATATCGACTTCCCCAACGTGGGCGGCGAGGCCAGGTTCGACCGTGAGATGCTGATGGCCATCGCCCCCACCGAGATTCGCACTCGCACCCCCTGGCATCAGGACAGTGGCCGCTATGAGGGGCCATTGTTCCGGGAGGTACTCGCGGCGGCCGGGGTTCGCAGCGAGCGCGTTCGCGTTCGGGCGTTGAACGACTATGAGGCGGAAATCCCCGTGGCCGAACTGCATGACTACGACGTTATTCTTGCCATGAGCCGCGATGGCTCGCCGGTTCAGATTCGCGAATTCGGCCCGCTGTTTGTGCTCTACCCCTTCGACGACCATCCGGAACTGCTCAACGAGACCGTGCGTTTCCGCTCGGTGTGGCATGTTGTGCACATATACGCCCCCTGAGGGGCCGCTATCGGGAGCGTCCCATGCTGCGCCTGCCCCTGCGAGTCAAGCTTGGCGCCATCAGCGCGCTGCTGCTGCTGGCGGCGGCGCTGGTCGTGGTAGGGCTGGTCGCCTGGCGGCAGGACAGCCTGGCCCAGAGCGTCGGCGGGGACACTTCCTGGCACGCCTACAAGCTCGACCGGGATGTGGTCCAGATGCGCAACTACCTGGCACAGCCTGAAGCCGACCGGGCGGGATTGACGCTGCGTTTCGAGCTCTTCTACAGCCGGTTGTACCTGATGCGCGGGGGCGGCGATATCAGCGACCTGCTGGATTCGATTCCCGCTGCCAGCGCCCTGCTGGACCAGATCGAGCAGCGCATCGAGGAACTCGACCGCATGATCCATGCACTCGAGGCGCTGCAGGAGCGCGACCGCCTAGCCCTGGATCGGCAGCTCGATACCTTGGGTAACCGCACAGAACGGCTGGTGATCGCCATCAATGGCCACCTGGCAGAGACCGCTACCCACGAGCGTGGCCAGCTGCAGCGGCTCTATGCCTTGCTGCTGCTATTGATCCTGGCGATGAGCCTGTCGGCCATGCTGGTCGCTCTTATCCTCTTTCGCGAGGCTCGGGATAACGCCGCGGCGCGTCGTGACCTTGAGGCCCTGAGTCGAGAGTTGGAGGCGACCGCCCGGCAGGCAGAGTCGGCCAGTCAGGCCAAATCGGAATTCCTGGCCACCGTCAGCCACGAGATCCGCACCCCGCTCAACGGCGTTATCGGCATGAGTGATGTGCTCCTGGAGCATCGGCTCGAGGAGTCGGCGCGTCATTGCGCGACCACCATTCACGACAGTGCCGGGCTGCTGCTGGAACTGATCAACGACCTGCTGGATTTTTCCAAGATCGAGGCCGGACGTCTCGAGTTGGAGAAGCGTGTCCTGGCGCTGGATGAGCTGGTCGATGGGGTGGTGGCGCTGCTCGCGCCGCGCGCCGAGTCTCGCGGTGTGGCGCTGATAACTCGCCTGGACCCGCAACTCCCGAAGCGGGTGCTGGCCGATCCGGGGCGCCTGCGTCAGGTGTTGATCAACCTGGTTTCCAACGCGGTGAAATTCACCGAGCAGGGGAAGATCAGCCTGGAGGTGCGCCCCGAAGGAAGCGAGCGAGTCCGCTTCGAGGTGGTGGATACCGGCTGCGGCATCGCCCCCGAGCAGCTCTCGCGTATCTTCGAGCCCTTCCGGCAGGGCGATGCCTCCACCGCGCGGCGCTTTGGCGGTACCGGTCTGGGCCTGGCGATCTGCCGTCGGCTGGTAGAGGCCATGGGTGGGCGCATCGAGGTGGCCAGCGAGCCTGAGGTAGGCAGCCGCTTCTGGTTCGTGCTGCCCCTGGCGATCGCCGAGGACCCTGGCCCGGTCGCGCAGCCATCGGCGCGGGGCTCTCGCCGGATGGATCTGCAAGGCGTCCATCTGCTGGTAGTGGAGGACAACCTCATCAACCAGCAGGTTGCCAG
>PWEV01000220.1 GCA_003553625.1 Halomonas sp.
CCAAGGCCGAAGCCAATGTCGAGGCCCCCAAGGCCGAAGCCAATGTCGAGGCCCCCAAGGCCGAAGCCAAGGTCGAGGCCCCCAAGGCCGACGTGAAAGCCGACGCCCCCAAGGCAGAAGCCAAGGTCGAAGCCCCCAAGGCCGACGTGAAAGCCGAAGCGCCCAAGGCCGAAGCGAAGCCCGAGGCCCCCAAGGCCGAGGAGACGCCGGAAGAGCGACGCGCCAACCGTCGTCGTCGGCGTGCTCACAACGATCCGCGGGAGATCCGCCGTCGTGAGCTGGAAGCCAAGGCTCAGGAGGGCAAGCAGGGCTGAGGCCCCGCTTCCCCCTCCCCGGAGCGACAGCGCCCGCAGCCATGGCTGCGGGCGCTGTCGTTTCGGCTCAGGCCATCAGGCCGGGGTCATCGCTACCCTGGAGGGATACCGGCCAGGCGTGGCTCACGCTCCAGCGATACGCCAAAGCGCTCTCGCACAGTGCCAGCCACCCGTTCGGCGAAGACGAGCAGTTCTCCGGCGCTGCCGCCACCGAAATGGACCAGCACCAGTGCCTGGCGATCATGCACGCCGAAGTGAGCCTCGCGGAGGCCCTTGAGTCCACACTGATCAATCAGCCACCCCGCGGCCAGCTTGACCCGACCATCGGGCTGGGGGAAATGCGGCATGCTCGGATACTCGGCGAGCAGGCCCTCGGCCTGCTTGCCGGACACCAGGGGATTCTTGAAGAAGCTGCCGGCGTTGGCGAGCCGCGCCGGGTCGGGCAGCTTGTCGCGACGAATGGCACACACCGCCTCGGCCACCTCGAGCGGGCTGGGCGAGACGCCGACCCGGGCGGCCAGATCGCCGTAGCCAAGGCGCGGCGCCGCCCATCGCGACAGCCCCATCACCAGACGAGTGATCACCACACGCCCCGCCAGACGCCCCTTGAAGATGCTGTCGCGATAGCCGAAGGCGCACTCATCGGGTGTCATCCATGTTGCCCGGCCGTTCGTCAGGTCCACCACCTGCAGCGCCTCCAGCGCCTCGCAGAGTTCGACCCCGTAGGCGCCGATATTCTGGATCGGCGCCGCGCCGCAGTGTCCCGGGATCAGCGCCAGGTTCTCGGTCCCCCAGAGGCCGCGCTCGGCCAACGCCATCACCAGCTCATGCCAGACCACTCCGGCCTCGGCGTGGACCCGCACCCTGTCGCCCTCGCCCTCCTCGATCCACCAGCGGTCCATGGCCGGCCTCATCACCAGTCCCGCCAGGCGCTCGGGCAGAATCAGATTGCTGCCGCCGCCCAGCAGGGTCAGCGGCCAGCCCTGGGCGCGTGCCTCCGCCAGGGCCGCCTGCAGCTCGGCGAGGCTGCCGGGGGTGGCAAAATACTCCGCCACGCAGGGCAGGCCCAGAGTATTGGCCGCCGTCAGGTCGTACTCGGGGAGAAGCGCAGGACTCAAGGGCGCGACTCCAGGCGGACCTCTATCTCGGCCAGCAGGCCGAGGACTCCCTGCTCCACCAGGTCGAGCACCTCCTCGAAGCCCTGCTCACCGCCATAATAGGGATCGGGCACCGCCCGGTCGGACAGGCCGGCAAAGTCGAGGAAGAGTCCCAGGTGGGCGTCCGTCTCGGACGGTGCCAGGGCTCGCATTGCCGCCAGGTTGTCATGGTCCATGGCCAGCAGGTAGTCGAAACGGCCAAAGTCGTCGGCGGCCAGCTGGCGAGCGCGCAGCGCAGAGAGGTCCACGCCGCGGCGCGCGGCGGCCTCACGGGTACGCGGGTCCGGCGCCTTGCCCACGTGCCAGTCGCCGATGCCGCAGGAGTCGACCTGTACCCGATGGGCAAGGCCGCGCTCGTCGAGCAGGCGTCGAAACATCCCCTCGGCGGTGGGTGAACGACAGATGTTGCCCAGGCAGACAAACAGTACGCGCATCAGGCATCTCCCTCGTCGTCAGCGGTTTCCAGCAGCGCACGCACCCGAGCCAGGTCCTCGACGGTATCAACGCCGGCAGGGTGCGGCTCCCGGGCCAGCGCCACCTGGATGACGTGGCCATGGTGCAGGGCCCGCAACTGCTCGAGCTGCTCGAGCAGTTCCAGGGGTGTGGGTGTCCAGTCGCTGTACTCGGCCAGAAACCCCGCCCGATAGGCGTAAAGCCCGATATGGCGGAGCCAGGCATCGGTCTCGAGCAGTTCGGGGCGGGCGGCGAAGGCGTCTCGATCCCAGGGGATGGGGGCCCGGGAAAAGTAGAGGGCGCGCCCGGAGAGCGCGCGCACCACCTTCACCGCATTGGGATTGAACAGGGTCTCCACGTCGCTGATCGACTCGGCCAGGGTGGCGATGGAGGCCTCGGGGTCATCGAACAGCCGGTCGGCCACCTGGTCGATCAGCGTCGCCGGAATCAGCGGTTCATCGCCCTGAACATTGACCAGCACGGCGTCATCGGCCAGGCCGAGCCGGTCCGCCACCTCGGCCAGGCGATCGGTGCCGGTGGGGTGATCGACGCGGGTCATGAGCACCTCGGCGCCGAGCTCCGCCAGGGCCTTTTCGATACGGACATCGTCGGTGGCGACCACCACGCGGGTGGCGCGGCTTTCACAGGCACGCTGCCAGACGTGGGCGACCATCGGCTGGCCGGCGATCTGCGCCAGGGGCTTGCCGGGCAGCCTCGTGGAGGCGTAGCGCGCCGGAATGACGGCGATGAACTCGCGCTCGGCCATCACGCGTCCCCCGTGCGTCCGGGCGAGTCGTGGAGCTTCTCGTCGACGCTGAGCTGGCGCGCCTCCTCGGACAGCATCACCGGGATGCCGTCACGCACCGGATACGCCAGGCCGTCGAACAGGCAGTGCAGCTCCTCGGCCTCACGCCGGTACTTGAGCTTGCCCTTGCACAGCGGGCAGACCAGCATTGCCAGCAGTTCCTTGTCCATCGTGTTCACCTCACTCCTGATGGCGAACCGGCACCGCGCCGGCTCGCGAATTCGTTTCGTGATCGCGTTCGGCAAGCCGCGCCAGGCGCTCGCCGAGCCAGTCAGCAAAGCCAGTCTCGGGGGCGGCCTCCACCTCCAGCACCCAACTGTCGGCGGGGGCCAGCCCCCGACACTTCACGGCATCCTTGGCAGTCATCACCAGCGGCCGGCCGTCGTCGAAGGCGAGTTCCTCGCCGCGATAGGCATGGTGGTCGCCGAAAGGGTGCGGTATCGCCTCGACGCCGAGCTCCTCGAGGGTCTCGAAGAAGCGCGCCGGTCGACCGATGCCTGCCACGGCGTGCACCGGCACGGCGAACGGCAGCGGCGCCAGCGGCAGGCGCTCGCCGTTGCCGAGCCGCCGCCAGGCGACAGGCCTGAGGCGCATGGTGAAGGCGCCGGACGGCGGCGCGAATCGCGGCTCGCCGTTGACCACCACGGCATCGACGCCCTCGAGGCGCGAGAGCGGTTCGCGCAGGGGCCCGGCCGGCAGGCAGCGGCCGTTGCCGAAGCCCCGCGCGCCATCCACCACCACCAGTTCGAGATCCCGGGCAAGGGCCAGGTGCTGGAGGCCGTCGTCGCTGACCAGGATATCGCAACCCTCTTCCAGCAGGCGGCGCGCGCCGCGAGGACGGTCCGGGTCCACCACCACCGGCACGCCGGTCTGGTCGCCCAGCATGCGCGGTTCGTCGCCGCACTGCGCCGCCGGCGTCCGGTCGTCGACCAGCAGCGGGTAGGCCGCATGCTTGCCCCCGTAGCCACGGGAGAGGATGCCAGGCCGCCAGCCCTCGGCGGCCAGATGGCGGACCAGCCACGCCACCAGCGGCGACTTTCCGGTACCGCCAAGGGTCAGGTTGCCCACCACGATCACCGGCACCGGGGCGCGCCACGCCTCCCGGTGACCTCCGGCGTAGGCGGCACTGCGCCGCGCCACGGCGGCGCGATAGAGCGCCTCCAGGGGTCGCAGCAGGCCAAGCCAGGCGGAGCCCGCATAGGCCGCCGTCAGCCAGCGCTCCCCCACCCCCTTCATGTCGAGTCCGCTTCCTGGAACTGCAGACGATGCAGCGCGGCATAGGCGCCGTCGCGGCCGATCAGTTCGGCGTGGCTGCCCTGCTCGATGAGCTCGCCCTGCTCCATCACCAGGATGCGGTCGGCGCGCTCGATGGTCGATAACCGATGGGCGATCACCAGGGTAGTGCGCCCCTTGCATACCTCCTCAAGGGCCGCCTGGATATGGCGCTCGGATTCGGTATCCAGCGCCGAGGTGGCCTCGTCGAGGATCAAGAGCGGCGCGTCCTTGAAGATGGCGCGGGCAATGGCCAGGCGCTGGCGCTGGCCGCCGGAGAGCATCACGCCGTTGTCGCCCACCACGGTGGCGTAGCCGCCGGGCAGGCGTTCGATGAACTCATGGGCGTGGGCGGCCCTGGCCGCGGCCTCGACGGCGGCGGGGTCGGCATCCGGCACGCCGTAGGCGATATTGTCGGCGATGCTGGCGTTGAACAGGGTCACCTGCTGGGAAACCAGGGCGATCTGGCGGCGCAGGGGCGCCAGACGATAGTCATCGAGGGGTATGCCATCGATCAGCACACGTCCCTCCGTGGGCCGATAGAAACGCGGGAGGAGCCCCACCAGGGTGGACTTTCCGCTGCCCGAACGACCAACGATGGCGATCATTTCCCCGGGGGTCACATCAAGATCGATCCCCTTGAGCACCTCTGGCTGGCCCTCGCCGTAGCGGAAGCGCACGCCCTCGAGACGCACTCTGCCCTCGAGACGCTCGGCTTCATGGTGGCCCTCGTCGCGCTCGGCGGGCACCTCCAGCAGGCCGAACAGTTCGGCCGCGGCGGCCAGGCCCTTCTGGATCTCGCTGTTGATCTCGGTGAGCTGGCGCACCGGCTTGGCCATGAGCGAAGCGGCGGTGATGAAGGCCACGAACTCACCGGCGGTCATGTTGTCCATCAGCGCCGGAGACATCGCCAGCCAAACGAGCACCGCCAGGGCCAGTGCCACCAGCAGCTGGATGATCGGCGTGCTGACCGCCTTGGTCAGCGCCTCCTTCATGCTCTGCTGGCGGTTGTACTCGCTGGCCGCCGCGAAGCGGGCCTTCTCGAAGGGCTCGGCGCCATGGGTGCGCACCACCCGATAGCCGGAGAGCGCCTCCGAGGCCACGTGGGTGACGTCGCCCATGGAGGCCTGGATGCGCGCCGAGATACGCCGGAAACGCTTGCTCGCGTAGCTGACCACACCGCCGATCAGCGGGGTCACGGTCAGGAACAGCAGGGTCAGCATCCAGTTGGTCCACAGCAGATAGCTCACCAGGCCGATGACGAACAGCCCCTCGCGGAGCAGGATGGTCAGCGCCTTGGTGGCCGCCCCGGTGACCTGCTCCACGTGGTAGGTGACTCGCGAGATCAGGTGGCCGCTGGAATGGCTGTCGAAGAAGCGCCCCGGCAGATGCAGCATGTGGTTGAAGACATCGCAGCGCAGGGAGTGGACCACGTTGCGCGCCACGTTGCTCATGAAGTAGGTGCCGAGGAAGGTACCGAGCCCGCGGGCGGCGAACATGCCCACCACGAACATCGGCAGGAAGAGCCGAAAGCTGGCGTCGGGGTCCTGGATACCGTCGATCAGGCGCTTCATCATCTCGGCCAGAGCGGTGCTGGAGGCGGCATAGATGACGTAGCCGACGATCGCCAGGGCAAAGGAACGCCAGTGGGGGCGCACATAGCTCAGCAGACGCTTGTAGAGCGTCCAGCCCGAGTGTTGAGGGGTCCCGTCCTGGTTCACGGCGTCTCCGTTTGTGGGGAAGTGGTCTCGCTGGGCCCGCTATTGCCGGAAAATGTCTCGCCGGAGAGGCTCTCGGTGGTGGCGATGCGCACCCGCTGAATGCCCTGCAGGCCGGCCTGGTCAAGCACGTGCACCACGGCGGCATGGCTGGCGCGACCGTCGGCCTCCACCACCAGACCGTGCTCGCGGGCCTGCTCGGCCTCGGCGGCCAGCGCCGCGGACAGTTCGGCCGTGGCCAGATCACGCTCGCCGAGCCGGTAGACGCCGGCCGCGGTGATCACCACCGTGACCGGCGAAGCCTCGGCTGCCGCACCGCTGGAGGTCTCGGGCAGCGTGAGCTCCAGCGCCTGACGGGTCTCGAAGGTGGTGGAGACCATGAAGAAGATCAGCAGCAGGAACACCACGTCGATGAGCGGGGTGAGGTTCACCTCTACCGGGTCACGACGGGGGCGCGGGAATCTCACGGGCGCTTCATCCGCGGAGCCAGCCGGCCGTCGGCCTCCAGTCGCTCCTCCTCGGCGGGGGCCTCGTGGCGCTCGGCCAGGGTCAGCTCGCCGCCGTAGTGGGCGAGGAACTCCACCACCTGGCCCGACTGCTCCTCCATGCGCACGGTGATGTCCTCGATCCGGCGCAGGAAGTAACGATGGAACATCAGGGCCGGGATCGCCACGGTCAAACCGGCCGCGGTGGTCACCAGGGCGCGGGAGATGCCGCCGGCCAGATCAGCGGTACGGCTGGCACCGTCGCCGGCGACGATCACCGAGAAGACCTCGATCATCCCCACCACCGTGCCCAGCAGGCCGATCAGCGGCGCGATGGCGGCAATGGTCCCCAGCGGGCTGAGGAAACGCTCCATGTCGTGGATCACCGCCGTACCCGCCTCCTGCAGCCGAGCCCGCACCTGCTCGTGACCGAGCCGGGCGTTGCGCATGCCCGCGGCCAGGACCCCGCCCAGCGGCGAATGACTCTCCAGCCAGAAGAGGTTGATCTGGCCGCGGGCCACCAGGGTGCACACCTCCTGGCCGAGCCCACGGGGGGCGATACGCCCGGCGCGCAGGGTCCAGAGACGCTCGATGATGATCACCGTGGCCAGCAGCGAACAGCCGAGAAGCGGCAGCATCAGCCAGCCCCCGGCGATCAGGGCCTCCATCATGTCCATGCGCTTTCCCTCGAAGATGCCTCGTTGTCCATGTTCCCGATCTCAAGGCGATTCTAACGCAAGGCAGTCGGCTCCGACACCGCCCCACCGCCAGGGCTGCCGCCGCAGGCTGTCAACGGGCCGCCCCGCCCCTCCCCCGAGCCGGAAGGTCAGGGCCCCATCCAGTGCCGTGCTCCACTGGCAGCTCCCTGCTGCCCGAAAGCGTCTCAC
The DNA here is from genome assembly GCA_003553625.1 of Halomonas sp. Lineage (GTDB taxonomy): Bacteria > Pseudomonadota > Gammaproteobacteria > Pseudomonadales > Halomonadaceae > Halomonas. The sequence continues at coordinate 7,092 of PWEV01000220.1, forward strand.
CACCTCGTCATGGGGGTGGCCGAAGGCGTTGCGCCGGCCGGCACTGTAGACCACATGGCTCGGGGTGAGCCACTGGACAAGCTGAGGCCCGGAGCTGGTGTGGCTGCCATGATGGCCGGCCACCAGCAGGGTCACCGGCGTCTCGGCGTCGAGCAGAAAGGCACGCTCTACCTGCCGCCCCACATCGCCGGTGATCAACAGTCGCTGCCCACCGGCGGTCGCCTCCAGCACACAGGAGCGGTCGTTGCTGGTGAGCGCGGCGGTCTCCCGGGGCGGCCACAGGAAGCGGAAGCGCACGCCGTCTCGCTCCCAGGCCTGGCCCCGGAGGCATTGAGCAAAAGGAACACCGATCGTTTCGCCGGGCGGCGCCAGGAAGCGCCCCACCCGATGTCGTTCGGCCAGCACCGGCACGCCGCCGGCGTGGTCGATGTCATCGTGACTGACGATCACCTCATCGAAGCGCTGGCCGGGTGGCCACAGCACGTCGACCGGGGCGAACCCCGAGGCGAAGCGCGGTCCCGCATCATAGAGCGCCCGGTAGCCCGCGGTGCGCAGCTCCACCAGTTGGCCCTGGCCCACGTCCAGCACCCGCACCTCAAGTTGGCCGTGGGGAATGCCCGATGGCGCAAGGCTCATCGTCACCGCGGCCAGTGCCAGGCTGCCCGCGGCACGCAGCAGCCCCGTCAGCCCGGGCAGCACCCAGAGCAGCGCCACCAGGCCCAGGCAGATCGCCAGGGGGGCTACCAGGGCCGGCTCGGGAAGCCACAGCGGCAGCCAGACCACCGCCGCTTCCAGCCAGCGGGCCAGCGCCTCCGCCAGGTAGGCGAACAGCCACCAGCAAAGCGCCGAGAGGGGCGGCAAGGGAGCCAGCAGCCAGCCCAGCAGCCCCAGCGGCACCAGCAGGCTGCTGACCACCGGCACCGCCACCAGATTGACCAGAGGCGCCGCCGGCGCCAGGCGAGCGAAGGCCAGCAGGACCGCCGCGGCCATCAGCGGCGCCAGCAGCAGCTGGGTCCTGACCAGCGCCCACAGCCAGCCGCGCGCGCCCCGGGGACGCGGTCGCCCCTGCCAGGCCAGGATCAGCAGCGCCACCGCCAGGAAGGAGAGCCATAGCCCCGGGCGCCAGGCGCTCAGGGGATCGAGCAGCAACCCCATCGCCAGCGCCAGCCACCAGCCCTGCCAGGGGCCCGGTGCGTGTCGCCCGCTGGCCACCCAGAGACCTACCAGCGCCATCACCAGGGCGCGCAGCGCCGGCGGCTCAAGCCCCGAGAGGGTCGCATAGCCTGCCGCCGCCGCTCCGGCCAGCCACCAGGGCCACACCGCCAGGCGCCAGCGCCCGGGGGTCACCACCCGTGCCGCCCCGCGACCCAGCAGCAAGGCGAAGCCCGCCACCAGCCCCACATGGAGACCCGAGATCACCATCAGGTGGGTGGTGCCGCTGGCGTTGAGCAGCGCCCAGTCATCGGCGGTCAGCCACTCGCCGGCGCCCAGGGTCAGCGCCGACAACCAGCGCTCCGCGCGAGGTGGCAGCCCTTGATCCGCCAGGTGGGTCAGGGCCCGCTCGCGCAGCCCGGGTACGGACTCGGCCAGCCGCCGCGGCGGCGGCTCACGGCGAACATAGCCGGTCGCCTGGATGCCCTCGCGCCACAGCCAGGCCGCGTAGTCGAAGGTGTGAGGATTGGCGAAGCCCGCCGGCGGGCGCAGGCGAGCGGTCAGCGCCCAGCGTTCACCGAGCTCCATGGGAGGCGCCTCGAAGGCACTCAAGCGCACCCGCCGCAGGCGGTCGCAGTCGGGGCGCCCCTCGGCGAGGGGGCGACACGCCGTCACCTCCAGGGTAAGGCGGGTCAGGCGCGACTCCTCGGCAACCGCCACCAGCCGCCCCTCCACGGCGAGATCCTCGCGTATCAGCCCTTCCGGCAGGCCGGCGCCGCGGACCAGCAGCAGGCTGACGGTCACCCCGACAAGGGCCGCCAGCGGCAGCCAGCCAGCCGGCTTTCGCAGGGCCAGCACCGGCAGGGCGAGGAGCCCGAGCCCCTCGATCAGCCCCGGGGGCGGGCGGCTGCCCAGCCCCAGGCCGATGAGGACGGCCAGGGCCAGAGGGATGGCCATTCCTGGTCGCATTCCCTTGCTCCGGGTGGATGCATGACTGCCCGTCCACGGCGCCCTGCGTGTAAGCGCCGCCATGGCGTAGTCGGGTTCATGTATGGATAATAGCCGGCTTCACGATCCTGCGAGCCCGACGCCATGCCGCGCCGCTTCCTACAGCGCTACATGCCCCACCCCGAGACACTCAGGCGTCAGCGCTCGCTGCGTTTCATGAGTCACCTGATCGGCAACCCCGCCCTTTGGGTGCTGAGCCGACGCAGCGTGGCCAATGCCTTCTCGGTGGGCCTGTTCAGCGCCATGTTGCCTATTCCCTTCCAGATGGCGGTGGCCGCCCTTGGCGCCTGGCTGGTTCGCGCCAACCTGCCTCTCTCAGTGGGCCTGGTGTGGATCACCAACCCGCTGACCATGCCGCTGATCTTCTATGGTAACTACCGGCTGGGCGCCTGGCTGATGAACACCCCGGCCCGTGACGTCCCGGACCGCCTCTCCACCCGCTGGATCGCCGAGCAGATGGCGGATATCCTGCCCGCCCTGGCGGTGGGTTCGGTAGTCACCGCCATCGCCCTGGCACTGCTCGGCAATCTGGTGATCCGGCTCATCTGGCGCTGGCAGGTCTCGCGCAGCTGGAAGGCACGGCGGCGGCGGCGCAAGACACCCTGCGAGGACGAACCGCTCTAGCAGCCTGTCGGACTTAAC
>PWEV01000137.1 GCA_003553625.1 Halomonas sp.
CCCTTCATCAGCGGTGCGGTAACGGCACTCCTTCTTCTCCAACCCCATCAGAACAATTCGCGGAGCAATACATGAAGAAGATGACCAAGTTTGCCCTCACCGGCCTGGCCGCCGGCGTGGCGCTGGCCGCAATGACCACCACCGCCCAGGCCCAGGAACGCTGGACCATGACCACCACCTGGACGGACGACATTGCGCTGATCGAGATCGACCGCCATTGGGTCGACCTGGTCAACAGGCTGGCCGGCGACGAGCTGGAGATAGAGTTTCGCTCCGGCGGCACCCTGATGCCGCCGACCGAGGTGTTCGACGCCACCGAGACCGGCAGCATCGAGGCCTCCGGCGACTGGCCGGGCTACTGGGCGGGTCGCGATTCGGCCTTCTCGCCGCTGGCCACCACCACCAGCCTGTTCAACGGCGTCGACTACCTGAACTGGATCCAGCAGTGGGGTGGCTGGGATATCTACCAGGAGATCTACGGCGACTACAACATGGTCTATCTGCCCTACGGCATCACCAACAACGAGTCCGGCTTCATGGGCCGCACGCCCATCGAGAGCCTGGCCGACCTCGAGGGCAAGCGTATCCGTCTGGCCGGCCGTGACCAGGGTCGCGTGCTGGAAGAGCTGGGCGGCTCCCAGGTCACCCTGGCCGGTGGCGAGCTCTACCAGGCCATCGAGCGCGGCGTGGTCGATGCCGGCGAGTTTGCTACCCCGGGTGTGGATTACCAACTTGGCTTCGCCGAGGTTGTTGAATACTGGGCCACGCCCGGCTGGCACCAGTCCGCCAGCGTATTCGGCGTGATGATCAACAAGGATGCCTGGGATGCCCTCACCGAGGAGACCCAGGAGAAGCTGAAGATCGCCGCCGACGCCACCATGGCCTGGTCGCTGGCCTGGTCAGAGCGTGGCTCCACCGAGGGTACCGAGCAATTCCTCGAGGCCGGCGTGGAAATTCATCAGTTTTCCGAAGAGGATCTTGAGCGCATCCAGGAGATGACCAACGAGGTGATCCTGCGCGGTGCCTGCGAGAACCCGATGCACGCCAAGGTCTACCACTCCATGGTCAGCTATCTCGAGCACTACGCCACTTGGCGTGATATCTCCGTGCCGTTCAACATGAGCCGTACCATGGATAACCTGCCGTCCCTGGAAGAACTCGAAGCCTGCCTGTAACAGGGGGTCTCTGCCGCCCCGGTTGATCCCGGGGCGGTTTTTTGTATCCCCTCCAACGGAGAGCTTCCATGAATGCGATTGCCAAGGCGATCGACACGCTCAACGAGGTGCTCGGGCGGGTCATCGCGCCGCTGATCGGCATCATCACCCTGGTGGTACTCTACGATATCGCCCTGCGATTCTTCACCGGTCGTCCCAGCGACTGGGCCTTCGACATCACCAAGATGCTGTTCGGCGCCCACTTCATGCTGATGGCCGCCTACGGGCTACGCCATCACGCCCATGTCGAGGTGGACGTGCTCAAGCGCCTGCTGTCACGCAGAAAACAGGCGGCGCTCGAGATCCTCGGCTACCTCATATTTTTTGTTCCCTTCATCTGGATGCTGCTGACATTCGGCTGGAGCTTCTTCATGCGCTCCTATAGCCGGCTGGAGACCACCTACGGCATGGTTTCGGTCCCGGTCTATCCCATCAAGGGGGTCATCGTGGTAGCCGCCGTCCTGATACTGCTCCAGGCCATTGCCATCGTCATCCGCGCCATCCAGCAGCTCCGGGGGGAAACCGCATGAACCTGAGTCCCGAACTGCTCACCCTGTTCATGTTCGGCGGCCTGATGGTCGGCCTGTTCATGGGCCATCCGCTGGCCTTCGTGCTGGGCGGCGTGGCCGTCATCGGCGCCTTCCTGGGTCCCGGCGAGCGCGTGCTCGGCACCATCATCAACAACATCTACGGCAACGCCATGGACAACTATGTCCTGGTGGCCATTCCGCTGTTCGTGCTGATGGCGCGCTTCCTGAACGATTCGGGCGTCACCGAGAAGATGTTCGGTGTGATGCGCCTGCTGCTGGCCAACCTGCGCGGCGGCCTGGCGCTCACCGTGGTCATCGTCTCGGTGCTGCTGGCCGCCACCACCGGCATCGTCGGCGCCTCCATCGCGGTGATGGGCATGATCGCCCTGGCCCCGATGCTCAAGTTTGGCTACAACAAGGAACTCAGCTCCGGGGTCATCATGGCCAGCGGCTGCCTGGGCATCCTGATTCCGCCGAGCATCATGCTGATCCTGATGGCCAGCTACTCGCCGGTGTCGGTGGGTGCGCTGTTCGCCGGCGCCCTGGTGCCGGGCGTTATGCTGGGCAGCATGTACGCCCTCTACGTGCTGGTGATCTGTTACATCAAGCCCGCCTACGGGCCGAGAGTGCCGGCCGAGGAGCGCGCCGAGACCAGCACCGGCCAACTGCTGATCATGCTGGCCAAGTATGTGCTGCCGCCCATGGCGCTGATCCTCGGCGTACTCGGCGCCCTGTTTACCGGCATCGCCACCGCCACCGAAGCCTCGGCCATCGGCGTGGGCATCGCCTTCCTGCTGTTCATGATCTTCGGTGATCGCAAGCTCTCGACCTGCTTTCGCACCCTGATCGAGGCCGGCAAGACGACCACCATGGTGATGCTGGGGCTGGTGGGCGCCACCGCCTTCACCGGGGTGTTCTCCCGTGGCGGCGGCATGACGGTGATCAGCGATCTGGTGCTGGCCATGCCCGGTGGCACCACCGGCGCGCTGATCCTGATGCTGTTCCTGGTGTTCATCCTGGGCATGTTCCTGGACTGGACCGGCATCGTGCTGCTCAGCTTCCCGATCATGCTGCCGATCGTCAACCAGATGGGCATCGACGTGCTGTGGTTCGTGGTGATGGTGGCGGTGGTGCTGCAGACCTCCTTTTTGACCCCGCCGTTCGGCTATGCGCTGTTCTACCTGAAGGGGGTGGCGCCACCCGGGATTGAGATCGTTGATCTCTACAAGGCGGTGTTGCCCTTCGTGGCCATCATCGTGCTGGCCTGCCTGCTGATGGCCTTTTTCCCGGTGCTGGTCACCGGGCTGCCCGCGATAATGGTCGGCTACTGACTCTTATCATCAGCCGCCCGACCGGAGCGCCCGCCATGCCCCGCATGGCGGGCGCTTTGGTTTTCAAAACAGGGCCGTGGCAACACAGGAATTGACGCACGTCATGAAAAACATTTTGCGTATCATTATCATTTGCAGCAGACAATAATTTTGCTATCGTCCCGATAGACCGAGACTGGCAGTGGAGCCCGAACCGCCGCAGAGCGGATACGTCCCGACCGCCAACCCAAGGATCATCCCGACATGCAGAAGTCACTGTTCGCCTCCGCCACCCTCGTGGCGACCCTGATGGCCTCCCCAATCGCCTTCGCCGCCGATCTGACGCTCTACTCCGGCCGAGGCGAATCCATGGTCCAGCCCATCATCGAGCAGTTCGAGAAGAATACCGGCCTGGAAGTCGCCGTACGCTACGGCGATACCGCCCAGCTGGCGGTCCTGGTTCAGGAAGAGGGCCGCCGCTCTCCTGCGGACCTCTACTGGGGCCAGGACGCCGGCGCCATGGGCGAGCTGAGCAAGGCCGGACTGCTGGCCGAGCTGCCGGCCGATATCTACGCCGGGCTGCCGACCATCTATACCAGCGAGAGCGGCAACTGGGTGGCCGCCAGCGGTCGCGCTCGAGTCTTCGCCTACTCCCCGGAGCGGGTCGACGAGGACGAGCACCCGGAGAGCATCTTCGACCTGGTGGATGAGCGCTATGCGGGACGCGTCGGCTGGGCACCCACCAACGGCTCCTTCCAGTCCTTCGTGACCGCCATGCGCGTCGAGCACGGCGACGAACGCACTCTGGCATGGCTCGAAGGCATGAAGGCCAACGGCGCCGTCACCTTCAGCAACAACAGCACCCAGGTGCAGGGCGTGGCCGATGGCGAGATCGACTTCGGGCTGGTCAACAACTACTACCTGCCGCGCTTCCTGGCCTCCGACGCCGACTTCCCGGTGGAACAAGCCTTCTTCGCCGACGGTGACATCGGCAACCTGGTGAATGTGGCCGGCATCGCGGTACTCGCAAGCAGCGACAACCGGGAGGCCGCCGTGGAGTTCGTGCGTTTCCTGCTCTCGCCGGCCGCACAGCAATATTTCACCACCAATATCTACGAGTACCCGGTCACCCCCGACGTGATCCAGAACCCGGTGCTGGAGGACTTCGATCGCCTGCTTGAGGTCTCCCCGCAGATCGATCTGGACGATCTGGACGATCTCGAAAACACCCTGAGACTGCTGCGCGACGCCGGGCTGCTCTAACCCCGGCCTGCGACCTGCCGCCCACCGGCGGCAGGTCTCCACCGACGAGGCACCATGAAGCCGATGCGTCATCCCGCCACGCCGCACCACGCCCCGGGGCTCCCCCGACTGCTGCCACGCGGCGTGCCCCTGCATATCCTGCTGCCCTCGCTGGTGGCGGCAGGGGTGATGCTGGTGCCCCTGGTCTATCTGGGGCTGCGCGCCTTCGAGGCCGACAGCGCCACCCTCGTCGATCTGGTATTCCGCCCTCGCAATCTCCAGCTGCTGATCAACACCCTGGCCCTGGCCGCCGGGGTGGTGGCGCTGACCACCCTGATGGCCTTCCCGCTTGCCTGGCTGGTCACCCGCACCGACATTCGCTTCAAGAAGGCGCTAACCCTCCTCGGGGTCATTCCGCTGGCGGTACCGGGCTATGTGATGGCCTATGCGCTGATCGGCCTGGGCGGCAACTATGGGGTGCTGGCCCAGTTGACCGGCTTCCAGCTCCCACGCCTGCAGGGTTACTGGGGGGCGACCCTGGCGCTGTCGCTCTATACCTTCCCCTACCTGTTCCTGAACCTGCGTGCCGCCCTGTCCGGCCTCGACGGCAACCTGGAGGAGAGCGCGCGGAGCCTGGGCTACACCCAGGGCGAGATCTTCCGACGGGTAACTCTGCCCCACCTGATGCCGGCGCTGATGGCCGGTTGGCTGGTGATCGCGCTGTATGTGCTGGGCGACTTCGGCGCCGTGGCGCTAATGCGCTACGAAGCCTTCAGCTACGCCATCTACACCCAGTACTCCGGCGCCTTCGACCGCGTCTACGCTGCCTGGCTGGCGCTGATGCTGCTGGCACTCGCCTTATCCTTCGTGATGCTCGACAGCCTGGTGGTCAAGCGCAAGCTGGCGCGCGTCGGAACCGGCGTGGCACGACCGATGACGCCCATGCCACTGGGACGGGCGAAATTCCTGGCCTGGCCCTACCTGGTGGCGCTGTTTACCGCCTCCATCGGTCTGCCGGTGATGATCCTCGCCTACTGGCTGCTGCTGGCACCGCCGGATCTGAGCTTCTTCGCCCGGGTACCCGGCACCCTGATGCGTTCCGCCGGCGCCGCCCTGCCGGCGGCTCTGCTGGCCGCGGCCTTCGCCCTGCCCCTCGCCTTCCTGACCGTGCGCTACCGCTCGCCCTTCGCCACCCTGGTCGAGCGCTCCGCCTATATCGGCTACGCCCTGCCGCCATTGGCACTGGCGCTGGCCATGGTGTTCTTCTCCCTGCGCACCGCGCCCTTCCTCTACCAGACCCTGGCGATGCTGATCATCACCTGGGCCATGGCTTCGCTGGCGCTGGCGCTGGGCCCGATACGCAACGCCCTGCTGCAGACCCGCCCGAGCATGGAGGAGGCCGCCCACTCCCTGGGCCACGGTCCCATCAGCACCTTCGTCAACGTGATCTTCCCGCGCCTGCGTCGCGGCATCCTGGCCGGCGTGGTGCTGGTCTTCGTGCTGTGCATGAAGGAGCTGCCGATCACCTTCCTGCTGGCACCCACCGGCTATACCACCCTGGCGGTCACCGTCTTCACCCGGACCTCGGAAGGCATGCTGGCCGAAGCGGCGCCTTTCGCCGCTGCCATCGTGGTGTTCTCCAGCCTGTCCGTGGGCCTGCTGCTCACCAAGGAGGGCAAATGATGTCCAACCTCAACCTCAAGGCCGCGCCTCAGGGAGCGCCGACCCGACTGCCGGAACCCCTGCTGTCGGTGAGCGGCCTGCACAAGCGCTACCGCCGCGAGGATCCGCTGGCGGTGGAGGACGTGAGCTTCTCCCTGGACAACGGCGAGATCCTTGCCCTGCTCGGCCCCAGCGGCTGCGGCAAGACCACCACCCTGCGCATGATCGCCGGCTTCGAGCATCCCGATGCCGGCGAGATCCTGCTGCGCGGCGAAGACGTGACCGGCCTGCCGCCCCAGCAGCGCCGCATCGGCATCGTCTTCCAGGACTACGCCCTCTTCCCGCACATGAGCCTGGGCGAGAACGTCGCCTTCGCCATGCGTCATGTGCCCAAGGCCAAGCGGGCCGCCAAGGCGCGGGAGTGGCTCGACCTGGTGGGGCTTGCGGAACTCGCCGCGCGCATGCCCGACCAGCTCTCCGGTGGCCAGCAGCAGCGCGTGGCCCTGGCCAGGACGCTGGCCGCCGAACCCGAACTGGTACTGCTCGACGAGCCCTTCTCCAACCTGGACGCAGCCCTGCGCGAGTCGACCCGCAAGGAAGTACGGCGGATCTTCAAGGCCGCCGGTACGTCGGTGATCCTGGTCACCCACGACCAGTCCGAGGCGCTCTCCTTCGCCGACCAGGTGGGGGTGATGCACTATGGCCAACTGATCCAGATGGATCGTCCGGAGCGCATCTATCAGGCGCCGGCCACCTCCTTCGTGGCAGAGTTCCTGGGTCATACCAACCTGCTCGAGGGCGATGCCGACGGCGAGATTGCTCGTACCACCCTGGGCCCGGTGGCCATCGACAGCCACCGCCGCGGGCCGGTGCGCCTCTCTCTGCGTCCGGAATACCTGTCGCTATCGGCGGCTCCCGAGGGCCAGGGCGCCACTATCGTCGAGCGCGAGTTCCGCGGCCACGACTGTTTCTATCTGCTTGAGCAGCACGGCCAGCAGTTCTGCGCCATCACACCCAGTCACACGTTATGGAAGGTCGGCGAGCAGGTCAGCCTGGAGCCTCAGCGCACCGCCACGGTATTGAGAGATTAAGCGCAGAGGGACTGGCCCCGAGCATCGAGTGCCATCCGGAAGGCAGGCGGTTCGGCTTCGCCGAACGCATAAGGGCGATCTTCATCGACCCCACCGAGGTCGATGATGACAAGACCAGCCGCTATGAGGATCTGGCGGATCGTTGCCGAAAGACTAAGTTGCCGAAAGACTAAGTTGCCGAAAGACGAAGTTGCCGAAAGACGAAGAGGGCCCACGGCAGAAGCCGCGGGCTTTTTCGTTGCCACAGACAATCCGGGGTCAAGCGTCGCCAGGCTGGAGCTCAGCGTGCTCGGCGTTCTGGAAGACGCTCAGCGTGCCCATGCGCCGCCCTCGATCGTTCAGGAAGGTCTCGAGGATCACCACCGCAGACTGCCCCTCTCGGGTGAACTCGAACCGATCAGCAGTGGCTCGCCGCGGCTGCCAGTCGTCGCCCAGGCACTGGGCGACCACCTCGCCGCCTTTGACCAGCGCGCCACGCGGATCGTCGCTGGCCAGGGGTCCGAAACACAGATAGTGATCGGGCCGCCGGGACGACACGACCACGCAGGCATCGTGAAACGCCTGGGTATCGGTCTGCCAGGTGCGCGTCAGAGGGGTAGTGCTAAGGCGCCCCTTGATCTCGGCGAAAGCGTTATCAGCGCTCGACACGGCCCGGTTCAGTGCCTGACAGTCAAACAGTTCCGCCGTCGGCGGCGTGGCCTGGCTCGCACATCCGGAGACCAGGACCACCCCTGCACCGATCAGCAATGCCTTAATTGTTGTTCGCATCTTCGTCTCCTTGCTTGACTCAGGCCACGCCGGCCCGGATAGAGGAACATAACACTCTAGGGCCGCGCTATCGCTTCGGCGTGGCGAGCTCCATGAATCAGTGTGCCTCGTCCCAGTTGGCACCGCTTTCGGCTTCTACGATCAGCGGCACGCTGAGCTCTGCAGCCGCCTGCATGCGCCCCTTGACCTGCTCGATGAAGGCATCCAACTGCCCTTCCGCCACCTCGAAGACCAGTTCATCGTGGACCTGCATCACCATCCAGGCGTCCATGTCGCCGGAACGCAGCCAGGCGTCCACATCGATCATGGCGCGCTTGATGATGTCTGCCGCGGTGCCCTGCATGGGGGCATTGATCGCCGTGCGCTCGGCCCCCTGGCGGCGAGCGCGGTTCTGGGAGTGGATCTCCGGCAGGTAGAGGCGTCGGCCGTACACCGTCTCGACGAAGCCATCCTCGGCCGCCTGTGAGCGAATGCGCTCCATATAGCGTGCCACCCCGGGGTAGCGGTCGAAGTATCGCTCGATCCAGGTCTGGGCCTGGTTACGATCGATATGCAGCTGGCGACCCAGGCCCCAGGCGCTCATGCCGTAGATCAGGCCGAAATTGATCGCCTTGGCACTGCGCCGCTGCTCGCCGGAGACCTTGTCGAGGGGCACCCCGAACACCTCGGCGGCGGTGGCGACGTGAATGTCGCGGCCCTCGGCAAAGGCCTCGAGCAGACCCTTGTCCTCGGAAAGGTGCGCCATGATGCGCAGCTCGATCTGGGAGTAATCGGCGGCGACGATCCGGTAGCCCGGCCGGGCGATGAAGGCCTGCCTGATTTTCCTTCCTTCCTCGGTCCTGATGGGGATGTTCTGCAGATTGGGGTCCGACGACGACAACCGCCCCGTGGCGGTGACCGCCTGGTGATAGCTGGTGTGCAGCCGTCCGGTGGCCTTGCTGACCAGCCGAGGCAACTTGTCGGTGTAGGTGGATTTCAGCTTGGCCAGGCCGCGGTGCTCCATGATCACCTTGGGCAACGGGAAGTCCAGCGCCAGCTCCTCCAGCACCGCCTCGGCGGTGGAGGGCGCCCCCTTGGGGGTCTTCTTGAGTACCGGAATCTTCTGTTCCTCGAAGAGGATCTGGCCGAGCTGCTTGGGTGAGCCCAGATTGAACTCGCGCCCGGCCAGCTCATGGGCGCGCGCCTCCAGCTCGCGGATTCGCACCTCAAGCTCCCGGCTCTGCTCGTGGAGCCGCTCCGGGTCCAGCGCCACCCCGGTCCGCTCCATGCGCGACAGCACGGGAATCAGCGGCAGCTCGATCTCTTCAAGCACTTCGGCGAGGCGCCCCGTGGCCTCCAGGCGCGGGCGCAGCTCGCCATGCAGGCGCAGGGTGATGTCCACGTCCTCACAGGCGTAGGGGGCACCCTGCTCCAGCGCGATCTGGTTGAAGGTGAGCTGCTTGGCCCCCTTGCCGGCGATCTCCTCGAAGGAGATGGTCTTCTCGCCCAGGTACTTCAGCGCCAGGGAGTCCATGTCGTGGCGGGTGGCGGTGGAGTCCAGCACGTAGGACTCCAGCATGGTGTCCTCCAGCGGCCCCGCCACTGCGATGCCATAGTTCGCCAGCACCGAGATATCGTACTTGAGGTTCTGGCCGATCTTGGTCGTCTTACCGTCTTCCAGCAGCGGCTTGAGCCTGGCGAGTACGGCATCACGGTCGAGCTGCGCGGGAGCGTCCAGGTAGTCGTGGGCCAGCGGAATATAGGCCGCCTCTCCTGCTTCCAGCGCCAGCCCCACGCCGACGATCTGCGCCTCCATGTAGGCCAGGCTGGTGGTCTCCAGATCGAAACAGAAGGCCTCGGCCGCTTCGAGCCGGGTCAGCCAGGCGTCCAGTTCATCCTGCTCGAGGATCACATGGTCATCGCGGGATGCGCTGTCGCCAGCCTCTTCGACAGCGGATGGCATCGGCGTGCCAGTGGCCACATCGTCGACGCCGCTGTCGCTGCCCTCCAGCAGCTCGCCAAGCCAGGCCCTGAACTCGTACTCGCGGTAGAGCTCGAGGAGCCTCTCGCG
>PWEV01000180.1 GCA_003553625.1 Halomonas sp.
CGCTCGGCCTGCCACTGCACCTCGCCCTCTACCACCGGGAGGCGCTCGGCCTGGGGCGCGCTGTCCATGCGCCGGGTCATCTCCTCGCCGTCGATGCGATAGGTAACGTCGTAGCCGAGGTGCTCGTCATGGCTCTCCATGACCGTCTGACACTGCCGCTCGGTCACCGTCCGAGACTGGGTCTCGTAGCGCGTCTCGTAGCGGGTCTCGTACTGAACCTGGGCCCCCGCCTGGGCATGCTGACGAGCCTCGACGCGGTTCTGCACCTCGCGTCCGGCCAGGCCGCCACCGATGGCGCCGGCCACGGCGGCCAGCTTCTTGCCGCTGCCGCCGCCCACCTGGTTACCCAGCAGGCCACCGACGATGGCCCCGGCCGCGGTGCCGACAACGCGGTGGGGATCCTGGCTGGCCCCGGGTCCCGAAGGCGCGGCCTGGGTGACGGGGACCTGAACAGGCACCTCGACGGGCACCTCCTCGCTCACCACGCGCGCCACGTCCTCGCAGATCTCACGCGGGCGCTCCACGCTGCGGGTCGCCGAATTCACGCCGATGATCTCGGCAAACTGCGGCGCCGGGGAACTCCCCTGCTGGACCTGCCAGGCGCCGAAGGCCATGCCGCCCAGGCCCATGACGGCCAGGGTGGATCCCACGATGATCGCTTTGCTCATTGCTCTTCTCCTCGCGGGCGACCGAGCGCCCGTCGCACTGAAACGCGCATGGCTCCAGGCGAAGATGATCGGGTATGTTGATGGGGCCAGTATAGGCGCCGACGCCCCGGATCGGGCGACGGCGATGCGGCTTCCCTATTATCTGACCCGCCGTCGCCAGGAAGCGACACGGCAGCCGAGGCGCTAGAGCCCGATGCGATCCCGGGTGGCGTAGTACCAGGCCCCCAGGGCGGAGAGCGGCACCCGCAGCAGGCGCCCGCCGGGGAACGGCAGGTGGGGAAGCCCCGCGAAGGCGTCGAAGCGATCGCCCTGCCCCTGCATTACCTCGGCGATCAGCTTGCCGGCCAGGTGAGTGCAGGTGACGCCGTGGCCGGAGTAGCCCTGGGCGTAGTAGATGTTGCCGTTGACCACGCCGAACTGGGGCAGACGGTTGAGCGTCATCAGGAAGGTGCCGCTCCAGGCATGATCCACCTTGACGTCGGCGAGCTGCGGGAAGGTTTGAAGCATCTTGGGGCGGATCACCGCGGTGATGTCCGCCGGGTCATCCCCGCCGTAGTTGACCCCGCCGCCGTAGAGCAGGCGATTGTCGTGGGTCAGCCGGTAGTAGTCGAGCAGGTAGTTGCAGTCCTCCACCGCCTTGCCGCGGGGGATCAACGCTCGGGCACGGGCCTCGCCCAGGGGCTCGGTGGCGATGATCTGGGTGCCGCAGGGCATCGACTTGCCTTCGATCTCGGGCAGCACCCCGCGCAGGTAGGCGTTGCCGGCCATGACCACCCGCTCGGCCCGCACCCGCCCACGGGCAGTGCGCAGCATCACCGGCTCGCCGTGGATCACCTCCTCGACGGCCGACTGTTCGAAGATGCGCCCGCCCAGTGACTCGACCGCGGCGGCCTGGCCCAGCACCAGGTTGAGCGGATGGAGATGACCGCCGCCGTGGTCCACCAGGGCGCCGACGTAGCGCTCGGAGTTGACCTCGCCCTTGACCGCCTCACCCTCCAGCAGCTCCAGTTCCCGGTAGCCGTAGCGCTCCCAAAGCGCCTGGTGCTCGCGCAGCCCCTCGAACTGCCTGGAGGTGCAGGCGGCGAAGAGATTACCGTCGCGCAGGTCGCAGTCGATGGCGTAGTGCTCGATGCGGCTACGAATGATGCGGCCGCCCTCGAAGGCCATGTCGCCGAGTGCCCGGGCGGTCTCGGCCCCATATTTGGCCTCGATCACGTCCATGTCGCGGCTGTAGCTGTTGACCATCTGGCCGCCGTTGCGCCCGGAGGCGCCGAAGCCCACCCGGGCGCCCTCCAGCACCACCACCGAGAGGCCGCGCTCGGCCAGGTGCAGCGCCGCGGAGATGCCGGTGAAGCCGGCCCCCACCACGCAGACGTCGCACTCGATCTCCCCCGAAAGTGCCGGGCGTTCGGGAGTGGGGTTGGCGGTGGCCGCGTACCAGGAGGCGACGTGCTCGCCGGCGGGATGTTCAGGCATGACAGGGCTCCAGACTCTGCGAAAGGGACATCAGGGGGCCTCCTGCTGACGCAGGGCGGCCAGCCGCCGTGACTCGCTGCGGCGCATGAAGTACCAGGCCAGGAAGGTGGCCAGCGACACCGCCAGGATGATCAGGGTGGCCAGCGCGTTGATCTTGGGCGACACGCCCATGCGCACCGAGGAGAAGACCACCATGGGCAGGGTGGTGGCGCCGGGGCCGGAGACGAAGCTGGCGATCACCAGATCATCCAGGGAGAGGGTAAAGGCCAGCAGCCAGCCCGCGGCCAGCGCCGGGGAAATCACCGGCAGGGTGATCTGGAAGAAGGTCTTTACCGGCGGTGCGCCCAGGTCCATGGCCGCCTCCTCGATGGAGCGATCCACCTCGCGCAGCCGGGAGGAGACCACCACCGCCACATAGGCGCTGCAGAAGGTGGTGTGGGCGATCCAGATGGTGGCCATGCCGCGATCCGCCGGCCAGCCGATGATCTGGGCCATCTGCACGAACAGCAGCAGCAGCGACAGGCCGGTGATCACCTCGGGCATCACCAGCGGCGCCGTGACCATGCTGGAGAGTGCGGTCTTGCCGCGGAAGCGGCCGAAGCGAGTCATCACGAAGGCCGCCAGGGTGCCCAGACAGACCGCCATGGAGGCCGCGAAGAAGGCGATGCGCAGGCTGGTCCATACCGCGGCGAGGATCTGCCGATCGCGCAGCAGCTCCAGGTACCAGCGGCCGGAGAAGCCCGCCCACACCGTCACCAGCCGCGATGAGTTGAAGGAGTAGACCACCAGCACCACCATCGGCAGGTAGAGAAACAGCAGCCCCAGGATCAGCATCAGCGTGGTGAAGGACGGGGGGGTGAAGGAGGATCGGCGCATGGTCACTCCTGCAGCTCACGGGACTGGTAGCGGTGAAACAGCGCGATGGGGATCAGCAGCAGCAGGAGCATCACCATGGCGAGCGCCGAGGCCACCGGCCAGTCGCGATTGAGGAAGAACTCCTCCCACAGCACCTTGCCGATCATCACCGTGTTGGGACCGCCGAGCAGCTCGGGGATCACGTACTCCCCCACCGCGGGGATGAACACCAGCATGGAGCCGGCGATGATCCCCCCCTTGGAGAGCGGCAGGGTCACCTTGAGGAAGGTATTGAAGGTACGCGAGCCCAGATCCGCGGCCGCCTCCAGCAGGGAGTTGTCGAGTCGGGTCAGGTTGGCATAGAGCGGCAGGATCATGAACGGCAGGTAGGCGTAGACGATGCCCAGCATCACCGCGAAGTTGGTGTTCATCATGCGGATCGGTGAATCGATCAGACCCAGCCACATCAGGGTGTTGTTGATCAGCCCGGTGTTGCTGAGGATGCCCATCCAGGCGTAGACCCGGATCAGGAAGGAGGTCCAGGAGGGCAGCATCACCAGCAGCAGCAGCACCAGCTGCCAGCGTGCCGGCGCCCGGGCCATGGCGTAGGCCATGGGGTAGCCGATCAGCAGGCAGAAGACGGTCGAGAGGAAGGCGATCTTCACCGAGCCCCAGTAGGCCGCCACGTAGAGCGAATCGCTGGCCAGGAACAGGTAGTTGCCCAGGTTCAGCGCGACGTTGAGGGTCTCGGCCGTGAAGTCGAGGATCGGCTGATAGGGAGGCACCGCGATGGCCGCCTCGGACAGGCTGATCTTCAGCACGATGGCGAAGGGCGCCAGGAAGAACAGCGTGAGCCACACCAGCGGCACGGCGATGACCCAGCCGCGCCCGGGTCGCAGGCGCCGTCTCAGGCGGTCGAGGGTCGTCGGCTTCAAGGGACCCTCACTCATTCAACACCACGGCGCTCATCGCATCCCAGCTGACATAGACCGGCTCATCCCAGTCGGGCCGGTCGCCGCGGCGCTCCACGTTGGCCAGGCTGGCCTTGACCAGAAGGCCCGTCTCCGTGCGCACATAGTAGACCGAGAGCCCGCCCAGGTAGGCGATATCCTCGACCGTGCCGGCCGTCCAGTTGTGTTCGCCCTTGGGGCGGGTGCGAGAGAGGGCGGTCTTCTCGGGGCGCACCGCCACCCACACCCGACGCTCGTCGGCCTGGGTACTGACCCCGTGACCGATGTAGATGTCGCGGCCCAGCTGGGGGCTGGCAATGATGCAGTGATCGGTCTCGTCGACGCGAATCTCCCCCTCGAAGAGATTCACGGTCCCCACGAACTCGGCCACCATGCGGCTCGCCGGACTCTCGTAGACGTCCACCGGCGTGCCCACCTGGGCGATCCAGCCGTCGGACATGATCGCCACCCGGTCGGCCATGGTCATGGCCTCCTCCTGGTCGTGGGTCACCATGATGCAGGTCACCCCGACCCGCTCGAGGATCGTCACCACCTCGAGCTGCATCTCGGTGCGCAGTTTCTTGTCCAGCGCGCCCATGGGCTCGTCGAGCAGCAGCAGCTTTGGCCGCTTGGCCAGCGAGCGGGCCAGTGCCACCCGCTGTCGCTGGCCGCCGGAGAGCTGCTGGGGCTTGCGCCGACCGAAGGCCTCCATGTGCACCAGCTTGAGCATCTCGGTCACCCGCTGCTCGATCTCGGCCCGAGGCAGGCGGTCCTGCTTGAGCCCGAAGGCGATATTCTGCGCCACGGTCATGTGGGGGAAGAGCGCATAGGACTGGAACATCATGTTGATCGGCCGCTCATGGGGCGGCATGGCGGTGATGTCCTCGCCGTCGAGCAGGACCTGCCCGTCGCTGGGTTTCTCGAAGCCGGCCAGGATGCGCAGCAGGGTCGACTTGCCGGAGCCCGACCCGCCCAGCAGGGCAAAGATCTCGCCCTGGCGGATGGTCAGGTTGACATCGTCCACCGCCAGTTCCCCGTCGAAACGCTTGCTGATGCGTCGGATCTCGACCAGGTCATCTCCCATGCGTCGCCCGTGCGGGCGCGCAGCGGTCTCATTGGGGGGCATCAGCACCTCCATCTTCGGCTTGCCCACGGCGCCCGCCGCCGTGGGCAGCAGCGGCCTCAGCGGCCGGATTTCACCCGGTTCCACACCCGGGTGCGCAGGCGCTGAACGGCGAGGGGCTTCTCCTCGGCCACGTAGAGGTTGTCCATCACCGACTGGTCGGGATAGATGGCCGGGTCGTTGAGGATCTCCGGGTCGAGGAATTCATTGGACGCCAGGTTGGGGTTGGCGTAGACCACGTATTCGGTGATCGCCGCGGCCACCTCGGGCTCGAGGATGAAGTTGATGAAGGCGTGGGCGTTGTCCGGGTTCGGCGCGTCGACGGGAATCGCCATCATGTCGAACCACAGTGCGGCGCCCTCCTTGGGGATGCTGTAGGCGATGGTGAAGTCTCGGCCCGCCTCCTCGGCGCGGTCGGCGGCCTGGAAGATATCGCCGGAGTAGCCCGCCGCCACGCAGATGTCGCCGTTGGCGAGATCGGTGATGTAGCGCGAGGAGTGGAAGTAGGTGATGTCGTCGCGCACCGCGGCGATCAGGTCACCGGCGGCCTCGAGATCCGCAGCCTCCTCGGAGAGCGGAGAGAGGCCCAGGTAGGCCATGGCCGGCGAGAGCATCTCGTCGCCTGAGTCGAGCATGGAGAGGCCGCACCCACCCTCGCGCAGGGCGGCGGTCACCTCGGGATCGAAGAGCAGCGCCCAGGAGTCGGTCGGGGCGTCCTCGCCGAGAATCTCGGTGACCCGATCGACGTTGTAGCCGATGCCGTTGGTGCCCCACATGTAGGGGATCGAGTAGCGGCTGCCCGGGTCCACGGACTCCAGGTCGTCCATGAGATCCGGATTGAGATTGGCCATGTTGGGCAGCTTGTCGTGGTCGAGTTCCTGGTAGACGCCGGCGCTGACATGGCGGGTCAGGTAGTGGTTGGAGGGCACCACCACGTCATAGCCGGAGCGCCCGGCGAGCAGGGCGGCGTCGAGCACCTCGTTGCTGTCGTAGACGTCGTAGATCACCTCGATGCCGGTGGCCTCGGTGAACTTCTCAAGGGTGTCCGGGGCGATGTAGTCGGACCAGTTGTAGACCCGTACTTCGCCGGCCGCCTGGGCGGCGGCGGCGCCGAGCGCCAGGCTGGCGGCGGCAACGGCCAGGGAGAGTCGCTTGGTTTGCATCATCCTTCACCTCTCGTCACTTGTTGTTATCGGTCGCCCTGGATCGGGGCCGACGGAGCCAGCGTAGCCGCCCGGATCTCGGGTGGTCTCGACGCCGGCAGTTCGCCTCAGACGCTCAGCAGCAGGAATTCGCGCTCCCAGGAGCTGATCACGCGCTTGAAGTTCTCGTTTTCTACCCGTTTGACCGCCACGAAGCCGGTCACGAACTTGTTGCCCATGTAGGTCTCGAGCTCGGCACAGTGTTCCATGCGCTCCAGCGCCTGCTCCAGGTTGAAGGGCAGGCGCAGGTTGCGGCGTTCGAAGGCGCGCCCCTGTACCGGTGCCGAGGGATTGAGCTTTTGTATCATCCCCAGATAGCCGCACAGCAGGCTCGCCGCAATGGCCAGGTAGGCGTTGGCGTCGGCGCCCGGAAGGCGGTTCTCGACCCGACGGTTCTGCGGCGTCGAGTCGGGCACTCGAAGGCCGCAGGTGCGATTCTCCTCGCCCCACTCCACGTTGACCGGTGCCGAGGTGTCGGGCAGGAAGCGGCGGAAGGAGTTGACGTTGGGGGCCATCAGCGGCAGCGACTCGGGGATGAACTTCTGCAGCCCGCCGATATGGTGAAGGAACAGCTGGCTCATGGTGCCGTCGGCGTTGGAAAAGACGCTTCTGCCGCTCTTCGCATCGAGCACGCTCTGGTGGATATGCATGGCGCTGCCCGGCTCGTTGGTCACCGGCTTGGCCATGAAGGTGGCCGCCACGTCGTGCTTCAGCGCCGCCTCGCGCAGGGTGCGCTTGAACAGGAACACCTGATCGGCCAGGGTCAGGGGATCACCGTGACGGAAGTTGATCTCCATCTGGGCGGTGCCCTCCTCGTGGATCAGGGTATCGATATCCAGCCCCTGCGCTTCGCACCAGTCGTACATGTCCTCGAACAGCGGGTCGAACTCGTTGGCAGCGTCGATGGAGAACGATTGGCGACCGGTCTCCTGGCGGCCGCTCCTGCCGATGGGCGGCTGCAGCGGCAGATCAGGATCCTCGCAGCGCTTGGTGAGGTAGAACTCCATCTCCGGGGCCACGATGGGTCGCCAGCCCTGCTCGGCGTAGAGCGCCAGCACCTTCTTGAGCTGGTTGCGGGCGGAGAGTTCGATGGGGTTGCCCATCTTGTCGAAGCAGTCGTGGATCACCTGGGCGGTGGGCTCCAGCGCCCAGGGCACCGGATAGGCCGCCCCGCCATCGGGCTTGCAGATCATGTCGATGTCGGCAGGGTCGAGCAGGGAATAGTAGATGTCGTCCTCGACGTAATCGCCGGTCACCGACTGCAGCAGGACGCTCTCCGGCAGGCGCATGCCCTTCTCGGCCACGAACTTGGAGACGGGCGTGATCTTGCCCCGGGCGATGCCGGTGATGTCCGTCACCAGGCACTCCACCTCGGTGATGCGTCGCTCCTTCAGCCAGCTTTCCAGGTCTTTCATGGGAACCTCGTCAGTCGCCCAGTGGACGGGCGCTCGTCATAGTCGATCGCGCAGCTTGTAGAAGGCGGTGGCCAGCACCAGCAGCGGCGTGCGCAGCGTCTCGCCGCCGGGGAAGCGTCGATGGGGCATGGCGGCGAAGGCATCGAAGCGCTCGCTCTGCCCGGCCACCGCCTCGGCCATCAGCCTGCCGGCCAGACCCGCCAGGGCCATACCGTGCCCGGAGTAGCCCTGGGCATAGTAGAGCGTCTGGCCAACGCGGCCGAAATCCGGCGCCCGGTTGAGGGTAATCGCCACCTCGCCGCCCCAGCGGTAGTCGATACCCACGCCGCGCAGCACAGGAAAGAGACGCGCGATCTTGGCATCCATGCGCATCTGAAGGCCGCCAGGCTCGCGACCGGTGTAGCTCACCTCGCCGCCGTAGATCAGTCGACGATCGGCGGAGAGGCGATAGTAATCGAGGACGAAGTTGGAATCCGAGAGGGCATCGTTCTGCGGCAGCACCCGGGCGGCGCGCTCGGCAGAGAGCGGTTCGGTGGCGATGATGTAGTTGGCGGCACGCATCACACGGCCCTCCAGTTCCGGCACGAGGCCGTGCTGGAAGGCGTTGGTCCCCAGCACCACGAAGTCGGCAGTGACGCTGCCGGCCGGCGTGACCACACGGTGGGGGGAGCCACGGCGGACTTCCAGCGCCGGGCTGCCCTCGTGGAGCCTGGCCCCCGCCTCCCGGGCGGCGCGGGCCAGGCCCAGGGTGTAGTTGAGCGGGTGCAGATGACCCGCCTCGCTCTCGAACAGGGCCCCGGGGTAGGCGTCGCTGACCACGCGCTCGCGCAGGGCGTCACCCTCTAGCCAGCTCAGCGCCGCGTAGCCGTAATCCCGGGCCAGGCGGTCGCGCAGGGCCTTGAGTTCACGAACGTGTCGGGGCTTGACCGCAGCATGCAGGTAGCCCCAGGCGAGATCGCAGGGGATGGCGTGGCGCTCGATGAGCTCGGCGGTCAGGCGAACCGCTTCGCGACTCATCGCCCAGATATCGCGGGCAGCCGCGAGACCCAGCGTCTGTTCCACGGTGGCGATATCGGTCCCCAGACCCGGCAGGATCTGGCCCCCGCTTCGCCCAGAGGCACCATGGCCGATCTCGCTGGCCTCGAGCAGCACCACCGAGTAGCCGCGCTCGGCCAGATGCAGCGCCGCCGAGCAGCCGGTGACCCCGCCACCGATCACGCAGACGTCGGCACGCACCTCCCCCGCCAGCGGCGGACAGGCGCCGAGGTCGACGGCGATGGAGTCGCGGTACAAGGAAGCCGGACGCCGATCGAGGCAGGAAGGGCGGGAAGCCGATACGGTCATGCGCGGTGCGCTCGTTGTTGTTAAGTGAAATTGCCCACCCTGTCAGTTTGACACCAGGCGGCGAGATGTTGTCAAGTATTCGATAACAACGCTGCACCAGCGGCCTCGACCCGAACACCTGGCGACCGGTAGTGGCAAGCCTGGCGATGCACGAGCGGATCATCGGCCGTCAAGAAATAACCACCATTCGCCAGCATACCCTCAGCCACCACAGACCGGACAGGCGGGATCCCGCGGCACCCGGAAGTGGCGCCACTGGCCGCTCAGGCCGTCGAAGGTGGAGAGCCCCCGGTGAGGCGTGCCGGCACCGCTGAGCAGCTTGATCGCCTCCAGCGCCTGGAAGCTTCCGATCAGTCCCACCAGCGGTGCCACCACGCCGCTCTCGGCACAGGAGAGCGCCTCGTCGCCGCCGCCGTCAGGCGGATAGAGACAGGCGTAGCAGGGGCAGTCGGGGTCGCGGGGATCGAACACCGCCAGCTGCCCCGAGAAGCGGATCGCCGCTCCGGAGACCAGCGGCACGCCCGCCGCCCGGCAGGCGGCGTTGATGGCGTAGCGGCTGGAGAAGCGGTCGGTGCAGTCGAGCACCCCCTCGGCGTCGGCCACCGCCGCGGCCATGCGCTCCCCCTCGAGGTGGGCGGTCAATGTCTCGATGCGGCAGCCGGGGTTCAACGCCCGGGCCGACTCCCGGGCGGACTGGGCCTTGTTGCGGCCGAGGTCCGCCTCGCCGTGGGCGATCTGGCGCTGCAGGTTGGAGAGCTCCACCGCGTCGGCATCGGCCAGGGTCAGCCGGCCGACCCCGGCTGCAGCCAGGTAGAGGGCCGCCGGCGAGCCCA
>PWEV01000165.1 GCA_003553625.1 Halomonas sp.
CGAGCAGCACCTCGCTCTGTCGGCGGTGGTCCTTGCGGGCGTTGGCGTGGCTGCAGTCCACCATCATCCTCGCCGTGAGCCCCACCTCCTCCAGCGCCCGGCGCGCCGCCTGGATGTGCGTGGTCTGGTAGTTGGGCTCGCCGTGGCCCCCCCGCAACACCAGATGGGTATGGGCGTTGCCGGCGGTCTGCTGGACCACCGGACGCCCCTCCGGGTCGAGACCGAAGTGGCTGTGGGAGTGGGCGGCGGCGCGCATCGCGTCCAGGGCCACTCCGGTGTCACCGCCGGTGGCATTCTTGAAACCGACCACGGCGTCGAGGCCGCTGGCCAGTTCGCGGTGCAGCTGGGATTCCGTCGTGCGTGCGCCGATGGCCACCCAGGCCAGCAGGTCCTCCAGGTAGGGAGCCAGCATCGGCTGCAGCAGCTCGGTGGCCACCGGCAGGCCCAGGGCGACGACTTCACGCATCAGACGCCGTGAGACCTCGAGGCCCCGGGCCATGTCGTCGCTGCCGTCCAGACCCGGGTCGTAGGCCAGCCCCTTCCAGCCCACGGTGGTTCGCGGCTTCTCCACGTAGACCCGCATGACCAGCAGCAGGCGGTCAGACACCTTCGGGGAAAGCGCGGCCAGGCGGTGGGCGTACTCCAGCGCCGCCTGTGGATCGTGGATGGAGCAGGGGCCGACGACCACCAGCAGGCGGTCGTCACGGCCGGCGATAACCTCGCGGATGGCCTGGCGCTGTTCCTCGACCTGCCGAGCCAGGGCGCCCTCCAGCGGCAGGGCGCCGCGCAGCTCGCCGGCCGTGGGCAGGGGCCGGCGGGTGGTGGTCGGGGCGACGGTGTCCGGATCAGTCCGGGCCAGGGCGGCGGCAAGGGAAGCGGTCATGGGTGATCAACTCCGAGTAGCGGTCATGCATGGTGATGTTCGGGTGAAATCGACTGGCCCAGAACGCAGAACCCCCGGGGCGGGACGCCTTCCGGGGGTTCTGTCGGGAGGCGACCCAGATGGGGCGTGCCTCCCGGCGATGTCGTCTTATGTTCAGGACATGGCCACCGGCACACCGGTCATAAAATAGCCATACCAGCCACCCCGGCCGCAGACAGCCGACTCGGCCGCGCGCCCAGCGCCGGCAGAAGCGGCGTGGCAGCGGTGTCTGTCGATGGCAGGTGCGGTCATGGTCATCTCCTGAATAAGATAATAATCGTGCCCCATCCTGGCGGGCCTGACAAGGGCTGCGTGGAACGAGGCTCAGCGCAGGTGGCGCCCACCGTCCACGGGCAGGGTAACGCCTGTCACAAAGCGGTTGTCGAGCAGGTAGCGCAGGCTTTGATAGATCACCCCGGGGCCGGGGATCATCTCCATGGCCGACTTGGCGCGGGCCTTCTCCGCGTAGGCCTCGTCGTCGCCCTCGTTGAGCATGATAAGCGCCGGCGCGATGGCATTGACCTGAATCGCCGGCGCATACATGGCGGCAAACGACAGGGTGAGATTGTCCAGCCCCGCCTTGCTGGCGGCGTAGGCCGCGTGCTTTTTCGAGCCCTTCTGCACCACATAGTCGGTCATGTGCACGATATCTCGCTGGGGCTCGCTGCACGCCTCGAGCAGGTCGCGGGCGTGCAGATTGATCAGGTAGGGGGCCAGCATGTGCACCCGGAACAGCCGCTCGAAGGTGGCGCCGGCCTCGGGCCCGCTGGAATCCGGTGCCCAGTCGCTGGCGTTGTGGACGATGGCCCGCAGCGACGAGGTCTCGGCCCTGAGCCGCTCGAGAAAATCGAGGATGCCCGCCTCGGTCGAGAAATCGGCCGGCAGGGTGCCGATACCGCGAGCCCGCAGCGCGTCGAGCTCGGGCCGCTCGCGGCGATAGCTGATGATCACCGGATGGCCGTCGTCGACCAGACGCTCGGCGCAGTGGCGCCCGAGCCGCTGGGCGCCACCGGTGATCAGGATCGGCGAGGCGCTCATTCGCGGCGCTCCTTGACCAGGCTGCCGGTGACCGGGACCAGCGGATCGCGGGGCGCATAGGCGAAGACATCGGAGAAGGTCCGCGAGGGCGACAATCCCAGCGATGCGAGCACGTCCACGCAGGCGTAGACCATGCCCGGCGACCCGGAGAGGAAGACATCCTGGTCCGAGACATCCTCGAGCCCCGCCGCCAGCGCCTGGTCGATGCGGCCGCGGTGGCCGATCACACCCTCACCCGTCCAGGGCTCCTCGGGTGCCAGCTCGGTCACCGGGTGAAAGCGAAAGCCGGGATAGGCCTCGGCCCACTCCATGGGCAGACGCTCCAGATAGAGCTGACGCCGCTCCCGGGCCGCCCACCACAGGTCGATCTGCCGACCGGGGTCCCGGGCCAGGGCGGCCTCCGCGATCGCCTTCATCTGAGAGAAGCCGGTGCCGGCGGCGATCATCAGCAGCGGGCGGGTACTGTACGGGTCGAGCACGCAGTCGCCGCCGGGCAGACGCAGGGTCAGCCGACTGGCCACCTGGACCAGATCGCGCATCCGCGCGGAGTTCTCGCGCTCCGGCCAGTGCTGGATATGCAGCTCGATCACGCCGTCGCCGCCGTGGGCGTTGGCGATGGAGAAGGGCACCCAGGTCTCATCGTCGAGCTTGAGCTCCAGATACTGGCCCGGGGCGTGGGCCACCGCCTCTGGGCGGCCCTCCAGCTGAACCCGGAAGACGTCCGGGGTGAGGTCCTCGACCTCGTCGACCAAGCAGGTCAGGGTCCTTGGCGTCATGAATGCCTCATGCGGTTGTCAGGGGGTCGTGTTGTCGGGGAGCTCGATGCCCAGCTCGTTCCAGCGCTCGCTGACGCGGGCCTTGACGGCCTCGTCCATGACGATGGGCACTCCCCACTCGCGGTCGGTCTCACCGGGCCACTTGCTGGTGGCGTCCATGCCCATCTTGGACCCCAGACCGGAGACCGGCGATGCGAAGTCCAGGTAATCGATGGGGGTATTCTCTATCAGCACGGTGTCACGGGCCGGGTCCATGCGCGTGGTAATGGCCCAGATCACATCCTTCCAGTCGCGGGCGTCGACGTCGTCATCCAGCACCACCACGAACTTGGTGTACATGAACTGGCGAAGAAAGCTCCACACGCCCATCATCACCCGCTTGGCGTGGCCCGGGTACTGCTTCTTCATGGTCACCACCGCCATGCGGTAGGAGCAGCCTTCCGGTGGCAGGTAGAAATCGACGATCTCCGGGAACTGGCGGCGCAGGATCGGCACGAACACCTCGTTCAGCGCCAGCCCCAGGATCGCCGGCTCGTCCGGGGGGCGGCCGGTGTAGGTGGAGTGGTAGATGGCGTCGCGGCGCATGGTCATGCGCGTGACCGTGAACACCGGGAAGTGGTCGACCTCGTTGTAGTAGCCGGTGTGGTCGCCGTAGGGGCCTTCCGGGGCCGTGTCATCCGGATAGATGAAGCCCTCCAGGATGATCTCCGCCGAGGCCGGCACCTCCAGATCCGCGTGGCCACACTGAACCAGTTCGGTCCGCGAGCCTCTCAGCAGCCCGGCGAAGGCGTATTCGGAGAGCGAGTCCGGCACCGGGGTCACCGCGCCGAGTATGGTCGCCGGGTCTGCGCCCAGCGCCACCGCCACCGGGAAGGGCTCGCCGGGGTGCGCCTTCTGGAACTCCTGGAAGTCCAGGGCACCGCCACGGTGGGAGAGCCAGCGCATGATCAGGCGATTCCTGGAGAGCTTCTGCTGGCGATAGATCCCCAGGTTCTGGCGCCTCTTGTGGGGGCCCCGGGTGATCACCAGCGGCCAGGTGACCAGCGGGGCGGCGTCGCCGGGCCAGCAGTGCTGGATCGGCAGCCGGCCGAGGTCGACCTCGTCACCGTCATAGACCATCTCCTGCACCGGTGCCGAGCGGACCTTCTTCGGCCCCATGCTCATCACCTGCTTGAAGATCGGCAGCTTGTCCCAGGCGTCGCGAAAGCCCTTGGGAGGCTCCGGCTCCTTGAGGAAGGCCAGCAGCTCGCCCACCTCGCGCAGGGCGGCCACGGAGTCCTGGCCCATGCCCAGGGCGACCCGCTTCGGCGTGCCGAAGAGGTTGCCGAGCAGGGGCATGTCGTGGCCCTTCACGTTCTCGAACAGCAGCGCCGGACCGCCGGCACGCAGGGTGCGGTCGCAGATCTCGGTGATCTCGAGGTAGGGGTCCACCTCGGCGGTAATGCGCTGGAGTTCGCCCCGGGCCTCCAGGGCGCTGATGAAGTCTCGCAGGTCCTTGTACTTCATTCGGTTATCCCGGCTCCAATACGACGAAAGGGGCAGCATAGCATGCTACCCCCTGACTCTTCGTACAACTATTGCACAATTATATGCACGCCGCTGCCCGCGGCGAAGGCGTCTCAACGTCGTTTCATGGCCTCGAAGAACTCCAGGTTCGTCTTGGTATCCTTGAGGCGGTCGATCAGGAATTCCGTGGCCGCGGTGTCTTCCATGGGGTTGAGCAGCTTGCGCAGGATCCACATGCGCTGCATCTCGTCCTCGGAGGCGAGCAGGTCCTCGCGGCGAGTACCGGAGCGGCGGATATTCATCGCCGGGTAGACGCGGCGCTCGGCCAGCTTGCGGTCCAGGTGCGCCTCCATGTTACCGGTGCCCTTGAACTCCTCGAAGATCACCTCGTCCATCTTGGAACCGGTGTCCACCAGCGCCGTGGCGATGATGGTCAGGCTGCCGCCCTCCTCGATGTTGCGCGCCGCGCCGAAGAAGCGCTTGGGCTTCTCCAGGGCATGTGCGTCGACACCGCCGGTCAGCACCTTGCCGGAGCTCGGCACCACGGTGTTGTAGGCACGCGCCAGCCGGGTGATGGAGTCGAGCAGGATCACCACGTCCTTCTTGTGCTCCACCAGGCGTTTGGCCTTCTCGATCACCATCTCGGCCACCTGCACGTGGCGTGCCGGCGGCTCGTCGAAGGTCGAGGCCACCACCTCGCCGCGCACGGTACGCGACATCTCGGTCACCTCTTCCGGGCGCTCGTCGATCAGCAGCACGATCAGGTGGCACTCGGGACTGTTGCGGGTGATGGAGGTGGCGATGTTCTGCAGCATCAGCGTCTTGCCCGCCTTGGGCGGGGAGACCAGCAGGCCGCGCTGGCCCTTGCCGATAGGCGCCGTGAGGTCGATGATCCGCGCCGTGAGATCTTCGGTGGAACCGTTGCCGATCTCCATGCGCAACCGCTCATCGGGGAACAGCGGCGTGAGGTTCTCGAACAGGATCTTGTGCTTGGCGTTCTCGGGCCGGTCAAAGTTGATGTCATTGACCTTCAGCAGCGCGAAGTAGCGCTCGCCTTCCTTGGGCGGCCGGATCTTGCCGGAGATGGAGTCACCCTTGCGCAGGTTGAAGCGCCGGATCTGGGAGGGCGAAACATAGATATCGTCGGGCCCGGCCAGATAGGAGCTGTCGGCGCTGCGCAGGAAGCCGAATCCATCCTGCAGAATCTCAAGCACGCCATCGCCATAGATCGGCTCACCGCTCTTGGCATGCTTCTTGAGAATGGCAAAGATGATGTCCTGCTTGCGGGAACGCGCCAGGTTATCGATGCCCATCTCGCGGGCGATCTCCAGGAGATCCGGCACGGACTTTTGCTTGAGGTCGGTAAGATTCATCGGTGTGATCAGAGATTGCTCGTGGAAGCCGGGCGTCGAGGCGCCGCGTGTGGCGGGAGGCGAGACGATAGCGCCTTGTGAGGTGCGTTCAGAGCCCGGAGAGGTATCACTCGTCATCTTGTGTCCAGATGGCCATGGGAAAGGCAACCGCAGGGATTGGCCGGCCGATAGGGAGTCGAGGGAATGGATTCGTTTTCACCTGACCAGCGGCAGCGGCTTGTCGGGGGTATCGCTGGATTCGTGTGGGCTGACTGACGACTTGACGTTGACCGAGGCGGGATCGCCGCAGGACGGTCGTAAAACATTCGAAACAGGCGAACGGCTCGATACTAGACAAGGGCCCTGGGGAACGCAAGCCCCGCGGCGATTGACAGGGCGAGGGGCGCACCCCAACCTTTCTCCCTCGGACAACTTCAAGGACTCACCATGACCTCGCCAGTGGAGCCGGCCCTGCCCCCCACCCGACGCCTCGCCGCCATCGATCTGGGCTCCAACAGCTTCCACCTGCTGGTCGCCAACTATCAGGATGAGCGTCTGCAAGTGGTGGCACGACAGGGGGAAAAGGTGCAGCTGGCGGCCGGCCTCGATGACGAGGGCCTGCTCGACGAGGCCACCATGGAGCGCGCCCTCGACTGCCTGGCCCGCTTCGCCCCTTTCGTTGAGGACATCGCTCCGGGACAGCTCAGGGTGGTAGGCACCAATGCCCTTCGGGATGCGGCCAACAGCCAGGCGCTGATCGAACGCGCCGAGGCACTGCTCAAGTGCCCCATCGAGATCATCGCCGGCCGCGAGGAGGCGCGCCTGATCTACCTGGGGGCGGCCCACGCCCTGGCAGAGGGGGGGCGTCGGTTGATTGTCGATATCGGCGGCGGTTCCACCGAGTTCATCATCGGCGAGCGCTTCGAGCCGATGGCGCTGGAGAGTCTGCGAATGGGCTGCGTGACCTTCACCCAACGTTTCTTCGAGAACGGAGAGATCACCGACAAGCGCATGCGCAAGGCGGAGCTGGCCGCTCTATCCGAGCTGGCCAATATCCGTCGCCAATATCGCGAGCTGGGCTGGGAAGACCCGGTGGGCTCCAGCGGCACCGTGAAGGCCGCCGCTGCGGTGATCCATGCCGCCGGAAACGCCCCGGAGGGCGTGATCACCCGGGAGGGGCTTGCCGCGCTGCGCGAGCGGCTGATTCGCTGCAAGCGCCTCGACAGGATCAGCATGGAGGGTCTCAAGCCCGACCGGGCCAGAGTATTTCCCGCCGGCATCGCGGTACTCGGCGCCGTCTTCGAGGCCTTCGGCCTGGAACAGATGCGTTACGCCGACGGCGCCCTGCGTGAAGGGGTGCTCTACGACATGGCAGGGCGCAACAGCCCGGAGGACTCGCGACTCAAGAGCCTGGAACTTCTCGAGCGCCGCTACGGGGTGGATGAACGCCAGGCCACCAATGTGGCGACCAGCGCCGCCGCCCTGTTCGGACAGGTGCGCGAGGCCTGGGGTCTGGACGACGACCAGGCCCGCTTCCTCGGCTGGGCCAGCCGCCTGCACGAGATCGGGCTGGCGATCTCCCATAGCCAGTTCCATCGTCACGGCGCCTACCTGCTGGAGCATTCCGACCTCGCCGGCTTCTCACGCCCTGAACAGCGCCTGCTGGCCTTCCTCGTGCGTGCCCACCGCCGCAAGTTCCCGACCCGGGAGTGGCAGGCACTGCCCGCTTCCGTGCAGCGCTCCCACGCCCGACTGGCTCGACTGCTGCGTCTGGCAGTGCTGCTCAATCACAGCCGGCCGGAGCAGCCGGCAGCAGCGCCGCGCCTGGAGGCCGACGGCGAGGCGCTGCAGCTGTGGCTCTCGCCCGGCGAAGACCCCATGCTGCTGCTTACCGACCTGGAGCAGGAGAGCACCTACCAGCAGGCCGCCGGCTTCACCCTGGCACTGGTGTCATCGCCCTGAGCCCGAGGCTTCATGGCGATTCGCCATGCCACCCCGACGCCACGGCCAACCAGCGCTCCGCCACCGGGTCGAGTACCGCCACCACCGCCTCGCCGCTCCAGGCCACCAGCAGACGCTGACGCTCCCAGGGCGGCACCTCCCGCTCCTGGAGCAGCCGCTTGAGGTCGCGGGAGCCGCGACCCGCCAGGCGCAGCCGCTCGCCGCCGCGCCGGGGAGCGAGTCGCAGCCCGGCGGCCGCCTCGGCCGCCTCCGGCCAGAGCCGTACGTCACACGCCCCCAGCGGCGTCGACAGCGGCGCTTCTCCGCTCCAGCGAACTTCCCACCCCTCCGGCAAGCGGGACAGCGCTGCCAGCAGGTGGAGTTCTCCGCGCCAGACACGCGCCTCGCCGCCCGTCCAGGCCACCCGCACTTCGGCATCCCGCCGCGATGCCAACTGTTCCAGCAGCGTCGCCAGGCGAGCGGCCGGCGGGCTCGGCAGGCCCAGCCGCACGCAGGCGTGGCGCAGCAGCAGCCGCTGGCGGGCGGGCGTGAGCGCCGACAGCCCCGCCGTCGGCAGCCGGGCGGGGGCACCGCCGAGCCGCTCGAGGTCAAGCTCGGCCAGCTCGCCGAGCAGCCCCTCGGCCTCAGCGGCCAGGGCCGCGCTTCGCGACAGCGACGCGGCGGCGTGGGGCCAGCGTGCCGTCAACCCCGGCAGCACCGCGTGGCGCAGGTAATTGCGATCGAGCCCCTCGTCGGCGTTGGAAGGATCCTCCACCCAGGCGAGGCCCAGGCGCGTCGCCTCGATCTCGAGCTCCCCCCGGGCCACGCCGAGCAGCGGACGCACCAGCCGGCGGCCCCGCCAGTCCCGCTCCGGCGGCATGCCCGCCAGGCCGCGCACGCCGCTGCCGCGCAGGGCGGCGAGCAGGAAGGTCTCGGCCTGGTCATCGCGGTGCTGGGCCAGCCACAGGGAATCGTCCGAGGCCACGCGGCGCGCAAAGGCGGCGTAGCGCGCCTCCCGGGCCGCCCCTTCGAGCCCCTGCCCCGCCGCCGTATCGACACGGATTCGCTCGACGAACAGCGGCACGCCGAGCCTCGAGCAGAGTCGACGGCAGTGATCCTCGAAGCCGTCGGCGGCGGCCTGCAGGCCGTGGTGCACATGCAGGGCCCTGAGCGGGCGGGGATGTCGGCGGCACGCCTCGGCGGCCAGCGTCAGCAGCAGCGCCGAGTCGAGCCCGCCGGAGAGGGCCACCCAAACGCAGCGCCCCGGCGGAGTCCGGGCCAGGGCGTTGTCGATCAGGGCTTGCAGGGGCATCCTGTTACGCAGGCGCCCCGTAGCTCATCAGGCGCTCGTAGCGCCGTTCGAGGAGGGCGTCGGCATCCATGGCATCGAGGCGGTCGAGGCTCGCCAACAGCGCATCCCTGACCCGCTCGGCGGTGGTGACCGGCTGGCGATGGGCACCGCCCAATGGCTCGGGGATCAGGGTATCGACGAAGCCCAGCTCCTGGAGGCGCTCGGCGGTGACGCCCATGGCCTGGGCGGCCTCGGAGGCCTTCTCGGCGCTGCGCCACAGGATGGAGGCGCAGCCCTCCGGTGAGATCACCGAGTAGGTGGAGTACTGCAGCATGGCCAGCTCATCGCAGACGCCGATGGCGAGCGCCCCGCCGGAGCCGCCCTCGCCCACCACGGTGGCGATGATCGGCGTACGCAGACGCGACATGACGGCCAGATTATGAGCGATGGCCTCGGACTGGCCTCGCTCCTCGGCGTCGATGCCCGGGTAGGCCCCAGGCGTGTCGATGAAGGTCAGCACCGGCATCTTGAAGCGCTCGGCCATCTCCATCAGTCGGCACGCCTTGCGGTAGCCCTCGGGACGCGGCATCCCGAAGTTGCGGCGCACCTTTTCCTTCACGTCGCGGCCCTTCTGATGGCCGATCACCATCACCGGGCGGTCATCGAGGCGCGCCACGCCACCGACGATGGCGGCGTCATCGGCGAAGTGGCGATCACCGTGAATCTCGTCGAAGTCGGTGAAGACGTGCTCCAGGTAGTCCAGGGTGTAGGGCCGCTGGGGGTGGCGGGAGAGCTGGGAGACCTGCCAGGGGGAGAGATCCTTGAAGATGGACTCGCTGAGCTTGCGGCTCTTCTCCTCGAGGCGCTCGATCTCGTCGCTGAGGCTGACCTGGCTGTCGTTGCCGACCAGACGGAGCTCCTCGATCTTGGCCTGGAGCTCGGCGATGGGCTGTTCGAAGTCGAGATAATTGGGGTTCATTGGCCGAATGCCTTGTCGTGTTTCACCGCCCTGCCCGACGAGGCCAGGCGCGGCG
>PWEV01000289.1 GCA_003553625.1 Halomonas sp.
CCCGGCAGGGTCATCAGCGACGAGAACAGCGCGTACTGGGTCGCCGTGTAGGCCCGCGATGTCAGGCTGGAGAGGAAGGCAATGAACACTGCGCTGGCCAGGCCGTTGGCCAGGTTGTCGCCGACGATCGCCATGACCAGCATCGGCAGGCTCTGTCCGGCGAGCGCCAGGCCGGCGAACAGCAGATTGGTCAGGGTTGCCGCCGCGGCCCCCAGTACCAGGATCGGCCCGATGCCGTAGCGCGCCACCAGCAGCCCGCCCAGGATGCCCCCGGTCACGCTCATGGCGATACCGAACACATTGGTGACGTTGGCGATGGTGGCCAGCGTGAAGCCCATGTCGATGTAGAGGGGATTGGCCATGGAGGCCATGGCCAGGTCGCTGATCCGGAACACCGCGATGAACACCAGCAGCCACAGCGCCTTCAGGCGGTGGCGGGTGAAGAAGTCGGTGAAGGGGCAGACGATGGCGCCGATCACCCAGGCCCCCAGACGGCGCAGCTGGCGCGGCTTGCCACGACTGGCGCGCAGGAAGGCGCGTACCCGCGGCTCGTGGATCAGCTGGGTAGTGAGCGACAGTCGGTCGGGCTCCGGGCGCAGCAGAACGGTGATAGCTCCGACGCCCACCAGGGCCGCCATGGTCAAGTAGGCCGCCTCCCAGGAGAGCCAGGAGGCCACATACATGGCCCCGGCGCCGGCGGCCAGTAGCCCCCCTCGGTAACCGATGATGTAGGTGGAGGCCATGGCCGCCTGAATATCGTCCGGCGCCGACTCGATGCGGAAGGCGTCGATGGCGATGTCCTGGGTGGCGGAGCCGAAGGCCACCAGCAGCGCAAAGCCCGCCACCATCGCCAGGTTCTCGGTCGGGTCGAGGCTCGCCAGGCCGATCAGACCGGCGGCGATCATCGCCTGAGCCAGCAGCATCCACCCGCGGCGCTGGCCCAGGGTACGGGTCAGCAGAGGCAGCGCCAGGCGGTCCACTATCGGGGCCCAGAAGAACTTGATCGAGTAGAGGATGCCGATCCAGGAGAAGAAGCCGATGGCGGCCACCTCGACCCCGTCGCTGCGCAGCCAGGCCGAGAGCGTCGAGAATACCAGCAGGAAGGGCAGGCCGGCCGAGAAGCCGAGAAACAGCATGGTGATCACCGGCGCGCGCAGATAGATCGCCAGGGCTTCACTCCAGCTGCGGTGGGGCGTTGGGCTGGGCAGGGGGGTTGACATCGGGCAGGGCACTCCTTGCGAACCACCCGGCACGGCGGGGGGCCACCGTCGATGGTAGAATCCTCGTATCGCGCCGATTGTTGCAGAGCGTCCGCGCCGATACCAGCATCCTTCACCCTTGGCAGGAGTCCCATGAACGAGAACGATGCGAGCCTCGAGTCCGGCGATAAAGCCGTTCCGCGCTGGTACGTGATCCAGTGCAAGGGCGGTGAGTCCTTCCGGGCCGCCGAGCACCTGTCGAATCAGGGCTACGATGTGTTCCACCCGGTGCTCGAGGTGCAGAAGAAGCGCCGCGGCAAGCTGGAGTGGGTCAGCGAGCCGCTGTTTCCCTATTACCTGTTCATTCGCCTCGACCAACTGGTGAGCAACTGGCGGCCGATTCGTTCCACCCGAGGCGTGCTGAAGCTGGTGGGCTTTGGCGAGATGCCCGTGGCGGTGAATGACGACCTGGTGGCCACCCTGCGCGAGCACGGCAGCCAACGCGACGACGCCACCGCCAATCTCTACTTCCGGGCAGGCGAGACCGTGCAGATCACCGAAGGGCCCTTCAAGGATCTGCAGGCGGTCTTTGCCGGCCACAAGGGCGAGGAGCGTGCCATCGTGCTGCTGAATCTGCTGCATCGTCAGCAGCGGCTCGAGGTGCCGGTGGCTCAGCTGCGCCGCAGTTGAGCCGCGCCATGTCCCCCACTCATATTCGAGGAGAATGCCATGACGATCGCTCCCCAGCGGGTCGTGACCCTGCACTACGTCCTGACCGATACCGCCGCCGGCGAGGTGCTGGATGACTCTCGCACCCGCCAGCAGCCGCTGGAGTATCTCCACGGCCACCACAACATCGTCGAGGGACTGGAGCGCGCCCTGGATGGCCAGACCGAGGGCGCCGAACTCAGCGTGACCCTGATGCCGGCCGAGGCCTACGGCCTGCGCAACGAGGAACTGGTCCGCGAGGGGGGCCGCAGCGCCTTCCCGGTAGATGACCTGGCGCCGGGCATGCGCTTCCAGACCCCCGGTGAGGCTGGTCCCCAGGTGGTCACGGTGCTGGAGGTGCGCGACGCCAGCGTGCTGATCGACACCAACCACCCGCTGGCGGGTCGGACCCTGCGCTACCGGCTGGAGGTGCTCGAGGTGCGCGATGCCACCCGGGCCGAGCTCGCCAAGGGCCATCCGCTGCCCCCCGGGACCGATCCCGCCAGCGTGGAAGACAAGAAGGTGCTGTAAAAACTGACCTGTATCAAGATTCGCCCCGCCCCTGCGGACTGCGGATCTCAACTTGATGCAGGTCAGGGTTTTACCCGCCCCCCCGGGCTAAAGTCCTTTCAACAGATTGAGACGGGAGGGTAAGCACATGTATCTAGATGACGCCGTAATCTTCGGGTTGGTCACCGTCGCGATGATGATCGCCTTCATGGGTGGCTGGATTGGTTTCATCGTGCGAGACAGTCGCAAGAAGAAGCACTAAGCCAGTCATCGCAAAGAGTTGTCAGGGGAGGGGGGAGTCATCCCCCCAGTAGCCGACCCGCTTGGGTCGGCTTTTTTTTATGCGCTCGCCGACTCAGCGCTGCACGGTGGTTCGGCCACTCTCCGCCGGCCCGCGCCAGTGGCGTTGCCAGGCGCGCATCACGCGCTCCGGGTACCAGGTCTGTCCCAGGCTGCCGTTGTAGCGGGCCAGGGCTCGGGTAAAATCGCCGCGCTCCACCGCCAGGTAGTGGGCGAGTATGGTGGTGCCGTAGCGCAGATTGCGCCACGGGTCCTTGAGATCGTCGGCGGGCAGGCCCAGTTCGCGAATCCAGAACGGCATGATCTGCATCAGGCCCACCGCTCCGGCGGAGGAGATCGCGTCGGCCCGGAAGGCACTCTCCACCTGGATGACCGCCAATACCAGCTCCGGTGGAAGCCTGGCCAGGCGGGCCTCCATATAGACCCGCTGAAGCAGCTCACCGCGCAGGGCCTCATCCTTGACGAAGCGCGCAACCGAGGGCTCCATGGCGTTCTGCCACTGGCGTGCCGCCCAGATCTCCGCCGGATCCCGGGTGAGAGAGAGGCTGGCGTCGAGGGTGGTGCGCAGGGAGGCGGGGGCGGCCGGAAGCGCCTGGATCACCAGGGGGCGTTGGTTGGCCTCCAGGGAGGCCAGGAAGGTGTCATCGCTGGCCGCCGCCGTGGAGGCGGCGACCAGGCAGAGCGTGGCGAGAGCGGCGGCGAGGCGCTTCATGCCGCCGCGTGGGTCAGCGGCTGATGCGCTCGCCCAGGAAATCGAGTAGCTGCTCTGCCGGTAGCATGGTGGCGTCACTGTCACGGCGTCCCTTGTATTCCAGTTCACCCTTGTCCAGGCCGCGGTCGCCAACTACCAGACGATGGGGAAGGCCCATCAGCTCATGGTCGGCAAACTTGGCCCCCGGGCGAAGGTCGCGGTCATCCAGCAGTACCTCGAAGCCGGCCTCGGTCAGCTGCGCATAGAGCTTCTCGGACTCCTCGCGCACCCGCTGTGACTTGTGGGCATTCATCGGCACCAGCGCGATATGGAAGGGCGCGATGGCATCCGGCCAGATGATGCCGGCGTCGTCGTGGTTCTGCTCGATGGCGGCGGCCACGACCCGGGTCACACCGATACCATAGCAGCCCATCCAGGGGTGAATGGCACGACCTTCGTCGCCCAGCACCGTGGCGTTCATCGCCTGACTGTATTTGCAGCCCAGCTGGAAGACGTGGCCCACCTCGATGCCGCGCTTGATCGCCAGCGTGCCGTGGCCGTCCGGCGAGGGGTCGCCCTCCATCGCCTTGCGGATGTCATGGACCGCGGGCAGCGCCAGGTCCCGCTCCCAGTTGATGCCGAAGTAGTGCTTGCCGTCGACATTGGCGCCGGCGCCGAAATCGCTCATCAGCGCCACGCTGCGATCGATGATGATCGGCATCTCCAGGCCCACCGGGCCCAGCGATCCGGGGCCGGCGCCCACCGCGGCGCGGATCTCCTCTTCGCTGGCCATGGTCAGCGGGGCGGCCACCTCGGGCAGGTTCTCGGCCTTCACTTCGTTGAGCTCATGGTCGCCGCGCACCAGCAGGGCGATCAGGCCGCCTTCGGCACCGTGCACCATCAGCGTCTTGAGGGTCTTCTCGATGGGCAGGCCGTGCTGCTCGACCAGGGCGGCAATGGTCCTGGCATCGGGGGTGTCGACCAGGCGCAATTCCTCGGCGGGTGCGGGGCGTTCGGGGTGGGTTCCCAGCGGCGCCGGCAGCGCCTCGGCCTTCTCCATGTTGGCGGCATAGTCGGAGTCGGTGGAGAAGACGATCTCGTCCTCGCCGGAGTCGGCCAGCACGTGGAACTCGTGGGAGCCGGTGCCGCCGATGGCGCCGTTGTCGGCGATCACCGGGCGGAAGTCCAATCCCAGGCGGGTGAAGATCCGCGTGTAGGCGTCATACATCGCCTGGTAGGTCGCCTTCAGCGAGGCCTCGTCGACGTGGAAGGAGTAGGCGTCCTTCATGATGAACTCGCGGGAACGCATCACCCCGAAGCGCGGACGGATCTCGTCGCGAAACTTGGTCTGGATCTGGTAGAAGTTGATCGGCAGCTGCTTGTAGCTGGCGATCTCCTTGCGCACCAGGTCGGTGATCACCTCCTCATGGGTGGGGCCGACGCAATAGTCGCGATCGTGGCGATCCTTGAGGCGCAGCAGCTCCGGACCGTACTGCTCCCAGCGGCCAGACTCCTGCCACAGCTCGGCGGGCTGCACCGCCGGCATCAGCACCTCTTGGGCGCCAGCACGGTCCATCTCCTCGCGGACGATGCGCTCGACCTTGCGCAGGGTCTTCAGCCCCAGCGGGAGCCAGGTATAGAGGCCCGAGGTGAGGCGGCGGATCATGCCCGAACGCAGCATCAGCTGATGGCTGATGACCTCGGCGTCGGCGGGAGTTTCCTTGAGGGTGGCGATCAAAAGTTGAGTGGCGCGCATGGGTCCGGCGTTTCCTCGGGCTCGTCGAAGGGGCGGTCCGCCAGGACGGCGGCAGTTGGCGCATTGTACGGCCAAGCGTCAGGCGCGGCAAAAGCCGTCCGTGAAAGCCCCGCTGCTCGTTGGCCTCTGGCGCCGCCTCCCCCGGCACACGGTGGGGTGGGCGCTTCCCGGGCATGTGGTAGGCTTATCAAGATTTTTCTTGGCGGTATCCGTCCGGAATGCAAGTGGAAGGTGCCGACGCCCTTGATGCCATGGAGATTTTCGCATGACCCCATACTTGCGTCGCGGCCTGAACGGCCTGGTTCTCGGTGTCTCGATTACCGCCCTGGTGGGCTGCGGTACCCTCTTCCACCCCGAGCGCAAGGGCCAGATGAGCGGCCGCATCGACCCGGTGGTGGCCATCGCTAACGGCGTCGGCCTGCTGTTCTTCATCGTGCCCGGGGTGATCGCCTACGCGGTGGACTTCTCCAACGGCACCATCTATCTGCCCAGCGGGCACAATGCCGCAGGGGTGGATACCCTCAGGCTGGAGGAGAGCATGGACGTTGCCTCGCTGGAGCGACTGCTCTCCGACAAGAGCGGCAAGCCGGTCAGCCTGGACAGCGAGCTGATGAGGGTCGAGGAGGTCGAGAGCCTGGATGAGGCCCTGGCGCTGGTGCGCATGGCGGGCACCGATGACCAGGCGCGGCTGAACGAAGCGACGAGCGACGGCGCCTGACCGTTTCTGGTCGCCAGGGGGATCTCTTCAGGCGATATCCCCCCGTGGCCAGATGACAAACGCACTATTTCGCCAGCTCACGCATGGCGCTCTCCAGCCCCTCCAGTGTCATGGGGTACATGCGGTCGTCGATCAGTCGGCGGATCAGCTGGGTGGAGTGGGTGAACTCCCAGGCACGCGGCGGCATGGGGTTGAGCCACGCCAGGCGCGGAAACTTGTCCACCAGGCGACCCAGCCACACCGCGCCGGCCTCATCGTTGAAGTGCTCGACGCTGCCGCCGGGATGTGTCACTTCATACGGTGACATGGCGGCATCGCCGACGATCACCACCTGATAGTCGGCACCGAAGGTGTGCAGCACGTCCAGGGTGGGGATGCGCTCGCCGTGGCGGCGAGCATTGTTTCGCCACAGCCCCTCGTAGACGCAATTGTGGAAGTAGTAGGCCTCCAGGTGCTTGAACTCCGAGCGCGCCGCCGAGAACAACTCCTCACAGGTGCGGACGTGATCGTCCATGGAGCCGCCCACGTCGAGCAGCAGCAGCACCTTCACCGCGTTGTGGCGCTCCGGTCGCATCTGCACGTTGAGCAGGCCTGCGTCCCGTGCCGTCTCGCGGATGGTGGCGTCCACGTCGAACTCTTCCGCGGCCCCCTGGCGGGCAAACTTGCGTAGCCGGCGCAGCGCCATCTTGATGTTGCGGGTGCCCAGTTCCAGGGAGTCGTCGTAGTCGCGAAAGCGCCGTTCGTCCCACACCTTGACCGCGCGGCGATGGCGCGAGCCGTCCTGGCCGATGCGGATGCCCTCGGGGTTGTAGCCGTAGGCGCCGAAGGGGCTGGTGCCGCCGGTGCCGATCCACTTGTTGCCGCCGGCGTGGCGCTCCTTCTGCTCTTCCAGGCGCTGCTTGAAGGTCTCGATCAGCGCCTCGAGTCCGCCCAGGGACGCGATCTGCGCCTTCTCCTCCTCGGAGAGCTGTTTCTCGAACTCCCGGCGCAGCCAGTCGTCCGGGATGAGCGCCTCGATGGCGGCGTCCAGGTTCTCCAGCCCCTCGAACCAGGCGGCGAAGGCGCGATCGAAGCGGTCGAAGTGGCGCTCATCCTTGACCATCACCGTGCGTGCGATCCGGTAGAAGGCCTCCATGTCGGCGAACACCACGCCACGCTCCACCACCGCGTGGAGGTCGAGCAGTTCGCGCAGCGACACCGGCACGCCGGCACGTTTCAGGGTCTCGAACAGACCGATAAACATGGTTCAGCGCCTCTGGTTGCCCTGGCGGCGCAGCATGAAGGCCAGCCTTTCCAATAACTGTGTGTCCTGTTCATTCTTTACCAGGGCGCCGGCCAGCGGCGGGATCGCCTTGACCGGGTCGCGTTGGTAGAGCGCCTCCCGGGCGAGCTCATCACTCATCAGGAGCTTCAGCCAGTCCACCAGCTCAGAGGTGGAGGGCTTCTTCTTGAGGCCCGGCGCCTGGCGCAGCTCGAAGAACACTTCCAGGGCTTCGCCCACCAGCTTCGGGGCGATGTCGGGGAAGTGCACGTCGACGATCTGCTGCATGGTCTCGCGATCGGGAAACTCGATGTAGTGGAAGAAGCAGCGGCGCAGGAAGGCGTCGGGCAGCTCCTTCTCGTTGTTGGAGGTGATGACGATGATCGGGCGATGCCGGGCGCGAATGGTCTCGCCGGTCTCGTAGACGTGGAACTCCATGCGATCCAGCTCCTGGAGCAGGTCGTTGGGAAATTCGATGTCCGCCTTGTCGATCTCGTCGATCAGCAGTACTACCCGCTCGCCCGTGGTGAAGGCCTCCCACAGCTTGCCGGGTTTGATGTAGTTGGCGACGTTCTCCACGCCCTCCACCCCCAGCTGGGAGTCGCGCAGGCGGCTCACCGCGTCGTACTCGTAGAGCCCCTGGGCCGCCTTGGTGCTGGACTTGATATGCCAGGTGATCAGCCGGGTGCCAATTGAGGCCGCCAGCTCCTCGGCGAGCAGGGTCTTGCCGGTGCCCGGCTCGCCCTTGATCAGCAGGGGACGCTCCAGGGTCACGGCGGCATTGACCGCCTGCTTCAGGGCCTCGGTGGCCACGTAGGTGGAGGTGGAATCAAACGCCATGGGAGTCGTGCCTCGGCAGGTCGCAGTTGAAAAAGTCAAACGAGTGTACGGAAGGGGCGGCGGGGCGACAAATCCGCTGCTGATTCATTCTGCGTAAATCATCCGACGTGTCATACCGCCGTCCACCACCAGGTTCTGCCCAGTGATGAAGGCCGCCCCGTCGGAGAGCAGGAAGGCCGCCATGGCTGCGATATCCGCCGGGCGGCCGACACGCCCGGCCGGGTGTTGGTCGCGGTCGATATCGCGATGTTCCACCGGTGTGCGGCGTGACGCCTTCTGGCAGTCGCCGACCTCGATCCAGCCGGGGCTGATGGCGTTGACGCGTATCTCTGGGCCGAGGCTGACCGCCAGGGCGTGAGTGAGCGCGACCACGCCGCCCTTGCTGGCGGCATAGGCCTCGGTGTCGGGCTCCGACTGCAGGGCCCGGGTGGAGGCCATCAGCACCATGGCGCCCCGGCTGCGGCGCAGGTGGGGCGTGGCGTATTTGGCGCAGAGCATCGCCCCAGTGAGGTTGGTGTCCAGGTAGGCCTGCCAGGTGGCGAGATCCAGCGACTCCAGCGGGCCCTGGAAGGGGTCGGCCAGGCCGGCATTGTGGATCACCCCGTCGAGCCGGCCGAAGTGCGCCACCGCCGCGTCGAGGCTCTCGGCCACCTGGGTCGGGTCGCGCACGTCCGAGACCATGGCCAGCAGCCGCTCGGGATGGCCCAGACGCTCGCGGCATTCCGCCAACGCCTCGGCGTCGATATCGGTCAGCGCCACGCTGTCGCCACGGGTCAGCAGGTGCTCTGCGATGCCCAGGCCGATGCCCTGGGCGCCTCCGGTGAGGTAAACCACTCTTGACTCGCTCATGTGCCATCTTCCTCGTCGACGGGGCGATAGGCCTCCACCAGGATCGCCGGGTCGTGCTCTGCGTGGCCGCGGCCAGCATGGGCCCGCATCAGCTGGGCGGCCAGGCCACTCATGGGGGTGGCGCTGGCGCTGCGTTGGCTCTGGGCCACCGCCATGTCGAGGTCCTTGAGCAGGGTACGCAGATGCCAGGGCGGATTGTCGAAGTCGCTCTTGGCCATGCGCGGGGTGAGGATCCGAAAGGGCGTCGAGTCGGCAAACCCTCCGGCCAGCGCCTCGACGAGCCGGGTGGCGTCCACGCCGCTGGCCTCGGCCAGCGCCACCATCTCGGCGAGTACGGCCGCCTGGCAGCCCACCACCATCTGGTTGCACACCTTGGTGACCTGGCCGGCGCCCACCGGGCCCATGTGGGTGACCCGTGCGGAGAGTGGCGCGAGCAGGGGGCGGATGGCATCGATCTCGGAGGCTTCGCCGCCGGCCATCATTACCAGGCTGCCCGCCTCGGCACCCGCCACGCCGCCGGAGACCGGGCAGTCGATCCAGCGCATGCCGCACGCATCCTCGAGGCGCCTGGCGAACGCCCGGGTGGCTTCCGGGTCGCTGCTGGAGAGATCGATCAGGGTCTGGCTGCGGCGTCCGTGCTCTGCCACACCGCCCTCGCCGAACACCACGGCCTCCACTGCCTCGGTGTTGGCCAGGCACAGCATCACCACGTCCACGCTCGATACCAGTTCGCCGATGGTGCCGGCCACCCGGGCGCCGGCCTCGCGAAGGGGGGCGGCCCTGGCCGCCGTGCGGTTCCACACGGTCGCATCGAAGCCGGCGCCGAGCAGCCGGCGCGTCATGGGGTCGCCCATCAGGCCGATGCCGATGAAGCCTGGACGAAGCTGAGTCATGGGGTATCTCCTGGCGACTGAAGGCAAGCGACAGCATGCGCGAGGGAGGGCTTTTTCAGCAACTCGTCCTGCGCGTGCTTGGCTTTCCTGCCTCGTCATGGCGCATTTCGGCC
>PWEV01000330.1 GCA_003553625.1 Halomonas sp.
AGCGGCGCATGGGGCGCCCCCAGGTCGCCGGAGAAGAGCGTGCGGTGGGCCTGCCCCGTGGCGCGCGCCAGGGTATCGACCTCCACGTAGGCGGAGCCGAGGATATGCCCGGCGCGCTTGAGCTTGACCCGCACCCGGTGGCGGTCGTCGTCCACCAGGATGTGCCAGGCGCCGACCTCCAGCGCCACCAGCCGGCTCTCCACCTCGGCGAGAAAGCGCTGGATCAGCGCCCGGTCGCGGGTGAAGCCGATCTTCAGCGCGTCCTCGATCACCAGCGGCAGCAGCCGTCGCGAAGGCACCGAGCAGAGGATCGGCCCCCGCCACCCCGCCGCCAGCAGGTAGGGCAGCCGGCCGATGTGGTCGATATGCACTTGGGTGACCACCAGCGCCAGCACGTCCTCCACCGGAAAGCGCACCTGGAGCTGCTCGAAGCCATCCACCGGGTCGGCGTCCTGGCCCTGGAAGAGCCCGCAGTCGACCAGCAGCGCGCGGTCCTCACTGATCTGCAGGCGGTGGCAGCTGCCGGTCACCCCGCTGGCGCCGCCGTGGTGAAGGATCTCGGGAAAGCGTGACATGGCGCGCGGCCTCCCTGCCGGTGGGTGTCACTCCACTATAGACGCTGTCGCTGGGTATCCACCCCTGGTGGCCATCAAGGTGCCGCCGGGATAGATGCCTCCCGGTGGGCGCCACGCTTTGCGGGGCGAATGGCGCCGAAGGCGCCCGATGCCTTATCCCGCAGCGGCACTCAGGCGAATTTCAGGCGAATTTACAGAAATATTTTTCAAAAAAATACTTGCCTTAGACCTTGGTCGCAGATAGATTAGTCCCAGACAAGCGATATGAAAATATTTTCCGAAATATAAAACCAGGAGGTCTCACCATGACCACCGAACGCATCCCCACCATCTGGGACCAGCCGCTGCCCCGCGCCAAGCGCCAGGTTCAGCCGCGCACCACCAGCACCGAGCGCTTCCTCACCATCTGGAGCCGGCCG
This sequence comes from Halomonas sp., assembly GCA_003553625.1. Taxonomy (GTDB): domain Bacteria; phylum Pseudomonadota; class Gammaproteobacteria; order Pseudomonadales; family Halomonadaceae; genus Halomonas. The sequence goes on from PWEV01000330.1 coordinate 995, forward strand.
GTGGCAAAGCTGCCCACAGCCGACGCCTGATCGGCCGCCCGGTCTGCTCCGGGCAGTGCGTCGAAGCAGCCTTTAACACAACAGCGCCGCGGCAGATGCCACGGCGCTGTTGTTTTGTCTGTCGCGTTATCTGTCGTGTTGTCTGCAGTTAAAGGCGGGCCCTGCCGAACAGCCAAACGCCAACGGGCCGCCGATCATGGATCGGCGGCCCGCGGGGTGCTGCTATCGGGCCCGCAGGGCGGGCCCGATGCTACGAAGGCTTACTTGGCCTTGGTAGCGGTTTCCTTGACGGCCTGGGTGGCGGTCTCGGTAGCCTGCTCAGCGCTCTGCTGAACCTGCTTGACGCTGCTTTCGGTCAGCTTCTGGCTTTCCTGAGCGAACTCCTGCTGCAGGGCCACGACCTTCTCGGCGTCGCCCTTCATGCGCTCGGTCATTTCCTTGGCGACCTGCTGCTGGCCTTCCATGTAGCTCTTGAGGCCTTCTGCGTCCTTGACCGCTGCCAGGCTGCGCAGCTGCGCCATGCTGGTATCGGTGTAGGCCTTGGTGGCTTCGAGCTGCGCCTTGATCAGCTTCTCGCTGAGATCGACGGACAGGGCGGCGAAAGCGCGGGCCGGGGCAATGAACAGCGACTCGAGTTGAGCGGTGTCAAACTGCTTGGCGTCAAATGCGAATGCGTTAGTCATGATGGGAACCTCCAGGTTCTGATTGAACGTGAACGGGATCCCGAATGAAGGTCCCGCTCTGTTGCAGTGCACAATAACAGCACTCATTGTGCGTTGCAACATGGGTGATGGCTGGGTGAGAGAATCCCGGACACATCCAGGGACAGCCGCCGATTGGCACCGGCACCCTCTTCGAGGGGCGCTTCCGCTCCTGCCTCGTGGGGGAACCTCGCTACCTGCTGGCCTGCCACGCCTATATCGAGCTCAACCCGGTGCGCGCCGGCATGGTGGCGCATCCCGGCGAGTACCGCTGGTCGAGCTACGCCGCCAACGCCCAGGGGCAGGTCGTCCCATCGTCACGCCCCATGGGGCGATCATGGAACTGGGCGCAAGCGCCGCTGATCGCCACGGAGGCTAACGCGAGCTGTTCCGCCACCATCTGGCCCAGGGCCTGGTCGACGAGATCCGGCAGGTCACCCACAGCGGGCTGGTGCTAGGCACGGCCCGCTTCCAGCAGCGGGTCGCCGAGCTGCTGGGCCGCCGCACCGTGCGCGGCACGCCCGGCCGCAAGCCCAAGCCCAAGCCCAAGCCGCCGCCGGAGGATGGCGAATAAGGGGGAATGGGGACGGTAACCCGCTTGCGCGGATGTAGTTTTTAAATCACAATCAAGCCATGCTCGATATCAAGCAGACAGATACTTCCGAAAGCGGGAGCACAAGCTACGCGATCATCGCGCCAAGGCGCTGATCGCTGCGCGAATTTTTCGCCTGGCCAATGGCCTGCCTGGTGATGTCAAACCGGTAGGGCACGGCATCAGTAAGCTTCGCATCCACTTCGGTCCCGGATATCGCATTTACTTCAAGCAGCGTGGCAACGAAATCATCATCCTTCTGTGTGGCGGCGATAAAAGCACCCAGCAAATCGACATCGCAACCGCGCGGTGCCTGGCATCGGAATGGGAGGCGACATGAGTGACAAGATTTATGACTATGATCCGGCGGCGGCCCTGGAAGGCGAAGAGGGGATTGCCGTATTCCTGGCTGACGCATTGGAAACGGGGGACTCTGCCTATATCGCCAAGGCGATGGGCGTGGTAGCACGCGCCAAGGGCATGACCGCTCTCGCCAACGAAACCGGGCTTTCCCGCGAGCAGCTTTACCGCTCATTCAGCGAGCAAGGCAACCCTACCCTCAAGACGATGCTTGCAGTGATGCGTGCGCTGGGTGTCGACCTCACCGCACGCCCCCACAAACCAGCAGACTGAACGGCAAGGGGCAAGGGGCAGGCCCAAACGCAAAAACACCAGCGGCCGGCATCTCTGCCGACCGCAGGTGGTAGTGCTGCTTCAGGTTAAGTGGGAAATGGGGGTCTGTCCCCATCACCACGCGCAAGGCAAAAAAATCCTCCAAAGGAAAAATCTCCCCCGCAGGCATGAGTCGCCCCCCGCAAAAGGTTGAAGGCGCGTGGTTACACACTGGGCGGGCGGGGGTGGGGACGGCTAGAATAGGTCCTGATGCCGACCAACCGCAGCGAGCGCCCATGAACGATTACCACACCCCGCCGAGCGCCCCTCATCTGGACACGCCACTGGAGAGCACCCGCAGCGCAGACGCCAGCGGCTTGCGCGGCCTGGCGCGGCGCCTGGTGGTGGATGGGCGCATCAACCAGGCCGCCGCGGTGCGCGCGGAGCAGGAGGCCCGCGAGGGCGAGGTGTCGCTGATGGAGCACGTCATCGATACCGGGCTGATCTCCGCCCGGCAGGCCACGCTCTCCGCGGCCTGGGAGTATGGCCTGCCGATGCTGGATCTGGACGCCATCCGCCCGGAGACGCTGCCCAAGGCGGATGGCTTCCCCGAGAAGATCCTGCGCCGGCTGAAGGTGCTGCCGCTGATGCAGCGCGGCCACCGGCTCACCGTGGCGGTGCCCTACCCCTCGACGCTGGCGCTGCTCGACGAGCTGCAGTTCGCCACCGGCCTGACCCCCGAGGGCGTGCTGGCCCCGGTGGATCAGCTTGGCCCGGTGCTGGAGAGCTATCTCGCCTCCAGCGAGAAGAGCATGCTCGATGAGCTCAAGGGAGTGGACGACGCCATCGGCGAGCTGGGCTACGGCGGCGAGGAGGACGGCAGCGGCGAGGTGGACGTGCAGGCGGCGTCCAACGCCGCCAGCGAAGACGCGCCGATCATCAAGTTCGTCAACAAGATCCTGCTGGACGCCATCCACCGCGGCGCCTCGGATATCCACTTCGAACCCTACGAGACCAGCTACCGGGTGCGCTTTCGCATCGACGGCATGCTCCACGATGTGGCCCATCCGCCCTTCGCCATGCGCACCCGCATCGCCGCGCGGCTCAAGGTGATGTCGCGGCTGGATATCTCGGAGCGCCGCCTGCCCCAGGACGGCGCCATCAAGCTCAAGCTCTCCAAGACCCGCTCCATCGACTTTCGCGTCAACTCGCTGCCCACGGTGTTCGGCGAGAAGATCGTGCTGCGGATCCTCGACCCCGCCTCGGCGCAGCTGGGCATCGAGCAGCTCGGTTTCACACCCAAGCAGCGGGAGATGTACGAGACGGTGCTGGACCAGCCCCAGGGCATGATCCTGGTCACCGGCCCCACCGGCAGCGGCAAGACGGTGACCCTCTATACCGGCATCAACCTGCTCAACGACATCGAGCGCAACATCTGCACCGCCGAGGACCCGGTGGAGATCAAGGTGCCCGGGGTCAACCAGGTGAACGTGCTGCCCAAGATCGGCCTGGACTTCGCCAGCGCCCTGCGCGCCTTCCTGCGCCAGGACCCGGACGTGGTGATGGTGGGCGAGATTCGCGACCTGGAGACCGCCGAGATCGCGGTGAAGGCCTCCCAGACCGGCCACCTGGTGCTCTCCACGGTGCACACCAACTCCGCCGCGGAGACCCTCACCCGCCTGGCCAACATGGGCCTGGCGCCGTTCAATATCGCCAGTTCCGTGAGCCTGATCATCGCCCAGCGCCTGGCGCGCAAGCTCTGCAAGCACTGCAAGCAGCCGGCGGACCTGCCCCACGAGGCGCTGGCCGCCCAGGGCTTCTCCGAGGAGGAGATCGGCCAGGCCACCTTCTTCGAGCCGGTGGGGTGCAAGCACTGCACCAAGGGCTTCAAGGGCCGGGTGGGTATCTACGAGGTGGTGCCGATCAGCCAGGCCATGAGCCATCTGATCATGAAGAACGGCAACTCCATGGACTTCCACCAACTGGCCCGCCAGGAGGGCCACCCGGACCTGCGCCGCAGCGGCCTGCTGAAGGCCATGCAGGGGCTGACCAGCCTGGCCGAAGTCAACCGCGTGACGAAGGACTAGCGGGCTCACCGCGAACAATCACAGGGAATGAAGGGAGCACCAGATGGCCACAGCACGGAAACTGCGCCCCCAGCAGAAGACCAAGCTCTACCGCTGGAACTGGAGCGGCAAGGGCCCGGGCGGGCGCAAGGTGGGCGGCGAGATCATCGCCGCCCAGAAGGGCGAGGTGGAGAGGATCCTCTCCGGCCAGAACATCCTGATCAAAAACGTGCGCCGCAAGGGCGGCTTCGGCGGGGGCATGGGCAAGATCAAGCCCCGCGACATCATGCTCTTCGCCCGTCAGATGGCCACCATGATCCGCGCCGGCGTGCCGGTGCTCCAGGCCTTCCAGGTGGTGGCCGAGAGCCTCAAGAAGCCGGCCATGAGCGCCCTGGTGCAGGAGCTGATGAACGACGTGGCCGCCGGCGCCTCGTTTTCCGATGCCCTCAAGCGCCACCCCCAGCACTTCGACCGGCTGTTCGCCAACCTGGTGGAGGCCGGCGAGCAGTCCGGCTCGCTGGACAAGATGCTCGACCGGGTGGCCACCTACAAGGAGAAGATCGAGCTGCTCAAGGGGCGCGTGAAGAAGGCGCTCTGGTACCCCGCGGCGGTGATCGCGGTGGGCATCGGCGTCACCGCCCTGCTGCTGATCAAGGTGGTGCCCCAGTTCGAGAGCCTGTTCCAGGGCTTCGGCGCGGAGCTGCCCGCCATGACCCGCATGACCATCGCCATGTCCGAGTTCGCCCAGGCCTACTGGTGGTGGTTTGTGGGCGGCGTGGTGGCCTTCATCTACTTCATCCGCACCGGCATGAAACGCTCCGAAGGGTTTGCCTACCGCATGCACGCCTTCGCGCTGAAGGTGCCGGTGCTGGGCGAGATTCTCGACAAGTCCTCGGTGGCGCGCTACTCACGAACGCTTGCCACCACCTTCGGCGCCGGCGTGCCGCTGGTCGAGGCCCTGGACACCGCCGCCGGCGCCACCGGCAACAAGGTCTACGAGCGGGCGGTGGCGCAGGTCCGCGAGGACGTCGCCACCGGCCAGCAGCTCGCCTTCGCCATGCGCATGACCGAGCAGTTCCCGGCTCTGGCCGTGCAGATGGTCGGCATCGGAGAGGAGTCCGGCTCCCTGGACGCCATGCTCAACCGGGTGGCGGACTACTACGAGGAGGAGGTCGACAACATGGTCGATACCCTCACCTCCCTGCTGGAGCCCTTCATCATCGTGGTGCTCGGCGTGCTGGTCGGTGGCCTGGTGATCTCCATGTACCTGCCGATCTTCGAGCTGGGCAGCGTGATCTGAGGACAAGCCGGTGGGTGCTGGGCTCAGTGGCCCGAGGGCACTCTGGTGGGAGCTGGGTATCCACCAGAAGGAACAGGCCCCTGTGGTAATGGTTTTGCCTCGTTGGCTTGTAACCACTGGTGGGAGCTGGGCTCCGCCCGGCGAATGGCGCCGCAGGCGCCCGGCGGTGTTGCTGCCGCCGGCCAAATTTCAATAACTCAAGGAACGTATTTTGCTGGATCTCCCCCCTCCCCTGCTCTGGCCGCTGGCCGCCTTCATCGGCCTGTGCCTGGGCAGCTTCCTCAACGTGGTGATCGTGCGCCTGCCGGTGATGTTGATGCTGGGCTGGCGGGCCGAGGCCCGCGAGGCGCTGGAGCTGCCCGACGAGGCGCCCGCCCGCTTCAACCTGGCCACGCCCCGCTCGATGTGCCCGAGCTGCGAGACGCCCATCGCCTGGCACGACAACCTGCCGGTGGTGGGCTGGCTCAAGCGTCGCGGGCGCTGCGCCAGCTGCGACGCGCGCATCAGCCCCCAGTACCCGCTGGTGGAGCTGGCCGGCGGCGCGCTGACGCTGGCCGTGGTGGCGCTGTTCGGGCCGAGCTGGCAGGGGCTCTTCGTGCTAGGGGCGTGTCTGGCGCTGCTGGCCATGGCGGTGATCGACCTTCGCACCCAGCTGCTGCCGGATATTCTCACCCTGCCGCTGCTGTGGGCGGGGCTGCTCTATCAGCTGCTGTTCCAGCCGCTGCTGCTGCCCAGTGCGGTGATCGGCGCCATGGCGGGGTATCTGGTGCTGTGGAGCTTCTACTGGGCGTTCAAGCTGATCACCGGCAAGGAGGGCATGGGCTACGGCGACTTCAAGCTGCTGGCCGCTCTGGGCGCCTGGATGGGGTGGCAGTATCTGCCGCTGCTGCTGATCCTCTCCGCGGGGATCGGCGCCATCATCGGCATTCTGGTGCAGCTGGCGGTGCCGCGGCTGCGCGGCGCGCCGATGCCCTTCGGGCCCTACCTGGCCCTCGCCGGCTGGGTAGCGCTGCTCGCCGGCGAGCCGCTGATGGCGGTTTATGGGCAGTTCTTCCTGCTGTAGATGGGGCTCCTGCCAGCAAGCTACCACTGAGGCCTGCGCCAACTGGTGGGAGCCACGCTTTGCGGGCGGTTCGTCGCATCGACGAAGAGGCAAAGCCACAACACTGGAAAATCACATTCCCCGGGGCGCGAAGATGCCGGGGGCGTTGCGCCAGTAGCCCATGTAGTCCATGCCGAAGCCGAACACGTAGCGGTCGGCGACCTCCAGGCTGCAGTAGTCGGCCTTGAGGTCGGGAATCGCCTTGCGGTCGTGCTGCTTGTCCACCAGCACCGCGGTGGAGATGCTGGCGGCGCCGGCCTCGCGGCAGTAGGCGAGGATGGCCGCCAGGGTGGCGCCCTCGTCGAGGATGTCGTCGACGATCACCACGTGGCGGCCGGCCATGGGCACCTCCGGGGAGACGCGCCAGAACAGCTCGCCGCCGCGGGTGCCGCCCCGATAGCGGGTGGCGTGTAGGTAGTCCACCTCCAGCGGGAAACCGAGGCGCGGCAGCAGGTGGCCGGTGGTGATCAGGCCGCCGTTCATCACGCAGTAGAAGACCGGCAGCTTCTCGCCGAGGTCGCGGGTGATCTCGGCGGCCATGCGGTCCAGGGCGAGCTCCACCGCTTCCTGGGTGATCAGGCAGTCGGCGTTGTCCATCACCTCGCGCATGTCGGCGAGGGACTGGTGAAAATCGGCATCGAGTTTGGGCATTACGGGGGCTCGCGGTCGAAGAAGAGAGACGGAGGCCAGGGCTCAGGCCAGGGCCTCGAGATGGGCGTGGACGCGGCGCCAGCGGGAGAGCGCGGTGAGGGTCGAGAGCTGCGGGCGGGCGCGGCCGTAACGCAGCCGGGTAAGGCGGCTGGCACCGGGGCGCTGGCGGCAGGCCTCAATAACCTCGATGGCCGCGGCGCGGTCGTTGCAGACCAGCAGCATGTTACAGCCGGCATCCAGCGCCGCGAGGGCGCGCTGGCCGGGGCTGCCGGCGGAGGCGGCGCCGGCCATGCTCAGGTCGTCGGAGAAGATCACGCCCTTGAAGCCGAGGCTCTGGCGCAACATACCCAGCCAGGCCGGCGAGAAGCCGGCCGGACGCGGGTCGAAGGCGGAGTAGACCACGTGGGCGGGCATGATGCCGTCCAGGCGGCCGGCCAGGCGTGTGAAGGGCACCAGGTCACGCTCACGCAGCACCTCCAGCGGGCGGGGGTCCACCGGCAGCTCATGGTGGGAGTCCGCCGCCACGCCGCCGTGGCCGGGGAAGTGCTTGCCCACGGCGACCATGCCGGCCTCGTGAAGGCCGTCGACGAAGGCGCCGCCCAGGGCGGCGACGATCTCGGGGTCGGCGGAGAAGCTGCGATCGCCGATCACCGAGGAGGTGCCGTCGTCGACGTCGAGCACCGGGGCGAAGCTCAGATCCAGGCCGCAGGCGGCCATCTCCATGCCCAGCAGCCAGCCGGCGTCCTGGCAGAGCCGCCGGGTGACCTCGGGTTGGCGGGCCACGCCCGCCGCCAGCCGCGCCATGGCCGGCAGCCGGGTGACGCCCTGGCGCAGGCGCTGCACCCGGCCGCCCTCCTGGTCGATGGCCAGCAGCAGGTCCGGGCGCACCGAGCGGATCGCCAGGCTCAGCTCGCGCACCTGATCGGCGCACTCGGTGTTGCGGGCGAAGAGGATCACCCCGCCCACCTCGGGCCGCGCCAGCAGCGTGCGCTCCTCCCCGGTGAGGGCGGTGCCTTCCAGATCAAGCATCACCGGACCGAGGGTCGGAGGCATGGTCGATTCCTTGGCATGAAAGGGGCCAGATTCTAGGCCATCGCGGGGGTCAGTGACAGCCGCTCAGGCCTCCTGGGCGACCGGCGAAACCGGCGACGGCAGCGGGGCCTGCATGGCGGCGACCACCACCGGGCGCAGGCGGCGAATCAGGTCGCGCACCGTCACGTGCTCCTGGTAATCCTTCTCGGCGATATCACGCAGGGCGTCAAGGCCGGAGAGCGTGAAGATCACGGTGCCGAGCATGAAGTGTAGACGCCAGAAGCGTTCGGCATCGGGCAGCTCGGGGGTGGCCTGGCGCACCAGCTCGGTGAAGCGAGTGAAGACGCTGCCGTACTCCTGCTGGATATAGCGGCGCAGGTGGCCCTGGGCCTGGCTGTAGGCGAGCCCCAGCAGGCGCATGAAGACCTTGAGGCTGTTGCGCTCGGCCGGTACCTCCAGCACGCTGCGGGCCATGGTCTCCAGCAGCATCTCGAGGGGAATCACCTCGTCGCCATAGTGGGCCTGGAGCTCGTCCAGGGCGCGGTGGAAGCGCTCGGTGAAGGGGTCGAGGTAGCGGGCGAACACCGCCTGGATCAGCGATTTCTTCGAGCCGAAGTGGTAGTTCACCGCGGCCAGGTTGACCTTGGCCTTGCTGGTGATGGTGCGCAGCGAGGTCTCGGCGAAGCCGCGCTCGGCGAACAGCACCTCGGCCGTGTCGAGGATGCGGGTGACGGTGTCGGTCTGGGCCATCTG
>PWEV01000114.1 GCA_003553625.1 Halomonas sp.
ATCGAGGTCCTGGGTCGGCCCGATCATCAGGTCGTCGCGACGCTCGGCGATGATCTGCTGGAGGTCCAGTCGACCGAACTCGTTACGCAGGCTCTCGTCGACTCGAGGCTGAATCAAACGAATTGCAATCAGCTCGTCGCCGGCGGTGGCCTCGTAGTAGCGGGTCGGGTTGATCACCTGCCACTTGACGTAGGAATCGACAATCACCGCCTTCTGCTCGAGGGTCAGATAGCGGCTGGTATCGGTATCCAGCGTCAACACCCGGGTATCGAACTTGCGAATGGTCTGCGTGATCGGCACCTTGAAGTGCAGGCCCGGCTGGATGTTCTCCTCGATGACCTCACCGAAGCGCAGCTTGACGGCACGCTCGGTCTCGTCGACCACGTAGAGGCTGTTGCTGGCCAGCCAGGCCACGGCGGCCAGGCCGCCGACAATGAGCAGGGAACGATTATTGATCATTTAGCGGCCCTCCCTGCGGATTCCACTGTTGCTGCTGGAGCCCGTCCCGGTCTGGCCGGAGCGCAGGCGCTCCAGCACTCGCGGATCGAGCTCACCCTGATCGCCCAGGCGTTCGCCGGATGACGAGACGCCACTGCCGCCGCTGCCCATCTGGTCAATCGGCAGATACATCAGCGGGGCATCGTCAGCGACGTCAATCAGTACCATAGGCGTGCTGCCGAAGACCTCGGAGATGGTATCCAGGTAGAGACGCTCGCGCATGATAGCCGGCGAGTTCTGGTACTGGGTCAACAGCGCGCTGAAGCGATTGGCCTGACCGCGGGCCTCGGCAACGACCGATTCGCGATAACCCTGGCCCTGCTCGACCAGGCGCTGAGCCTGACCCTGGGCCTCGGGGATGATGGCGTTGGCGTAGGCCATGCCCTGGTTGATGGTCCGCTGGCGATCCTCACGGGCCCGGATCACGTCATCGAAGGCGTCGATGACCGGACCGGGAGCGGTGGTGGACTCGATGTTGATGGTCTGCAGACTGATCCCGGTACCGTAGCTGTCCAGGTAAGACTGCAGGCGACTGCGCACCGAGCTGCCGAGAATCTCACGACCGGAGGTCAGGATCTCGATCATGTCGGTGCCACCGACCACATGGCGCAGCGCGGAGTCCAGCGCATTCTCGATGGAGAGCTGCGGGTTACGCACGTTGAGCACGAAGTCGCGGGGGTCGGCGACCTGATACTGGGCCGAAATCTCGACCTCGACGATGTTCTCGTCGCGGGTGAGCATCGCCTGGGTCTGGGTCAGCGAGCGCACGCGGGTCACATTGACCATGCGCACTTCATCGATCAGCGGCGGGTTCCAGTGCAGGCCAGGACTGACGATTTCCTGGAACTTGCCGAAGCGGAGCACTACGCCGCGCTCTGACTGATCGACCAGATAAAAGCCGGTGGCTGCCCAGATCGCCAGGGCGACCACAATCAGCAGGCCGGGTAGTGCAAAGACGTTGCGGGGCTTGCCGCCACCGCCCTTGCCGCCTTTGCCACCGCCCTTGCCGCCTCGGCCGCCGAGCATCCCATTCAGTTTGTCCTGAAACTTTTTCAGGGCCTCCTCGAGGTCGGGAGGGCCCTGGTTGCCGCCGCGATTACCGCCGCCACCACCATTGCCTCCGCCTTCATTACCGCCACGACGGCCACCACCACTCCATGGGTCGTGCTGGTTGCCACCACCAGGCTCATTCCAGGCCATAGGTCTTCTCCACTATGTGTTGCCGCCCCACCGGCGAGCCGGCCGGAGCTTCGGTTGCGATCCTGTCGGCGCCACTCACCTCAGGAGAGTGGCGCCCGTCATCCGTGTCGTCGTTGTTATCGTCCGCCCGTACCTAGCTGGCTCCTTGCTCTTCCCAGGCCTCACGATCACTCAGGGCCTCGGGAAGATAGTCATCTGCGCGCTCGCCAAGCCGCGACATCAGCTGCAGGAAGTCGCGGCGCGGCAGGCGCACCTGCAATCGGGTGCCGCCCTGCTCCTCGAAGGCTTCCTCGCGAACGGCGCCAAGTTCGTGAAGTGCGGCACGCAGCCTGCCCTGCTCTGGCGCGAGCGTGACGGAGAACTCCAGGACGTCGTCTGCCAGCCTCTCGGCCAGGGCCTGGGCCAACAGCTCCAGCCCCTTACCCTCCTGCGCCGAGAGCCACACTACTTCGGGTCGCCCTTCCCCGTCGCGCTCGATGCGCGGCGCGCTGTCCAGAAGATCGATCTTGTTCATCACCTTGAGCATCGGCACCTCGAGCGCGCCGATCTCGTCGAGCACCAGCTCGACCTGCTGCACATTGAGCTCGCGATCCGGGTCGGCGGCATCGATCACATGCACCAGCAGGGTGGCCTCGGCGGCCTCCTGCAGGGTGGCGCGAAACGCCTCCACCAGCTTGTGGGGCAGGTGGCGAATGAACCCCACCGTGTCGGCCAGCACCACCGGCCCCACGTCTTCGACCTCCAGGCGCCGCAGCGTCGGGTCGAGGGTAGCGAAGAGCTGGTCGGCCGCATAGACCTCGGATGAGGTAAGCGCGTTGAACAGCGTTGACTTGCCGGCGTTGGTGTAGCCCACCAGCGAGACACTGGGAATCTCGGCGCGGGCCCGGGAGCGACGGTTCTGCTCACGCTGGCTGCGCACCTTGTCGAGGCGCCGGTGAATCGACTTGATGCGACCCCGCAGGAGGCGGCGGTCGGTTTCCAGCTGAGTCTCGCCGGGACCGCGCAGGCCAATACCGCCCTTCTGTCGCTCCAGGTGGGTCCAGCCGCGCACCAAGCGAGTGGACATGTACTCCAGCTGGGCGAGCTCCACCTGCAGCTTGCCTTCATGGGTACGCGCCCGTTGGGCAAAGATATCGAGGATCAGACCGGTGCGATCGAGCACCCTGCACTTGAGCTCTCGCTCCAGGTTGCGCTCCTGGGAGGGGCTGAGAGCATGGTTGAAGATCACCAGCTCTGCACCGTGCGCCACCATTGCCTCCCGCAGCTCCTCCAGCTTGCCGGAACCCACGAAGATGCGAGGATCCGGCCGCTGGCGACTGCCGGTCAGCAGGGTGGCCGGTACAGCACCGGCGGAGCGAACGAGTTCGAGGAACTCACCCGCATCTTCACGCTTCTGTTCGTCCTGGAAGTCCACATGGACGAGGACGGCCGTTTCACCGGCGTCGGGACGTTCGAAAAACAATCACTACCTCACTGGCTTTCCTGCGGCTCGGCAGGGTCCTGGACCGGCAGACGCACGTTGCGCGACGGTACCACGGTGGAGATGGCGTGCTTGTAGACCATCTGGCTAACGGTGTTGCGCAGCAGGATCACGAACTGGTCGAAGGACTCGATCTGGCCCTGCAGCTTGATGCCGTTGACCAGAAAAATCGATACCGGTATGCGCTCCTTGCGCAGGATGTTCAGGTACGGGTCTTGAAGGGACTGCCCTTTGGACATGTTGCTCTCCCTGACATTGTCTCTGGGGTTGACGTTGTATGGTGGTGTGCTGCTGTTGCCACACTGTCATGGCCTTGGCCGCGACGGGCCGGCTACCCGGCTTGTGAATGGCGTATCTTACGCTAAGTGCCGAAATCGCGCACGAGTTTCAGCACATCACCGAGGGGGTCACCCCCCAGGCTATCGACCCACTCGAGCTTATCCCAACTGCGCATCCAGGTCAGTTGGCGCTTGGCCAGTTGGCGAGTGGCGACGATACCGCGATGGCGCAGGCTCTCGAGATCAACGTCGCCATCGAGAGCCTCCCACACCTGACGGTAACCGACACTCTTCATGGCCGGCAGGTCCTGCGACAGGTCGCCGCGGGCACGCAGTGCCACCACCTCCTCGATGAAGCCCCCCTTCAGCATGGCCTCGAAGCGCCGGGCGATCCGCTGATGAAGCACGGCACGATTATCAGGAGCGAGACCTATCGACAGCGTGCGCCAGGGAAAGGTTTCAGGTCGCTGCTCGGCCCACAGTTCGCTGAGGGGCCGGCCGCTTAGCCGGTAGACCTCCAGCGCACGCATCAGCCGCTGAGGGTCGTTGGGATGGATACGCGCCGCCGAGACGGGATCGACCCGGGCGAGGGCCTCATGCAGCGCCGCCAGGCCATGCCGGTGGGCCTGCTCTTCCAGTTCGGCGCGCAGCCCAGGGTCCGAACCGGGCAGATTGGCTACCCCGTGCAGCAGCTGCCTCAGATACATCATGGTGCCACCCACCAGCAGCGGCACCCGGCCTGCGGCCGTGATCTCGCGCATCTCGCGCAGGGCGTCCTCGCGGAACGCCGCCGCGGAGTAGGACTCGGCAGGGTCGCGGATATCGATCAGCCGGTGCGGCGCGCGGGCCAGCTCCTCGGGGGAGGGCTTGGCGCTGCCGATGTCCATGCCGCGGTAGACCATGGCGGAGTCGACGCTGATCAGCTCGCAATCGAGCCGCTCGTGGAGCGCGATGGCCAGATCGGTCTTGCCGGCGGCGGTGGGGCCTACCAGCAGGATGGCGGGAGGGCGAGTGTCGCTCACGGGGCTACTGTCCTCTCATAAAGAGACGGTCCAGCTCCTTCATGCTCATCTCGGTCCAGGTGGGGCGGCCGTGGTTGCACTGACCGCTGCGCTCGGTACGCTCCATGTCGCGCAGCAGGGCATTCATCTCGGCCTGGGTCAGCTGGCGGTTGGCGCGCACGCTGCCGTGGCAGGCCATGGTGGCCAGCAGCTCGTTGACATGGGCCTCGAGGCGATCGGAGCGGCCGTAGCGCTCCAGGTCTCCGAGCATGTCACGGATCAGCGGCTCCACATCCGCGTCGCTCAACTGCACCGGCAACTGGCGCACCAGCAGGGTCTCGGGGCCGGCCACGTCCAGTTCCACGCCGAAACGGGCGAAGGCCTCGCGCTCCGTCTCGGCGGTGGCCACCTCCGCGGGGCTGGCGGCTAGCGACACCGGCACCAGCAGCGGCTGGGCCTCGAGCCTGCCGCCATGCACCTGGGTCTTCATGCGCTCGTAGACGATGCGCTCGTGAGCGGCATGCATGTCCACCAGGATCAGCCCCCGCTCGCTCTGGGCGAGAATATAGACCCCGTGAAGCTGAGCGATGGCGAAGCCCAGGGGGGGAGCGCGGGTGTCATCAGCATCGGGGAGCGGCGGGCGGCGCTTGGCCGGATCGGCCTGGCGCTCGGCCAGTGCCACCCCCGCGGCGGCGCCCACCAACCCGGAACCATCGGCCACCGGCACCGACGGCTGGGGCGTGAGCAGGCTCTCCTCATGGCCCGGGTGCAGCGCCCGATAGCCCTCCATGAAGGCCCTGACCCGATCCGGCGTGACCCGTGGCCCCTCCTCCCTGGGCAGGGCCATGGGCTGCTGCTGCCAGCGGCCGGCGCTCTCGGCCACCCCCTGCCGCTCGGCGGGCGAGGCCTGCGGCTCAGCTTCCTCGACGCTCACCTCTTCGCCCGAACCACCCCCAGGGTGGCCGGCCCCCGGATGGCCGGCCCCCGGATGGCCGGCCCCCGGTTGGCCGGCCCGAGCTTCTCCCAACGCTCGATGCAGGCTGGAGAAGAGAAAATCGTGGACCAGGCGACCGTCGCGGAAGCGAACCTCGTGCTTGGTGGGGTGAACGTTGACATCCACCACCGCCGGATCAACCTCCAGATAGAGCACGAACACCGGATGGCGGCCGTTGAACATCACGTCACGGTAGGCCTGACGCACGGCGTGTGCCACCAGGCGGTCGCGCACCACGCGCCCATTGACGAAGAAATACTGCTGGTCGGCCTGGGCCCGAGAGTGGGTGGGCAGCCCCACCCAGCCCCACAGCCGCAGACCCGAGGCCTCGAGGTTCAGATGCAGGGCGTTCTCCAGGAAGGCCTTGCCGAGGAGCGCGGCGATACGCCGCTCCCGGGAGACCTGATCGTCCCCGGGGTGCAGCTGATGCAGGGTCTTCTGGTTGTGGCGCAGGGTCCAGCCGATGTCGAAGCGAGAAAGGGCCTGGCGACGGAAGGCCTCCTCCACGTGGCCGAACTCGGTCTTCTCCATGCGCAGGAACTTGCGCCGAGCCGGGGTATTGAAGAAGAGGTCACGCACCGTCACCGAAGTGCCGCGAGCGTGCGGCGCCGGCGAGACCCGAGGCTCCATGTTGCGCCCCTCGGCCACCACTCGCCAGCCGTTGGTGGGGTCCTCCTCGGCATTGGAAACCAGTTCCAGACGCGACACCGAGCTGATCGAGGCCAGGGCTTCGCCGCGGAACCCCAGGCTCGCCACGCCTTCCAGCTCCTCGAGGGAGATGATCTTGCTGGTGGCGTGACGCGACAGCGCCAGTGGCAGATCCTCCTCGCCGATACCGCTGCCGTCGTCGCGAACGCGAATCAGCCGGGTCCCCCCGGCTTCGAGTTCCACCTCGATGCGCCGACTGCCGGCATCGATGGCATTCTCGACCAGCTCCTTTAGCACCGAGGCGGGACGCTCCACCACCTCCCCGGCGGCGATCTGGTTGGCCAATCGAGGGTCGAGGACCCGGATAGGGCGCGGTTCGCTCATGTCACTCCCTGGCTTTCGATTCAGGTTCGCGGAATGCGCAGCACCTGCCCCACACGGATCACGTCGCCGTTGAGCTCATTGGCCTGCTTGAGGCGATCCGTGGAGACATTATGTCGCACGGCAATCTGCGAGAGCGTATCCCCAGGCTGGATGCGGTATTCGTTACCATCGGTGCTGCGGTTGTTGTCGCGCTGCCAGGCCAGCAGGCTGGCCGGTGGAGGATTGCGACGAAAATGATCCTGAAGGCCCGAGAAGATCGCCCGGGCCAGGCCCTGCTGGTGACTTGAATCGCGCAGCCGTCGTTCCTCATCCGGGTTGGAGATGAAACCGGTCTCGATCAGCAGCGACGGGATATCCGGCGACTTGAGCACCATGAACCCGGCCTGCTCCACTCGGCTGCGGTGCAGCCGATTGACGCGCCCCAGCTGGTCGAGTACCTGGCCACCGATGGAGAGCGAGTCGTTGAGGGTGGCGGTCATGGTCAGGTCGAGCAGCACGCCCCGCAGTACCTCATCCTTGTCGCTGAGCGACAGGTTGCCGTCCACTCCGCCAATCAGGTCGGCGCGGTTCTCGCTGGCCGCCAGCCACTGGGCTGTCTCGGAGGTGGCGCCGCGCTGGGAGAGCGCATAGACCGAACTGCCGTTGGGGCGCGGGCTGGTAAAGGCATCGGCGTGGATGGAGACGAAGAAGTCGGCCTTCTGGTCCCGGGCGATCTGGGTGCGCTGGCGCAGGCCGATATAGTAGTCGCCGTCGCGGATCATCACCGCGCGAAACCCCTCGGCGTCGTCCACCAGTCGCTGCAGACGCCGGGAGATCTCCATCACCACGTCCTTCTCGCGGGTGCCGCCGGGGCCGATAGCACCGGGGTCCTCACCGCCATGGCCGGGATCGATGGCGATGATGATATCGCGCCGGGGGTGGGGCTGGGCCTTCTGCATGGCCACCGCCGGCTCCGGCGCCACCTCTTTCGGTGCGCCACCCGCAGTGACTCGGGCACGGTTGGCGGCGATCTCCTGCTCGCGGATCATCGCCTCGATGGGATCGATGGGGTCCTGGACGGCACTCTCCCCGGGGTACTCGAGGTCCACCACCAGGCGATGGCCATACTGGTCGTTGGGCGCCAGGCTGAAGTGGCGGGGGTCCACCTCGCGCTCGAGTTCCAGTACCACGCGCAGGCCGTTGCCGTCTCTTACGCCCGTACGAATGCGAGTGATGGCACTGCCCGCGAGGTCGATGCTGGCCAGGTCAGAGGCCATGCGGCTGTCGTCCAGGTCAATTACCAGGCGCCGCGGGTTGTCGAGCGCAAAGATATTGGCCTGGGTCGGCGAGGCGAGATCGAACACCAGCCGGGCATGGTCCGGTGCCGCCCACAGGCGCACATTCTCCACTTCGGCGGCCTGCAGGGCCACCGGGGGAAACCACAGCATAATGGCGGCCATGAGGCCGAGAGAGAGCCGCTTGATCATCGTGCTGCCTCGCCCTCCCTGGCATCGGCGGGGTCCTGCAGGCGACAGTCGGCGAGTTCGGACATGGCCGTAAGCCTTGTCAACAGCTGCTCGCCCCGGAGGCTTCGGGCCTCCAGCCGAGCCTCGCGCCCCGTACCGGCAAGCGCCAGGGATATGCGCAGATCGGGCTCGGGCAGCCAGCCCTCGCCGCGGCCGGGCCACTCGATGAGGCACAGGGCCTCCCCGGCCAGCAGGTCGCGGCCACCGATGAACTCCAGCTCCTCCGGATCGCCGAGACGATAGAGGTCGAAGTGGTGAATCCGAACGTCGTCCAGCTCATAGGGCTCCACCAGCGTATAGGTGGGACTCTTCACCGCACCCCGGTGACCGTAGGCACGCAGCACGCCCCGGGCCAGGGTGGTCTTGCCGGCGCCCAGTTCACCCTCGAGATAGACCAGCCCATGCCCCTCCAGGGCTCGCCCCAGACATTCGCCCAGCGCCACCTGGCGAGCTTCATCATCGAGTCGCAGCAGCATCGTCCCCGCCCATTATCGGATTAACCAGAGTTCGCGCATAGGATGCCAGATCACCGGCCAGCAGACCACGCTCCCCGCCGTCCCGGGTCGCCATGTCGGCGGCCCGGGCGTGCACCAGCACCCCCAGCCAGGCGGCGGCTTCCAGCGGAACCCCCTGGGCCAGCAAGGCGCCCAGCATGCCGGAGAGCGCATCGCCCATTCCACCGCTGGCCATGCCCGGGTTGCCCAGCGGGCAGACAACGAGCCCCGAGGGCCCCGCCACCAGGGTTCCGGCGCCCTTGAGCACCACTACCCCGCCCCAGCGTTCTCGCAGCGCCAGCGCCGCAGCGGGGCGATCCGCCTCCACCTCGGCGGCCGACCAGCCGAGCAGCCGGGCGGCCTCTCCCGGATGCGGCGTGAGGATCCAGTCATCGCGGCGCCCATCGGGCCGGTGCGTCTCGGGGAAGCGGATCGCCAGCAGGTTGAGGCCATCGGCATCCACCACCAGCGGACGCTCAGCATCGAGCGCCACCTGCAGCATCCCCTGCCCCCAGCTGCCCTGACCCAGCCCCGGCCCCACCACCAGCACATCGGCGAGCCCGGGAAGCTCCCCGAGATCGGCGGCGCCGCGCACGCCGTGGACCATCACCTCGGGTCGGCGCACCAGGCTGGCGACGACGTGCTCCGGCGCGGTGGCCAGGCTCACCTTACCGGCCCCCAGCCGCGCAGAGGCCTCGGCGGCGAGCAACGCCGCCCCGCCGAAGCCCGGCGCCCCGCCGAGAATCAGCGCATGGCCGAAGTCGCCCTTGTGGGCGGCACGCCGCCGCGGCGGCAGCCAGGCGGCAATCAACCGCTCCTCCAGCAGCCGAGCCGCCGGCATCAGGTCGTCCTGGGCCGCCGCGTCAACGCCCAGCGCACGGAAATGCAGCTCGCCGACGTGATCCGCCGCCGCCCCCGTATGCAGCCCCAGCTTGTCGCCGATGAAGGTCACCGTCGCCGCCGCACGCACCGCCTTTCCCAGCACCGCCCCGCTATCGGCATGCAGCCCCGAGGGGATATCGATGGCGAGGACGGGGCGTGCGCTGGCATTGATGGCCGCGATCGCATCGAGGAAGGCACCGCGCACCTCGCCGGAGAGTCCCGTGCCGAGCAGGGCGTCCACCACAAGCTCGCCGGTGAACGTCATACCGGGCTCCCAGGGCTCGGCGCCAACGCCGGCGGCCGTGGCCATATCGGCGGCCAGGCGGGCATCGCCGCCAAGCTCATCGATGCCCTTGAGCAGGATGCGCTGCACGGCCAGCCCCTCGGCGGCGGCCATGCCGGCCAGCAC
>PWEV01000201.1 GCA_003553625.1 Halomonas sp.
CCACTGGCGATCTATCTGGATGACACCCTGGTCGCCCAGACGAACCGGGCCTACCGCGTCCTCGAAACCCACCATGCGCCCACCTATTACTTTCCGCCCGACGACGTGACAGACGTTCTGAGCCCGATCTCCGGCAGCAGCTTTTGCGAATGGAAGGGGATCGCACGCTATTTCGATGTTGTGGGGCAACACCATACGGCACGCCGCGCCGCCTGGTGCTATGAGACCCCTTCGCGCCGGTTTCTCCCCATCGCCGGATACCTGGCTTTCTATGCGTCGAGCATGCAGCGCTGCCTGGTCGGTGATATCGAGGTGATTCCCCAGCCCGGGGATTTCTATGGCGGATGGGTTACGCCCAATCTGAGAGGCCAGATCAAGGGGGCAGCGGGGACTCGCCACTGGTGATCGAACATCCTTGGGCGGGATGATTCCTCATGGCATCGCGCTTTGGCGACTATTCTTTCCGGATCATATGAACACAATCGATACATCAACGTTGGCAAAGCGCTTGGCAGGCGGCCATGCCTTTCTTCGAACCAAGAACGGAGACATCAAGGGGCTTGCCATCAATGCCCGTGATAACCCTGACGCGCCGGAGGTACTGATCGTGGGCCTGGGGCCCAACAAGGTGGCTAACGCAGAACGCCTGCTGGCTCATGACAAGGCAGTGCCGCTATATCTCAAGCAGGCCGTTAACGCTTGGGCCTACCGTGGTGAATTCCGAGCGACAGCGTTTCTACGCGATCCGCCTGTCATCAAGCGACATCGCAGGCACCGTGAGGTGAGTGAGGTGGCAGGTATCCTGTTCCTTGAAAGGGTGGACGCCAACGGGTGAGAGGGCTAACGAGAAGGTCAGCCGTATCAAGGGCGACGCCGAGAGGAATGACAAGAGACCAACGATCCATGATCGGCGGTCTCATTAGGTATCTATTCGCGACCCTGGCGTGATGCGATCTCAAGCACCGCTGTCGGGAGCCAGGCGGTGTGAAATACCGCGCAGCCTTTCGGCGGTCGCGCTCATCTCGTCAGCCAGTTCGTCGGTGAGCCTGGCTCGCTCGTCCAGATAGATCATGGCGAGCCTGCCGGTGGCATGGTCCGCATTGCGCGTGCTGCGCTGGGCCTTCGCATTCACAGACGCCTTTGCCAGTTCCGCTGCTATTCCGCTCACCGTATCCGCTAACAGGTTGACCTGGTCGATGTTGTCGCTCATGGCGTCGCACGTTGGCAGCCACTCAATCCGTCTGACCAGGGTTGGCTTCCGGGGAGGTTCGTCATGGTTCAGTGCATCGCGCAGTGCAATGCCAGGGGAGCCGTACTTGCAGCCCACCGTGCCGTCTTCGTTGCTCAGCGTGCCGGTATCATGGAGTGACGTTCCACCGTCCATGATGCGCCACTCGTACCACCCCATCTCGGGTTCGCGGTAGACCTCAATGACCCCGCTGGCATAGGGGCGCTCGATGCGATGGGTGGTGTCGTCCGGCATGAAGTCGACCAGGTTCTTGCTGAGTTTATCCAGGCCGCGGGCGTGGTGGCGGGCCTGCTCGACGTCGCCGGAGTCCATGCCTTGACGCTCCATCGACTCGGCCAGGCACTCCAGCCAGATGGTGTGAAGATCCAGCGTCGTCACGGCGGAAGTGATATCGATATGGTTCATGCATTGTCCTCTGATGCTGCGGCGAATTCCTGGCCTAAGCGTCTTCACGGGATAGGGCTGTCATCGGGCGACACCGCAGCATCGCTCTGCGAAAGATGTGGCGGGCATTCTGTTCCTGGAAAGTGTCGATGACATGCGCGATCTCGAGGATCGCCAGTGACTGATGGACTCACGGCACCAGCCACTGCCCCGCCCACTCATCGGCGCGCTCGAACCTGGCGCGGCGATGGTCGGGCCCGAGGTGCAGGGCGTCGATGGCGCGAACGGTCAGGCACAGCAGCGCAAACGAGGTCGGGTCGGGCGTCTTGGAGTAGGCCAGGGCCTCGGGGATAGGACGGCCCGGCGTGGCGGTACTGCTGTAGGCATAGCGCGAGGGCTCGGGGATGCGCGCCCAGGTATTCGCGACATCCGCGCCTGTCTGGATCGCGACCTGTGCTTCGATGCGTATCTGCAGATGCGCCGAAGGGTCCCAGACGTGCAGTGCGGCCAGGGGGTTTGCCTGGAGCTCTGCCACCTTGGCCGACTGCCGGTCCGTGTAGAGGTGCAGAGTGCCGGTGCGGGCGTCCGCTGCACGCAACACGACCGTGCGAGCCTGGGGCAAGCCGTTGGTGCCGACGGTGGCAAGGGTGGGGTGGCGCGCGGGAGCGTGGCGGTCGGGCACGCCGCGAGATAGTCGTGCCCAGAGGTGGGCGTGCAGCGACTCAAGCTCGGCCGCCCAGGGGTGTGGGTCAGTCGTCATTCTGCGCCTCGTTGGATGCTGCCTGGTCGCGGGCGATTTTCTGCATCTCATCGGCCGCCCGATTCAGCACTCGCGCCATCTGTGCCATCGGCGTCAGGCGGGCATCGGTGTAGATCATGCCCCGTCGGCTGTCGGCGCTATCCGGGTCGAGGTGTCGGCGCATCTGGCGCGCCTCGAACGCTTCCTCTTCTACTTCCCCTGCCATGCGGCGCAGCGTGCTCGTCATGCCCTGCGCCTGTGCGACGGTTTCCCGAGTGGCATGGGCACGCGTCTTCCAGGCGATGCGCACGACCTCGGAGGTCGCGCCGGGGTCAGGCAACGGCGGCAGCGTGGTGGCCAGCGCCCCGCGCAGGGTGCCGAGCGCCTTCGCATAGTCCTTGAGCTGTGTGACGTCGCCGGGCTGCAGTCCGTGGCGCTCCAGCGAGACGGCGATGGCCTTCAGGCTCTGTTGAAAGATCTCCAGCTGCTGCAGTGCCTCCAGGGCCGCGTCGGCTTCGATTGTGACGGTCTTCATCCCTGCTCCTCTGTGGGTGCATATCGCCCAATGACAAGAGTCTTCATATTCGCCGGGCGTTGTCCACCGCGTTCGATGGCGCAGCGTTGGATACAGGCTGGCGTGGTTGCCGCCAGTTGGTGCATTGTAGTCACCTCATGTGCCTGCCGCTGGACGGTGAGCTGCCCGCCCGATTCGGCCGGATTCATCCTGCCGACAGCGGCGAAGACGCGAACAATAGCCACGGCAGTACCTGACTCAGGAGCCAATATGCCGATCTACACCAATATCGAAGATCTTCGACGGCACTATGTGCGGCGCACCCCCAAGATGTTCTATGACTACGCGGAATCCGGCAGCTGGACCGAGCAGACCTTCCGCGAAAACACCAGTGATTTCAAGCATATTCACCTCAAGCAGCGCGTCGCGGTGGATATGGCCGGGCGCACCACCCAGAGCCGGATGATCGGTGAAGAGGTGGCCATGCCCGTGGCACTGGCGCCGGTGGGATTGACCGGGATGCAGTCTGCCGATGGCGAGATCAAGGCGGCCCGAGCCGCCGAGGCGTTCGGCGTGCCCTTTACGCTCTCCACCATGTCGATCTGTTCGATCGAGGACGTGGCCGAGCACACGACCAAGCCCTTCTGGTTCCAGGTCTACACGCTCAAGGATGACGACTTCATGCGTCGCCTCTTCGAGCGTGCCAAGGCCGTCAACTGCTCCGCGATCGTGGTCACCGTGGATCTGCAGGTGCTCGGCCAGCGCCACAAGGACATCAAGAACGGGCTGTCGGCCCCGCCGAAGCTGACGCCGCGCTCCATCGCCAACATGGCCACCAAGATCCCCTGGGGGCTGGAGATGCTGCGCACCAAGCGTCGCTCCTTCGGCAATATCGTCGGCCATGCCAAGGGAGTGACAGATCCGTCCTCACTCTCCACCTGGACCTCAGAAGCGTTCGACGTCTCGCTGGATTGGAAGCGTATCGCCCAGTTCAAGGAGTGGTGGGGGGGCAAGCTGATCGTCAAGGGCATCATGGCCCCCGAGGATGCTCGGCGCGCCGTCGAGATCGGTGCCGATGCCATCATCGTCTCCAACCACGGCGGTCGCCAGCTGGACGGTGCCGTCAGCTCCATCCGCATGCTGCCGGCGATCATGGACGCGGTGGGTGATCAGGTGGAGGTGCACCTCGATTCGGGGATTCGCTCCGGCCAGGATGTGCTCAAGGCGCTGGCGCTGGGGGCCAAGGGCACCTATATCGGTCGGGCGTTCACCTATGGGCTGGGGGCGGCGGGTCAGGCCGGCGTGACCAAGGCCCTCGAGATCATCCACAAGGAGCTGGATGTCACCATGGCGCTGTGCGGAGAAACGGACGTCAAGAATCTTGGCGAACATAACCTCTATGTGCCCCAGGGCTTCGGGGATCCGACCGTCAAGCTGTGACAGCCGACCATGCCGGTTCATTCGACGGCTTATTCCGCCTCCCCTGCGACGAACCTCAGCGGGGCTTGTACTGGGTGGGACAGTAGCCGCGCATGACATCGTCGGGGCGCAGCGCCCGATGTTTGGTGGCGCGCCCCTGCACGCGCTGCCGCCAGCGCCGAAACGACGTTGGCTTGAGCGCATGACGCATGACCGCCACGGTGTCGGCCTCGTTCAGGCCAAACTGCGCCTCGATGGCCTCGAAGGGGGTGCGATCCTCCCATGCCATCTCGATGAGACGTGACCGTTCGTCGGTGGGGAGTTGGCGATAGGTCCTGATGGCGGGGTGGGGCATGTCTATCTTCCTTGTGTCGCGGCTTCCACCTTCGCCTGGTCCCTGGCGAGTTCCTCGCGCAGGCTGCAACGGCGGTAGTAGAAGGTCACGACGGTGGAGGTGATGACGATGAAGAGCCCGTACATCACCGGGATCAGCAGCATCTGCTGCTGGGTCTCGCCGGTGAAGGAGAGAGTGACAATCAGCACCGCCAGGGGCCCGTTCTGGATGCCGGTCTCCAATGATACCGTGCGTGCCTTCAAGGGGGGCAGACGGGCAGCGCGGCTGAACCCGTAGCCGATGATGAAGCCGCACAGGCCAAGGCCCACGGCCGCCAGGTAGACCTCGGCGCCGGTGGTCATGAGCAGCTGCCAGTTGCGCGGCACCCAGGTCGCGATCAAGAAGACGATCACCACCACGCCGAGAATGCCGCCCACCAGCTCGGTGCAGGCGCCGACGTTGGCGTTGCGCCGGCGCAGCCACATCCCGAGCAGAGTAGGGACCAGCAGTACGCCCAGCACCGCGATGATGTTGGCCGAGGGGATCTGGAAGGCCGCGTCGATGCCGCTGGTATAGACGGCCAGCACCAGCGGCACCATCACCACCGCCAGCAGGGTCGAGCAGACTGTCATCAGGATGGAGAGCCCGACCAGGCTCTTCGAGAAGTAGGCGAAGATGTTGGAGGTAGCGCCACCGGGCACACAGCCCATCAGGATCAGGCTGACCGCCTGGAGGGGCGGCAGCTGCAGGGCGCGGCCGATCAGGAAGGCGAGCAGCGGCATGAACAGATACTGGGAGGCGAAGCCGATGCCGATCGCCTGGGGGTGACGCAGGGCGATGCGGAAGTCCTTGAAGGTCAGCGACGACCCCATGCCCAGCATGATAACGGCCATCATGAATGCCAGCAGCGTCTCTTCGAGTGGCGTCAGCATGCGGGGCTCCCGGCGGTGGCGATTTCTGGATGATTCTTCAGGTACTCGGCGCGCAGGTCCTTGCGCAGCACCTTGCCGACAGGGCTCTTGGGCAGCTCGTCGACGAAGGCGATCTGTTTCGGCACCTTGTAGCGGGCCAGGTGCTGCCGGCAGTGCGCCTTCACCGTGTCGCGGTCGAGCGCGTCGCGAGGCACGATATAGGCGCGCACGGCCTCGCCGGTGTCGGGGTCGGGCACGCCGATCACCCCCACCTCCTGCACGGCCTCCAGCAGGGCGATGCAGTCCTCCACCTCGTTGGGGTAGACGTTGAAGCCGCTCACCAGGATCAGGTCCTTCTTGCGATCGACGATGCGCAGGTAGCCATCCTCGTCCATGGCGGCGATATCACCGGTATATAACCAGCCGTCGCGCAGTGCCTCGGCGCTCGCCTCCGGCTGCTGCCAGTAGCCCTGCATCACTTGGGGTCCCCGGGCGGTGAGCTCTCCCGGTTCACCCGGTGCCACCGGCTTGCCGCGGGAATCGACCAGGCGAACCTCGGTGCCCGGCACCGGAATGCCGATGCTGCCCGGCTTGCGCACACCGACCAGCGGGTTGAAGCTGAGCACCGGCGAGCTTTCGGTCAGCCCATAGCCCTCCACCAGCGGGGTGCCGGTGACTTTCTCCCAGCGCTCGGCCACGGCGGCGTGCAGCGCCGTGCCGCCGGCCGCCGCGGCGCGCAGCTTGCGCGGCGGGTAGAGGCTGAACCACTCCTCGTTGAGCAGGGCATTGAAGAGGGTATTCACGCCGCTGATCCAGCTGACGGGGTAGTTCTCGATCGCCCGCTGCAGGTTCTGGATCGGCCGCGGATTGGGCACCAGGACGTTGTGGGCGCCGTGCTTGAAGAAGGCGAGCAGATTCACCGAGAAGGCGAAGATATGGTAGAGCGGCAGGGCGGTGAGTACGCACTCCTCGCCGTCGCTGATGTGCGAGCCGGCCATCGCCTCGATCTGCGACACGTTGGTGAGCAGATTGCCGTGGCTGAGCATGGCCCCCTTGGCGATGCCGGTGGTGCCTCCGGTGTACTGCAGCGCGGCGAGGCTCTCCGGAACCAGGTCGCGCCAGTAGCCGGCGACCTCGATGCCTTGCGCCTGGCGCAGCCGCCGGCCCTCGGCCAGGGCCAGGCCGAGTTCGGTCGCCTTGACCTGGCAGGGCGGGATCACCCGGTTCCAGTACCTGAGCACCGCCTGCACCACCTGGCGAACCACGGGCGGGAAAAACTGCGCCAGGCTCGCCACCACCACATGGCGGATAGCGGTATGGGGCAGTACCTCGGGCAGCTTGTCGACGAACAGGTCGATGATGATCAGCGCCTCGGCGCCGCTGTCGCGGAACTGGTGAATCATCTCCGAGACGGCGTAGAGCGGATTGGTGTTCACCAGCACGCAGCCCGCCTTGAGGATGCCGAAGGCGACTACCGGATAGCTCAGGCAGTTGGGCAGCTGCACCGCGACGCGGCTGCCGGGCGCCAGGCCCAGCTCCTCGCGCAGGTAGACGGCGAAGGCGTCGGAGGCCTCGTCGACCCGGGCATAGCTGAGCGAGCCGTTCATGCCGTTGGGCATGCAGCTGGTGAAGGCCCGCCGGGCGGCGAAGCGCTCGGCGCTTGAGTGGATCAGCGCGGCCAGGTTGGAGTGCGCCGGGGGCGGCAGATCGGCCGGTATGGCACCGTAGTGGTGAACCCAGGGGCGCCGGTCCCGGGGGAGTGCTGCAGCGTCCTGCGGTGACTCCATGGGGATCCTCTCTGGCTCGATGATTATTTTAGTGCTTTCTTCTTACATCGCCTCGGGTGCCAGGTCCACCACTACCGGGTCATGGTCCGAGGAGCGGAAGGGATCCGGGTGGAAGCGGCTTACGCCACTCTCAGGGCCATCGTAGCCGAGGAAGGGAGGCTCGTCGGCATTGATGGGCCAGGGCAGGAGCTGGGCCATGCCCGGGGCCAGCGCGGGGCTTGCCAGGGCGTGGTCCAGGTAGCCCGACTCACCCCGGAATACGTAGGTGTAGCGCTGCTCCGGCGGCAGCTCCCGGGCGATCAGGTCGACCAGGCCGGTATCGGTCAGGGTGCGAATCGGATCCTCGGTGCCATAGGCGTTGAGATCGCCGATCAGCAGCAGGCGCTCATGCCCCTCGGCGGCGGCGAGGCGCTCGAGGAAGGCATTCATGGCCCGGGCCTGGGCGACACGACGCTCGTTCCAGCAGCCCTGGCCGCGGTCGATATCACCCCGGGGCGGGCAGCCGGTCTTGGACTTGAAGTGGGCGGTCACCACGCCGAAGACGGGGCCGCCCTCCCGGCTGCGAAAGAAGGCCGCCAGGGGTGGGCGGTGGTGGACGCGGTCGTTGTCGGCGTGGAGCTCGCTCACCGCCTCCACCCGGTCCGGCCGATAGATCAGGGCGACCTTGATGGCATCGGCGCCACGGTCGGCGCGGCCGCCTACCGCCCGGTAGCGCACGCCGGTGCGCGCGCTCAGCTGCTCGACCAGGTCGGCCAGCGCCCCGGGGTCGTTCTCCACTTCCACCAGCGCCAGGATATCGGCCTTCAGCCCCGCCACCGCGGCGGCCAGCTTGGCGCGCTGGCGCTCCAGCTCGGCGGCATCCGCCGCGCCGCGCTGGCCGAGCGTAATGAAGTAGTTCTCGACGTTGAAGGTCGCCACCCGTAGGCGTTCTCCCGGCGCCGGCAGAGGCGCCGGGCGAGGGTTGGTGTCGGCGAAGCGCGGCGTCTCGGTCGGGTGCAGGCGCCAGGCGTCGAAGGCGTGGGCGAGCACCCCGGTCAGCCCCTCGACCCGGCTGCCGACGCGACGAGTGCCTTCGTCATTCAGGTAGGGAATGAGGTTCGGGAAGGTGCGGTAGCTGCCGTCGTCCAGCATCAGGACGGCGCGCTCCTGGGGCTTGTCGGGTGTATTGGTGGGCCGGAAAAGCCGCTCGCCGGCAAGCTTGAGGGAGCCGTAGCGGGCAAGTTCGTAGTTGCCGGTAACGGTGAGAGGCTGGGGAAACGCCAGCAACAGCCCTTCCAGCCGCGACAGCGCCTCCTCATCCAGTGGCCACTCCACCTCCTTCGGCGCCGTCGGCCGATCGCGGGCGCAGATCTCGACGCGCTCGACCCGCTGCAGCTGGATCTGGCCTCGGTGCTCGCCGGTACTGGCGTTGAGCTGGACATGCTTGCCCGGCACGAGGCGCTCGGCGTCGCTCGCTGTGGCCGCGGGCATATAGACGAACAGGCCCACGGGGCCGTGCTCTGTGGACTGCTGAAGATAGACGCCATTGAGCCTGTCGCGGCCCAGGAAGACGCCGGTCACCACGCCATCGGCCACCACCGCCTGGCCTTCGGGCAGGGCCGGGGTGTCGCCCACGCCCTTGATGGCCGCCAGGTCGGTGGTGGAGGGCTCGGGGCAGCTGGCCGCCGCGGGGGGGATCGCCAGCAGCAGGGCCAGCAGGCCGCCGGCGAAGGCGGTCAGGAAGCGGGAGTTCGGCATGGGATGGTTTCGGTAGGACATTGACTTTCGAGAGTATGCCCCGCCACAGCGCGATCAGCACGCCGCCGCGGGTCTGCGCGCTACAGGTGCCAGCCGATGCTCATGGCCAGCCGGCCCAGCAGCCGTCTAGAAAGGGGGCGCTTATTCCAGATTTCCAGATCGTAGGTCTTCGTCTGCTCGAGGTCACGTTCGTACTGTGCCGTCAACGTCGCCGCCAGGTCGCGATCCATGAAGATGACGTTGGTTTCATCGTTGAGCCTGAAAGAACGGTTGTCGAGATTGGAGGAGCCAATGGAGACCCAGTAGTCGTCGATGATGTAGAGCTTGGCATGGTATTTCGAGGGCTGATACTCATGAATGTTCACACCGGCCTCGAGTAGCCTGCCCCAGCGGTTCATCGAAGCCTCCCTCACCAGGGTGCTGTAATGCCCTTCGGCCGGAAGCAGAAGATCCACGCTGACGCCGCGGTCACGGGCGTCGATCAAGGCGTCCATGATCATCTCATCGGGATAGAAATAGGGCGTGGCCAGGCGGATGCTGTCGCGGGAGCCGGCCATGGCCAGGAGCAGCGCCAACCGTATGCGTTGAGACCCCTGGCGCGGTGAGCTGTCGACCACCTTGGCGCCAAGCTCGCCCCGTTCTTCCAACTCGGGCAGGTACTTCGTCGAGTACAGAAGCTGATTCCTTGCG
>PWEV01000230.1 GCA_003553625.1 Halomonas sp.
GCCAGGGTCGCAGGGTCGTGGGGGCCAGGCGAAGCTGGCCATCATAGACCGGCGCGCCCAGCAGTTCGGCGACGTTGAGATTGCCGCTAAGGCTCAGGCCATGCTCGCTGGTCAGTTCCAGATCGCGCAGTCTGGCAGTTTCCTCGACGAGATCCGTCTCCAGGGCGAACGCCAGGGAGAACGGCAGCGACGAGGCACCCAGGTTGGGATGGTTGAGGGTAGCCTCCAGACGTCCCTCCTCAAGGCGCAAGCGGCGCTCGAGAGCGTCGAGATGCATCTCGCTGCCCTTCAGGGTAAATTTCTGCTCGCCCTCCAACCCCGCCAGCCGGCTGATGGTGCTCACCGAAAGGCCCTCAAGAAGGTAACGGCGCTCTGCCAGTCCCAGGGTGACGCGCCCCTCCAGAGTGACATCGCTGGTCAGCCTGGGAATGTCCTCGCGGTTCTCCAGAATCAGGTCATCGTGGCCGATCAGGCGGAAGGTAGTTCGAACCGGGAAGGCGCTGCGCGGGTTAACGTTGCTGCCGGTGATGTTTAATGACTCCAGCCGCAGTTGGTGCTCGGTGCCAAGGTCGCGATAGCTCACCTCGCCATTACGCACCTGCACGCTGGCGATATTGAGTGCCACGGCCAGGCCACCCTGGCCGCCCGGCACGGGTCCGGCAGAGGCACTGGCCGGCGCCAGCACCTCCTCGGCAGCCTCGCTTCGCTCGGCAAGGCGCTCCATCAGCGTCTCCCAGTTGCCGCGCCCGGTCTCGTCTCGCTCCAGGTTGAGGCGCATGCCCTCGAGGGTCATGCCGTCGATGGCGATCTCGCCGCGAAGCAGGGGGGCAAAAGCCAGACTGACTTCGGCCCGACGGAAGGCCACGAAGGAAGCATCCTCGCTCACCGATTGCTCAGGCAGCCAGGCGTCGGCATTCTCCACTCCCACCCCGAGGCGCGGATAGAAGGACCAGGTCAGGGGGCCCTCCAGGGCCAGCTCCAGGCCGCTCTGCTCGCGAACCACCTCGATCAGCCGCGGCTTCAGATCCTCGGGGTCGAGAAAGGTGGTGACATAGACCACGGCCGCCACGGCCAGCACGGCGACGATGCCCACTGCGGCAAGCAGAATACTCAACAAGCGCCGCATCACTGCCTCCCCTCTGCCATCAGCAACTCATAAAAGCCGCTATGCTGCTGCAGCCGGTAACCGAGTCGCGTCAGAAGCACCTGGTCGGCCAGTTGCAGATGGGAAAGCTCGGCGCGCAGGGCCCTGCTCTCGGCCTGGGCCGCCTGACCCACCAGGGTCAACAGCCGGGTGCCGACGCCGCGTCGGCGAGTCGTCTTGCGCACGCAGAGATGCGACAGCCACCAGGCCGAGCCGTCGTCACGCTGCGCTACCGAGCCGATCAGACGGTCGTTGAAGCTGGCACAGAGAAATCGATGGCCATCGCTCAGATGGTCCTGGATAAAGGCGTCCACGGGTGCGGGCAGACACTCGGACGGTGCATCGGCATAAATACGGGCGAGGTCGAGTTGCGCCTGGGCATCCGCTTCCCAGGCGGCGCGGTCGACGGGATGGAGTGTCACCGGCATAGATGGATCTCCCTGGGCCGCGGCGGCGAGGGGTCGCCGCCGCGCAGTGGGGTGCATTGTAGCGGATGGGGTCACCGATTCTCTATAATGGCAGACTTCCGACCGCGGGCGAGGCCCGTCGTCAGCTTGTTCTTTCAGGTCGCTGCCTGCCAGTGGCCACTTTTCGACATGCGCCCAGGCGCTGGAGATGCATCGATGTCCGAGCGTATCGC
Organism: Halomonas sp.; assembly: GCA_003553625.1. GTDB lineage: Bacteria > Pseudomonadota > Gammaproteobacteria > Pseudomonadales > Halomonadaceae > Halomonas. Next base: position 1,785 of record PWEV01000230.1, read on the forward strand.
CACGGTCAGCCGTGACACCCAGGAGACCCAGATCACCGTCACCGTCAACCTCGACGGCACCGGCAAACTGGCCTGTGAGACCGGCGTGCCCTTCCTCGACCATATGCTCGACCAGGTGGCACGCCACGGGCTGATCGACCTTGATATCAAGGCCATTGGCGACCTGCATATCGACGACCACCATACCGTCGAGGACCTGGGCATCACCCTGGGCCAGGCCTTCGCCAGGGCAATCGGCGACAAGCGTGGCATTCGCCGCTACGGTCACGCCTACGTCCCGCTGGACGAGGCCCTCTCCCGAGTAGTGGTGGATTTCTCGGGTCGTCCCGGGCTGTTCATGGATGTGGAGTTCACCCGTGCCGCCATCGGGCGCCTGGACACCCAGCTGTTCTGGGAGTTCTTTCAGGGCTTCGCCAACCACGGCATGGTGACCCTGCACATCGACAGCCTGAAGGGTTTCAACGCCCATCACCAGGCGGAAACCATCTTCAAGGCCTTCGGCCGCGCGCTGCGCATGGCCGTGGAGCCCGACCCCCGCATGGCCGGCCAGATGCCGTCTACCAAGGGCTGCCTGTGAGGCCGCCACAAGATCACTCGAGGAGCGCCCCATGACCATTGCCGTCATCGACTACGGGATGGGCAACCTGCATTCCGTCGCCAAGGCACTGGAGCACGTCACCCACGAGAACGTGGTGATCACTCGCGACCCGCGTCGTATCCTCGGCGCTACACGACTGGTGCTGCCCGGCCAGGGCGCTATCCGCGACTGCGTGGGAGAGCTGGAAAAGACCGAGCTGCGAGGCCTGGTGGAAGAACTGCTGGCCAGTCAGGAGAAGCCGCTGCTGGGCATCTGCGTGGGGCAGCAGATGCTGCTCGACCACAGCGAAGAGAACGGCGGCATCGACTGCCTGGGCTTCATCGGCGGCCGGGTCAAGCGCTTCCCCGGCGACATGCGGGACGACCGAGGCCAGCGCCTCAAGGTGCCGCATATGGGCTGGAACCTGGTGCACCAGCAGCGTGAGCATCCGCTGTGGGAAGGCATCGACCAGGACGAGCACTTCTACTTCGTTCACAGCTTCTACGTGGAAGCCGCCGACGATGCCACGGTATTCGGCACCACCGACTACGGCCGCGTCCAGGCCCATGTGGCCATTGGCCGCGACGCCACCTTCGCCGTGCAGTTCCACCCTGAGAAGAGCTCCCGATCGGGCCTGCGGCTGCTCGAGAACTTTGTTACCTGGGCGCCCTGAACCGCGCCCGGATCACCTGAGCCCGCCGAGCCGGTGCAGGAACCGGGCGGAACACCGCCGACGACTTTCAACCGGGGCCCACAGCGGCACCCAAGAGGAGCTGGACATGCTGGTGATTCCCGCCATCGATCTCAAGGACGGCAAGTGCGTGCGTCTGAAGCAGGGCCGCATGGATGACGCCACCACCTACGGTGACGATCCCGTGGCCATGGCCGAACGCTGGGTCAAGGCCGGCGCCCGCCGTCTGCACCTGGTGGACCTCAACGGCGCCTTCGAGGGCAAGCCGATCAACGGCGAGGCCGTGACCGCCATCGCCCGCCGCTGGCCCGATCTGCCGATCCAGATCGGCGGCGGCATCCGCAACGCCGAGACCATAGAGCACTACCTGGCCGCGGGGGTGTCCTATGTGATCATCGGCACCAAGGCGGTCAAGGAGCCCGCCTTCGTCGGCGAGATGTGCCGCGCCTTCCCGGGTCACGTGATCGTAGGCCTGGATGCTCGCGACGGCTTCGTGGCCACCGACGGCTGGGCAGAGGTCTCCCAGGTCAGGGCCGTGGACCTGGCCCGGCGCTTCGCCGACGACGGCGTCTCCAGTATCGTCTACACCGATATCGCCCGGGACGGCATGATGAACGGCGTCAACGTGGAGGCCACCGCTCAACTCGCTCGTGAGGGCGGCCTTCCGGTAATCGCCTCCGGGGGCGTTACCGACCTGAACGACCTGCGCGCCCTGGTGGCCGCCGGAGAGCCGGGCATACTGGGCGCCATCACCGGTCGCGCCATCTACGAAGGCAGCCTGGACGTGGCCGAGGGCCAGCGGCTGTGCGATGAACTCACCGATTCACTCAAGACCACAGGGCTCAAGTGAGCCAGGAGCTGAACATGGGACTGGCCAAGCGCATTATCCCCTGCCTGGACGTCGACGCCGGACGCGTGGTCAAGGGCGTCAACTTCATCGGCATCCGCGACGCCGGCGACCCGGTGGAGATCGCCCAGCGCTACAACCAGCAGGGCGCCGACGAGATCACCTTCCTTGACATCACGGCGAGCCACGAGGATCGCGACACCACGGTGGAAATGGTCGAGCGTATCGCCGGCGAGGTGTTCATTCCGCTGACGGTAGGCGGCGGCATCCGCACCTGCGATGACATCCGTACCATGCTCAACGCCGGCGCCGACAAGGTCTCGATCAACACCGCTGCGGTGACCACTCCCGAGTTCGTGCGTGAGGCCTCCGAACGCTTCGGCAGCCAGTGCATCGTGGTGGCCATCGACGCCAAGAAGGTCTCCACCGAGGGTGAGGCGCCGCGCTGGGAGATCTTCACCCATGGCGGGCGACGCCCCACCGGGCTGGACGCTGTGGAGTGGGCAAAGAAGATGGTCGAATACGGTGCCGGCGAGCTGCTGCTCACCAGCATGGATCGCGACGGCACCAAGATCGGCTTCGACCTGGGCGTGACCCGCGCCATCGCGGACGCGGTGAGCGTGCCGGTGATCGCTTCCGGCGGGGTCGGCAACCTCGATCACCTGATAGACGGGGTTCTCGAGGGCGGTGCCGATGCGGTGCTGGCCGCCAGCATCTTCCACTTCGGCGAGTACACCATCCCCGAGGCCAAACGCTACATGGCCGAGCGCGGGATCGAGATGCGGCTCTGAGAGCCAACGAAGGAAACAGGATGACGCTGCGTGATCGACTGATCGCCCTGCTGTTGAGCTTCCCGCTGCTGACCTCCTCCGCCTGGGCGGAGGGGGCCAGCAGTTGGCGAGAGCACCTCGACTGGCCACCCCAGCTGGAGCTCGACCATGTGCTGGTGCAGACCAGCCTCTACACCGACCACTTCAGCCCGGACCCCAACCACACCAACAATCAGCAGCTGATCGCCATCGAGCTGCACAATCCCGATCTCTGGTTCACGGGCTTTGCGCGCTTCAAGAACTCGTTCGGCCAGGACTCCCACTACCTCTATGCAGGGCGCGAGCTACCGATGTGGGAGTCCGGCGACACCCGCATCCGGGCCAAGCTGACCGGCGGCGCCCTGCACGGCTATCGCGGCGAGTACCGCGACAAGATCCCCTTCAACCGCTATGAGATCGCGCCGGCCATCCTGCCTACGCTGGGCATGAGCTGGAAACGCCTGGAGGCCGACCTGATCGTGTTCGGCACCGCCGGCCTGATGGTCACCGCCGGGGTGAGCTTCTAGTCGAGCGACAGACCGAGGTTGCTGACGCCCTCGTTGCGCCCTAGCCTGCGCAGCGCCTTCAGCTCGTCGCGGCTCAGCGGCCCCTCGACGGCCTCGAGCACCGCATCCTGGAAGTCGTTCTCGTCCGCCATCAGCGGATGGTCGCGTACCCGCGCGGCCAGACGCTCGCCGTCCTCTTCGCCCTCGGTCAGCTCGATAAAGGCACGCACGCCGCCGCGGGACGCCTTGCTGACCTCCAGCACCGCCTCCGGCGCCTCACCCTGCAGGGTATCGAGCAGCGCCGAGAGAGCCGACAACGCCTCGGAGGCGCGGCGGGCACCGAAGCTGTCGTCCTCTGCCGGCGGCGCCAGCGCCGCAAGCTTCTCCGCCTGCAGGGCAAAGTCGATCTTTGCGTCCCTCACCGCCAGGCGCTCCCACACCAGGTCGAGGATGGCCCTCAGCGCCGGCGGGTTCCCCTGGCCGAGGGCCTGGGCATTGCGCGCCTGGCAATAGAACCCGTAGTTGGGCAGCAGGCGCTCGCAGAGCGCCGCCATGAAGGCCTGCTGGGAGCGCGGCTCGAGCTCCTGCAGGCGCTGATAGAAACCGCTCATGGACTCTCCTTGGAAGATCAGTGTCTCACGGCCATAGCCGCTCTGCCGGGGCTCGGCCGCGGGCGTCCAGCACCACTCCCTCGGCGGCGAGCCGGTCTCGCTGCTCCGCGGCGCCGGAGTGATCGGCCAGCTTGCGCGAGGCGGTGATGACGCGAAACCACGGTAGGCCGTGGCCCTCGGGCAGATCGCGCAGGGCACGAGCCACCAGCCGAGGGGTGCCGCCCTCGGTCATGGCGGCGATGCGCCCGTAGGTCGTCACGCGGCCGGGCGGTATCGCTGCCAGGACCGTCAGTATCTGTTCACGCAGCGCTGGCTTCATGTACCCTGCGCTCCCTGTCTGGCTGCAATCCATTGATGGCGAGGTCCCCATGCATCTTCACCTGCTCCAGCACAGCCCCCATCAGGGGCCGGCCCGTCTGGCCGATTGGCTCTCCAGCATGGGACACAGCCACACGATCTTCCACCTGGACGCGGGCGAGACACCGCCGCGACTCACCGACTGCGATGCCCTGGTGGTACTCGACGGCCCGGTTGGTCCACTGGATGAGGCCGACCAGCCCTGGCTCAGGCGCGAGCGCAAGCTGGTCGAGCGCGCCCTGGACAGTCAAAAGCCGCTGCTCGGCATCGGCTTCGGTGCCCGACTGATTGCCGAAGAACTCGGTGCCGTGGCATCCCGCGGCACTCAGGCCGAGACCGGCTGGCATCGCGTCATCCTGGCACCGGAGAGCCCGCTGGACCTGCCCGAGCAGTTCGATGCCTTCATGTGGCACCGGGAGGTGTTCGGATTGCCCGAAGACGCCCTGCCGCTGGGTGGCAGCGAGGCGAGCCCGCTGCAGGGCTTCAGCTGGGACGCCGGCCGCGTGGTGGGTCTGCTCTGCCACCTGGAGGCCACGCGTGAGAGCGTGGCCGCACTGCTCGAGCTGGGCCCCGTTCCTGCCGGCGGCGCCGAGAGTCCCCACGCCCAACGCGATGAAGAGATGCTCGCCGATCCGCAGCGCTTCCTGCACCTCGCACCGCTGCTGGATCGCCTGCTCAGCCAGTGGCTGCGCCCTCGGGCAGCCTGAGCGTCAGCGGACCGACTCGGCGCTGGCGATCCGACCGGGCGCCGCCTGCTCCTTCGACCAGGCACGGGCCGCCTCCAGGCAGCTCTGCCAGTCGCCTACGTGCAGGAACCGCTGCTCGGGATGCTTTTCCAACTGGTGGCGGTACATGGGGTCGTAGTACTCGGTGAGCAGCGGCGCCAGCCATGCCTCATGGGCCTGGCGGTTACCCCGAGCGTGCTCGCGGAAGGCCAGTGCCTGCAGCCGCTGCAGCCGGTCGAGCCGAGCGCGGCCCAGGCGCTTGCGCAGCCGAGCGAGTGAGCCGGCCAGCTGCTTCTGCATCAGCGCCCACCCCAGCCATTCGCCACACTGCTTTCGGTAGACCTCCCAGAGGTCGTCGATGTAGTCCTTGTGGATCTGGGCGAGGCGCCAATCCAGTGGCATCTCCACCCTCAGCCGCGGCGCCTGCTCCATGGCCCGCCAGAGGGTCAACGGCACGTTGGCGGCGCCGATATGGCGCGACTCGTCCTCCACCACCAGGGGCCCGGGCAGATCCAGCAGGCGCAGCCCCACGGCGTGCTCGAAGTCGATCTGGCAGGGCGCCGGCAGCGGGTGACGCCCGAAGGCCGATCCCTTGTGGCGAGCACAGCCCTCAAGGTCGAGGCCGTTGTCGAGGGCCAGGATCAGTGAGGTCTTGGCGCAGCCGGTCAGCCCACCCACCACCAGCAACGGCTGCTCTGCGGCGACATCGATATGTGAGCAGAGGGCCTGGCGCATCGCCTTCCAGCCGCCCCGTATGCGCGGGCGGGTCACGCCGGCCTCGGCGATCCACTGCTGGGCGATCTGCGAGCGCAGTCCGCCGCGGAAGCAGTAGATGATGGCATCGGGGTGCCTCTCCAGGACCCGCATCCAGTCGCCGACGCGGGCCGTCTTGACGCCGTCGCTGACCAGCCGCTGACCGAGCTCGATGGCCGCCTGCTGGCCGCCCTGCGCGTATTCGATGCCGACCCGGCGGCGCTCCTCATCATCCATCAGCGGCAGGTTCACGGCGCCGGGCAGCGCCCCCTGGGCGAACTCCACCGGGGCGCGCACGTCGATCAGCATCCGCCTCTCGCGCAGCAGCGCGAGATCGGGCTCGACCTGCGGCAGATCACTCATCCGCGCACCTCGATCAGTGCAGGGCCCGCGGCCTTGACCATCTCCCCGAAGGGGATAAGCGTAATGCCATGTTCACGGCCGATGCGTTCCACGTCATCCTCCCAGGCGGGGTCAACCGAGAGCAGCAGGCCGCCGGAGGTCTGGGGATCGCACAGCCACTGCCAGTGGGCCTCATCCATCTCGGGCAGGCTCGCGCCCAGGGCCTGGCGATTACGCAGGGTGCCACCAGGCACCGCTCCCCGGCGGCGATAGGCCTCCGCTTCGGCCAGTCGCGGCAGGCGGCGAAAGTCCAGCCGCGCCGCCACGCCACTGGCTGCGCATACCTCGCTGAGGTGGCCGGCCAGGCCGAAGCCGGTGACGTCGGTCATGGCATTGACGCCCTTCACTTTGGCCAGCGCCACACCAATACGGTTGGACTTGAGCATGGTCTCCCGGGCCAAGCCGTGGTGGCCCGGCTCGAGGAGCCCCTTTTTCTCAGCGGTGGTGAGCATGCCCACCCCCAGCGGCTTGGTGAGGAACAGCAGGTCGCCGGGCTTTGCTCCCTTGTTGAGCTTCAGGTGCTCGAGGTCCACTAGACCGTTGACCGCCAGGCCGAAGATCGGCTCCGGCGCATCGATGGAGTGACCACCGGCAAGCGCCAGACCCAGTTCGCGGCACACCGCCTGGGCACCGGCCAGCACGTCGCCGGCCACCTCGGCCGACAGCTTGTCCAGCGGCCAGCCCAGAATGCCCAGTGCCAGCACCGGGGTCCCGCCCATGGCAAAGACGTCGCTGATGGCATTGGTGGCGGCGATTCGTCCGAAATCGAAGGGGTCATCGACGATGGGCATGAAGAAGTCCGTGGTGGCGATCATGCCGCGGCCGTCGCCCAGATCGTAGACGGCGGCATCTTCGCGCCCCTCGTTGCCAACGATCAGTCGCGAGTGGGTGGCCCCTGTACCGACCTTGGCCAGAATGCCGTCCAGCACGTCGGGGGCGATCTTGCAGCCACAACCCGCGCCGTGGCTGTACTGGGTCAGGCGGATGGCGCTCATCGTGTTCTCCTTGGCGTTGGTCAACGACATTCTACAGCATGCACGGCGGTGCTTCGGCCATGGATCACAATGCCTCCAGTGCCTCGGCTAGCTTGTCCACGGCGACCACCTCCATGCCCGGGGGTGACTGCTTGGGCGCGTTGCCTCGTGGCACGATAGCGCGGGTGAAGCCATGCTTGGCGGCCTCGACGATACGCTCCTGTCCGCTGGGCACCGGACGGATCTCTCCGGAGAGACCCACCTCGCCGAACACCACCAGCTCCCTGGGGAGCGGCCGGTTCTGCAGGCTGGAGACCACGGCCAGCAGCACGGCGAGATCCGCGCTGGTCTCCAGCACCTTCACACCACCTACCACGTTGAGAAAGACGTCCTGGTCCCCGGTAAACAGCCCACCGTGGCGGTGCAGCACGGCCAGCAGCATGGACAGTCGGTTAGGGTCCAGGCCCACGGCAACCCTGCGGGGATTGCCCAGCGGCGAATCGTCCAGCAGCGCCTGCACCTCGACCAGAATCGGCCGTGTGCCCTCCCAAACCACCATCACCAGGCTGCCCGGAGCCTCCTCCTGAGTGCGTGAGAGGAAGATGGCGCTGGGATTCTTCACCTCTTTCAGTCCGTGCTCGAGCATGGCGAACACACCCAGCTCGTTGACCGCGCCGAAACGGTTCTTCTGGCCGCGCAGGGTACGGAAGCGGGAGTCGGCACCCC
>PWEV01000135.1 GCA_003553625.1 Halomonas sp.
AAGGGAACCTCAGGCCTTGCCTTTGGCCTTCAGCAGCTCCTGCTCCTCGATCATCTTGTCCACGGAGGAGATATGGTACTCGTCGGCGAAACCGCTCTCCGGCTCCTTCAGCCAGATGAAGCAGACGATCCAGCTGAAGAAGGCGCCCGCCGCCAGGATGTAGAAGAACTGGGTCGGGGTGACGAAGGTGAAGATGGTCAGGTAGACCACCGCCCCCACGTTGCCGTAGGCACCGGCCATGCCGGCGATCTGGCCGGTGATGCGGCGCTTGATCGACGGGATGATGCCGAAGGTGGCGCCCTCCGAGCCCTGCACGAAGAAGGAGGTGAAGATCGTGATAGCGATAGCCAGGATCAGCGGCCAGGTCTCGTTCATCATCGCCATCAGGGTGAAGCCGATGCCGATGCCGAACATGTAGCAGAGCATCACGAAGCGCCGGTTGCCCATGCGGTCCGAGACCGCGCCCCCCATGGGGCGAGCCACCAGGTTGACGAAGGCAAACGACGAGGCGATCAGGCCCGCTGCGGCAGCGGTCAGCCCCCAGGTCTGCTCGAAGAACATGGGCAGCATGGAGATGACCGCCAGCTCGGCGCCGAAGTTGGCAAAGTAGGTGGTGTTCAGCGCGGCCACGCTGTTGAAGTGGTACTTGTCGTCTTCCGGCACGCCCTTCCTGAGGATCGGCACGTTAACGCGAATGATCTGCACCACCTGGTAGATGACGATGGCCACGATGGTGAGGTAGGCGATCACTGCCGCCGTGACGGACATGAAGCCCATGTTCTGGATGCGCCACACCAGGATCGCCAGCACACCCACCAGCGGGATGGTCCACAGGATCAGCTTATACATGTCGGCCCAGCTGCTGACCTCCATGGCCATTGCCTTGCGGGTCTTGCGGTGGGAGGTCGCGCTGGGGCCGTCGGTGATGGCGAACCAGTAGTAGACGCCATAGGCGGCCATGACGAAGGCGCTCTGGGCAATGGCCCAGCGCCAGCCCTCGTCACCGCCGTACCAGACGATGGCGATGGTGGGCAGGGTCATGGCGGCGGCGGCGGAGCCGAAGTTGCCCCAGCCTGCATAGAAGCCCTCGGCGAAGCCGATATGCTTGGGCTTGAACCACAGCGCGGTCATGTGGATGCCGACCACGAAGCTGGCGCCGATGGAGCTCAGCACCAGGCGTGCCACCAGCATCTGGGTCATGGAGTTGCCGAAGGCGAACACCAGCGCGGGAATCGCCATCACTACCATCAGGATGGAGAACACCCGGCGGGGGCCGAAGCGGTCCAGCGCCATGCCGACGATGATGCGCGCCGGGATGGTCAGCGCCACGTTGCAGATGGCGAACAGGCGAATATGGTCCTGGGTCAGCCAGTCGACGTCGCGCAGGATGCTGGTGGCCAGCGGCGCCATGTTGAACCAGACATAGAAGGTGATGAAGAACGCGATCCAGGTCAGGTGCAGAGCCCTGATCTCCGGAGAGCGAACCTTGAAGAGGTCAGCGACTTTCATGGACATGTCATCCTTTTCGCAAGGCGAGCGGCAGCGTTCAGCTGGGCAGGATCAGCAGCGGACATTCGGCGCGGCGAGCCAGGAAGGAGCTGACGCTGCCGAAGGTCATATAGTCGAGCTCGTCGACGAAATAGCTCAGTGATTGGGCGATGAATCCACCGTCGGGCTTCTGGCTGTGCCGAGCAATCACCAGGATGTCCGGTGTGAGGCGCTTGGTTGCATCCAGCAGCATCTTGCGGGGATCTCCCTCGGCGATGATCAGTTTGGCGTCGAGGCCTTCCTTCACGATGACTTCGACCCCTTCCTCCAGGTCGGCCTTGAGCTCCCGGTACTCCTCCTGAAAAAGGTCCTCGTTGGCATCGGTGCTGTCCCTTGGGTTCTCGGCGACACCGACGAGCACGATCAGCGGGGACATGGGGCGGAACAGGGTGACGACCTGGACGAGGGCCAGCTTGGCATTTCGCGAGCCGTCATAGGCGACCATGATCTTCATAGGGTTCTCCTACACAGTGGGCAGGGGCGGGAGGACCGGGAGGCTGGAGGTGGCCTGCCTCCCGGTCGCCGGGCAGTGGTTCAGGGATTCTTCACGTAGGCGTTCTTGCGCAGGTAGAACCACCAGTTGATCACCAGGCAGAGCGCGTAGAAGATCGCGAAGCCGTACATGGCGAGTTCCGGGGTACCGGCCTGGATCTGCTCGCCCATCACCCGCGGGGCGATGAAGGCGCCGTAGGCGGCGACGGCGGAGGTCCAGCCGAGGACGGGGCCCTTCTGGTGCTGGTCGAAGATCACGCCGATGCTGCGGAAGGTGGAGCCGTTGCCGATGCCGCTGGCGGCGAACAGGATCACGAACAGGATCATGAAGACCGCGAAGTAGCTGTTCGGATCGGTGGCATTGTAGGCCAGCATCATCACGTAGCCGGTCACGGCGGAGGCCACCACCATGATCACCGAGATGATCTGGGTGACGATGGAGCCGCCCACCTTGTCGGAGATCCAGCCGCCGATGGGACGGATCAGGGCGCCGACGAAGGGTCCGATCCAGGCCCAGGTCAGGGCGCTTGGTGCATCGGGGTTGGCCACACGAGTGATGGTGCCGTCGGCGGCCACTTCCATCATGTTGCCGAAGATGACGTTGATGGAGAGCGGCAGCGCGGCGGAGAAGCCGATGAAGGAGCCGAAAGTCAGGATGTAGAGGATGGTCATCGACCAGGTGTGCTTGTTCGAGAAGATCGCGAACTGCTTCTGGATGTTGGGCTTGATGTCGCCGGGGATCATGCGCAGCGCAAACACGGTGAGCAGGATGGTCAGCGGCAGGGCGATCCACATGTTGAGCCATACCAGGGCCAGCATGCCGATCACGCTGGCGACGGCACCCACGGCGTAGAGGCCGAGGATCTTGCCGAAGGCCTGGGCCGGCGAGCCCGGGTCAGGGGTGATGGTGCGCAGGTTGTTCATCCCGAACCAGCTGGCAAACGCCAGCGGGATCAGGAACACCAGCCAGATGAAGCCGGCGTTCTGGATCCAGGTGTCGGTGCCCGCCTCGATGCGGCCGATCAGGGTGCCGCTGGCGCTCTGCAGCTCCAGGGGCCCGCCGGCGATAACGCCGAACACGCCCACGGTCATCACCAGCGGGATCAGCACCTGCATGGTGGTGACGCCGAAGTTGCCGAGGCCGGCGTTCATGCCCAGGGCATAGCCCTGCTGCTTCTTCGGGTAGAAGGTGGAGATGTTGCTCATGGAGGCGGCGAAGTTGCCGCCGCCGATGCCCGAGAGCAGCGCCAGGGCCTGGAACACCCACAGTGGCGTCGACGGGTCCATCAGGGCAATGCCGGTACCCAGTGCCGGGATCATCAGCAGGGAGGTGGTCAGGAAGACGGTGTTGCGTCCACCGGCAATGCGGATCATGAACGAGGCCGGGATGCGCAGGGTCGCCCCGGAGAGACCCGCCAGGGCGGTGAGGGTGAACAGCTCACCGATGGTGAACGGGAAGCCGAGGTTCTGCATCTGGGTGGTGATCATTCCCCACATCAGCCAGACGGCAAAGCCCATCAGCAGGCTCGGGATGGAGATCCAGAGGTTGCGGGTGGCGATTTTCTTGCCCTCCCGCTCCCAGAACTCCTCGTTCTCGACATCCCAGTGTTCGATGTCGACATTTTTTCTGGTCATGGCGTATCCCCTTGAGGTCTAGCGGTGTGCCCACGGCGCCGATATCGGTTGACCGATATCAAGCGAGGAGCCTTGGGGGGAAAGATACGCCGGTACCCTAAGGCGCGAAACGTGCCGAAAAGGGTCAAAAAACGGTGAAGTACCTCCAGGGAGGTAGAAGAGGGATGATTACAAATTATTGATTAAAAGGGCTTTTAATCAGGTTGGGGCCGGTGGGTGAGACGAGGGCAGGCGACCCGGATTATTTGGAGGTATCCACAGAGAATCGCCGTGCCTAGTGCTCTACCCCCTCCTGCACCGCCCACACCGCCGCCTCCACCCGGGAGCGCAGATTGAGCTTCTTGAGCAGGTGCTTGACGTGCACCTTCACCGTGCCTTCGGAGATATCCAGCCTGCGGGCGATCATCTTGTTGGAGAGGCCGCCGGCCAGTTCGCACAGGATCTCCCGCTCGCGCTGGGTCAGGCTGTGGATATCGGGTGCCGCCGGCTGGCTGCGCTGGCTGCGCAGCGCCCCGGCCAGCAGGGCAGTGAGGTTCTCGCTGATCACCATGCGCCCCAGCGAGGCCTGGCGCATCTGGCGCACCAGCTCGTCCGGGTCCATGTCCTTGAGCAGGTAGCCGTCGGCGCCCGCCTGCAAGGCATCCACCACGTCCTCCTCGTGGTCGGAGACGGTGAACATCACCACCCGGCCTGCGAAGCCTTCCTCGCGCAGACGCTTGAGGGTCTCGATGCCGTTCATGCCGGGCATGTTGAGATCGAGCAGCACCATGTCCGGGTCGAGCTCGAGCGTCAGCCGAATCCCTGTCTCAGCCTCGCCGGCTTCGCCGACCAGTTCGAGGTCATCTTCCAGTTCCAGCAGCTGGGAAACGCCACGGCGCAGCAGCGGGTGGTCGTCGATGATCAGGATGCTGGCGGGGGCATCCGGCGTCTTGTCGGTCATGGCTTATTCCCTGTTTCCGTAACGGTCAGTGGCGATGGCGTCTACCGAGGTGTCGACGGGGGTGGCGGGTCGGCTGTCTGCCCCGACGTGCTGGCTGATCAGGCGCGCGGTCTGCGGGGTGAAGGCGAGCGAGACCCGGGTGCCGCCACCCGGGCGGTTGCCCAGGATCAGCTCGCCGCCGAGGGTTTCGGCGCGGTCACGCATGATCACCAGGCCGTAGTGCATGGGCGGTGAATTGTCCCTCACGAGGCCCACGCCGTCGTCCTCGATGGTGACGTACAGGCGGGCCACGCGGAAGCTCACCGTGACCTCCGCCCACTGTGCATTGGCGTGCTTGACCACGTTGGCCAGCGCTTCCCGTACCACCTGCAGCACGTGGATCTCCTCGTTGGGACTGAGCAGGTGGGGCGGCAGGTCGAGGCTCAGCGCCACTCGGATGCCGAGGCGCTCGCCGAACTCCTTGGCGGTCTGGCGCAGGGCGCTGGCCAGCCCCGGTCCCTCGAGCTTGAGGCGGAAGGTGGTAAGCAGCTCGCGCAGCTGGCGGTAGGCGCTGTCCAGCCCGGTGCGCAGTTCGTCGAATACCGCGGCCTGGGTCTCCTGGGGCATCCCCCTGGCCTGCATGCGCTCCAGCCGCGCCACCTGCATCTTCAGGTAGGAGAGCGACTGGGCCAGGGAGTCGTGGAGCTCCCGGGCGATGATGGTGCGCTCGTTCATCAGCGTGGCCTGCTGCTGCTCCTCGATGCGCCGCTGCAGGTAGACCGCCGTGGCCAGCTGGTCGGCCAGGGCGTTGAGCAGGCGCTTCACGCTGTCGTTGGGTGGCTTGTCCCGCTGGAACCAGACCTCCAGGGTGCCGAGCATCAGGTCGCCCACGCTGACCGGCAGCAGCTGGCATTCGCCGGCCTCGGTCGCCTGCAGCGTCAGCGGCTGGGGGTCGATCAGGCAGGCGTGGCAGTCGTGATCGCGGCAATACTCGGGACGACGCGGCGAGTGGGTGGCCAGTATGGGAATCTCGCGGTCGTCGTGGTGGTCATGAAGCGACAGCCGGATGGGGCCGATCTCCAGCAGCTGTTCCAGGCGGCGCAGCATCGGGGCGGCGCTGGAGCAGAGGTCGTTGCCGCCGCCGTAGAGGGCGCGACTGCCTTCATGCAGCACCTGCATGGCGCGGTTGCTGCGCTCCAGCTCCGCCTTCTTGCGCGAGACCCGCTCCTCCAGCTCGGCGTAGCTGCTGCCGAGCTCCTCGGCCATGGCGTCGAAGGTGCGGCCGAGGAGTGCCAGCTCATCGTTGCCGGTCAGGCGGGTGCGGTGGCCGAAGTTGCGGTGGGTGGCCTCTCGGGCCAGCACCACCAGCTGGCGCAGCGGCAGCACCAGGTTGTGGCGGATATCATAGAGGGCGATCACCACCACCACGGCGGTGAGGACCAGGAAGAGGATCTGCAGGATACTGAGCAGCTGTATCTTGGACTCGCTGTTCTGCTCGAGCAGGGTGACCATGGCGTCGATCTCGGCGACCAGGTCATCAAGGGTAATGCGAAGTGCGTCGGGGTTCACATCGCTGCCGCTGATGGCCAGCGCCACCTGGGGAGCCAGCTCCTGCTCCCAGCGCTCCAGGAGCCGCCGATGCTGGCTCTGCAGGGCGTGATCCCGGGCATTCGGCAGGGCGTCGGTCAGTTCGGGGCTGGCCAGGCGCTGCTCGAAGCGTTCAGCCAGTTCGGCCACGCGAGCGCGTGTCTCGGCGCCGGGCTGATGCTCGAAGCGCTGCAGGGCGGCCACGATCTGGTAGGTATTCATGCGCAGCGAGCCGGCCATGTTGATGGCGGCGGAGTCGCCGCGGCTGTCGCTGGCCACGGTCATGGTCACCACGATGCTTATCAGCGCCATGGCGCTGATGGCCAGCAGCGAGGCGATGACCCGAGCTACCAGGGAGTGTCGCAGCAGTCTCATGGCGCCTCGTACTCGTCAGGGGGCCGAACCAGTCTACTACCTACTACACCCTTGGGGGTAGAACCCCTACCTCCTATGCCCCTTTGACCGTCGTGGCCGGGGTCCCGAGACTCTTGCGAAACCCTCCCCACTTCTCGGCCCCCCGATGATGCCAGCCGTCAACGACCTCGATCAGGACCTAGACCAGGACCCGACCGGGGGCTATCGGCCCCTGGTCGTGGTGCTGCTCTCGCCGTTGGCCTTTGCGCTGGTGTTCGCCAGTTGGACCATCTTCGCGGTGCTGGGACTGGAGCTCAAGGCACTGCACGGCTTCGGCGAGGTGCGCTTCGCCCTGCTGCTGGCGATGCCAATGGCGGTGGGAGCCCTGGCAGCGCTGCCCATGGCGGGCCTGGCGAAGCGCTTCGGCGGGCGCCGGGTAATGATCGCCTGCCTGCTGCTGATCTGCCCTTTCCTGTGGGGGCTCTCCCACTCCCGTGACTATCACCACTTCCTGCTGGCCGGGGCCGGCCTCGGCCTTGGCGCCGGGTCGCTTGCGGCGGGGCTGGTCTACGTGGCGGAGCTCTGTCCGCGCCGGCACGCCGGCCTGGCGCTGGGGCTCTATGGCGCAGGGATGGTCGGGGCCGGGCTCAGCTACCTGCTGCTGCCGCTGATCAGTCAGGCCTACGGCTGGCGTACCGCTCCGCTGCTCTATCTGCTGCCGGTCCTGCTGGTGGCCGCGCTGCTTTGGCTGTTTGCCGACGACCGCGTCGACGAGTCCCCGCGGCGGCAGATCGGCGCCCGGGCTCGGCGCCGATCATGGCGCGCCGCCCTGGAGCACCTGGCCTGCTGGCGGCTGTGGCGCCTGGCGCTGGTCTACAGCTTCTTCTATGGCACCTTCCTGGCCCTGGCGCTGTGGCTGCCCGCCTACCTCAGCGCCCAATACTCACTGTCCCTCAAGGAGGCAGCGATGGCCGCCCTGCCCTTCACCCTGGCGGTGGGCCTGGGTCAGGTGGCCGGCGGCATCTGGGCCGATGCCCGGGACTTTCGCGCCCTGCGCTGGTGGGTCAGCGCCTTCGTGCTGGTCTGCCTGTTCCTGCTCTCCTACCCCCCCTTCGTCATGCAGATCGAGGGCGTCCACGGTGCCATCAATCTGCGCTACGAGGCCCCGCTGTGGGGCTTCCTGTCGATGCTGACCGCCATGGGTATGGCCATTGGCATCGGCCAGGGCAGCCTGATGCGTCTGATCCACCGCGACCACAGTGACGACATGCCCCTGGTAGGCGGGCTGGCGCTGACCCTGGGCGGGCTCTTCGCCGCCCTGCTGCCGCTGGTCTTCGTGGTGGGCAACGAGTGGCTCGGCATCAGCACCGTGGGCTTCATGTTCCTCTATGCCTCGCTGGTCGTCTGCATGCTGGTGATGGTCTGGGATCACGCCAGCGGCCGTTCGGCGAGTGCCTGACGCGAGGGGCTTATCCCCCCGGTTCGCCGGGCCTATCACCTTGGGGGTAGAGGGGCGGTATATGGAGGTAACCAGGCAGTAATCCGCCCCTCGATCGCCCAGAATCCTCAGCAAGGTTCCTGTCTGGCGTGCGATTCACTGCGTCACGCCGCACGGCAGGCCGGGTGGCCCAGGGCGGTCACATCCACTTTCAAGAAGCCTGGAGATCGACCATGAGTCACTTCATTGATCGGCTGAACTTCTTCCGCAAGAGCCGCGAGCCCTTCGCCAACGAGCATGGCGAAACCCGCGAGGAGTCGCGCGACTGGGAAGACAGCTATCGTCAGCGCTGGCAGCACGACAAGGTCGTGCGTTCCACCCACGGCGTGAACTGCACCGGCTCCTGCAGCTGGAAGATCTACGTCAAGAACGGCCTGGTCACCTGGGAGACCCAGCAGACCGACTACCCGCGCACCCGCCCGGACCTGCCCAACCACGAGCCGCGGGGCTGCCCGCGGGGCGCCAGCTACTCCTGGTACATGTACAGTGCCAACCGCCTCAAGTACCCGCTGATCAGAAAGCCGCTGCTCAAGCTGTGGCGCGAGGCCCTCAAGGAGAAGAAGGACCCCGTCGACGCCTGGGCCTCCATCGTCGAGGATCCGGCCAGGACCAAGCAGTACAAGAGCGTCCGCGGCATGGGCGGCTTCGTGCGTGCCAACTGGGACGAGCTCAATGAGCTGGTCGCCGCCTCCAACGTCTACACCGCCAAGCAGTACGGCCCGGACCGCATCATCGGCTTCTCGCCGATCCCGGCCATGTCCATGGTCAGCTACGCCGCGGGCAGCCGCTACCTGTCCCTGATCGGCGGCGTCTGCATGAGCTTCTACGACTGGTACTGCGACCTGCCGCCGGCCAGCCCCCAGACCTGGGGCGAGCAGACCGATGTGCCCGAGTCCGCGGATTGGTACAACTCCGGCTACATCATCGCCTGGGGGTCCAACGTGCCTCAGACCCGGACGCCGGACGCCCACTTCTTTACCGAGGTGCGCTACAAGGGGACCAAGACCGTCTCCATCACCCCGGACTACGCCGAGGTCTCCAAGCTCACCGACGAGTGGCTGTCGGTGAAGCAGGGCACCGATGCGGCCATCGCCATGGCCATGGGTCATGTGATCCTCAAGGAGTTCCACCTCGAAAAGCCCAGCGCCTACTTCACCGAGTATGTCCGCCAGTACTCCGACATGCCCTTCCTGGTGGAGCTGGAGGCGCGTGAGGACGGCAGTTATGTGCCGGGCAAGCAGATGCGCGCCAGCGACTTCGCCGATGGCATGGGTCAGGCAAACAATCCCGAGTGGAAGACCGTGGCCTGGGACGAGACCCGCGACCAGCTGGTGGTGCCGCGCGGCTCCATCGGCTTCCGCTGGGGCGAGACCGGTGAAGAGGTAGGCAAGTGGAACCTCGAACCACGCGACGCCGCGGGCGACGAGATCAAGCCGCTACTGACCCTGGCCGACCACCATGATGACGTTGCCAGGGTCGCCTTCCCCTACTTCGGTGGACTCAAGCACGAGCACTTCGACCATGTCGAGAGCGGCGGCGCCAGTGACGAACTGCTGTTCCACAGCCTGCCCGCCAAGCGCCTGAAGAGGGCCGATGGCAGTGACGTGCTGGCGGTCACCGTCTTCGACCTGATGTGCGCCAACTACGGCATCGACCGCGGCTTTGCCGGCGACGGCGAAGATGACGGTGCG
>PWEV01000041.1 GCA_003553625.1 Halomonas sp.
GACATGAAGCAGATCGCTGCCTACTACGACGCCACCGGCCAGGTGGATTTCTTCGGCGTGGTCGGCTCGGGCTGCGACACTCACAACTCGCTGGCCAACGTCATTCCCAACATGTCCTACCCGCCGGAGCCCTTCCTGCACCTGGCGGCGGGCATCAAGAACGTGGTCAAGGTGCCGGTGATCCACGCTCAGAATATCAAGGACCCCCATCAGGCCCAGCGTATCCTCGAGGGCGGCTACGTGGACCTGGTGGGCATGACCCGGGCGCACATCGCCGACCCGCACCTGATCGCCAAGATCAAGATGGGGCAGATCGACCAGATCAAGCAGTGCGTGGGCGCCAACTACTGCATCGACCGCCAGTACCAGGGCCTGGACGTGCTGTGCATCCAGAACGCCGCTACCGCCCGGGAATACATGGGCCTGCCCCACATCATCGAGAAGTCCGAGGGGCCCAAGCGCAAGGTGGTGGTAGTGGGCGGCGGTCCCGGCGGCATGGAGGCGGCCCGCGTCGCCGCCGAGCGCGGCCACGACGTGACCCTCTTCGAGGCCGCGCAGGCGCTGGGCGGGCAGATCTCCATCGCCGCCCGGGCCCCCCAGCGCGACCAGATCGCCGGCATCACCCGCTGGTACCAGCTGGAGCTGGCGCGCCTGAACGTGGACCTGCGCCTGGGCACCCGCGCCGACGAGGCGACCCTGCTCGACCTGCGCCCGGATATCGTGGTGCTGGCCACCGGTGGCCAGCCCTTCCTGAGTCAGGTCCCGGGCTGGGAGTACTCGGAAGACCCCGCAGAGAGCCTGGTGGTCAGCACCTGGGACGTGCTCTCCGGCAAGGTGGCGCCGGGCAGGAACGTGCTGATCTATGACGCCATCTGCGAGTTTTCCGGCGTCTCGGCGGCGGACTACCTGGCCGACAAGGGCGCCAAGGTGGAGATCGTCACCGACGACATCAAGCCCGGCGCGGCCGTGGGCGGTACGACCTTTCCCACCTACTACCGCAGCCTCTACGAGAAGGAGGTGATCATGACCTCCGACCTCGCGCTGCATAAGGTCTACCGCGAGGGCGACAGCCTGGTGGCGGTGCTCGAGAACGAGTACACCGGCGCCCTGGAGGAGCGGGTCGTTGACCAGGTGGTGGTGGAGAACGGCGTGCGTCCCGACGAGGCGCTCTACTTCGCCCTCAAGGCGCAGTCCCGCAACAAGGGCCAGCTGGACCTGGAGGCGCTCTACGCCATCCAGCCCCAGCCCTGCCTGGTGGAAGAGAGAGGGCAGGAGGGTGACGACTTCCTGCTGTTCCGCCTGGGGGACTGTACGGCGCCACGCAATATCCATGCGGCGATCTATGACGCCCTGCGGATCTGCAAGGATTTTTAACCCCTAGCCGTAAGCTGTAAGCCGGAAGTTGTAAGAGGGGTGAGGTAACTTTCCGCTTACCGCTCAAGGCTTACAGCTCCTCATCGAGGAGAGGTGAGCGAGATGCTCGAGACCCTGCTACCGATACTGATCATCACCGCCCTGGCGCTGGCGGTGATCGGCGCCTGGCGGCGTATCCGCCTGTGGCGCCAGGGACGTCCCTCCGCCGTGCCGCTATTCAAGGGGCTGGCCGCCCTGCCGCGCCGCTACCTGGTGGATCTGCATCACGTGGTGGGGCGCGACAAGGTGATCTCCAATACCCACGTGGCCACCGCCGGTGGCTTCGTGGCCGCCGCCGTGCTGATGATCCTCGTACATGGCCTGGGGCTCGGCTCTTCAGAAAGGATGGGGCCCGTGCTCGGTGGGCTGTTGCTGCTGGCCAGCGCGACCATGTTCGTGGGCAGCCTGTTCGTGGCCAAGCGGCGCCGCAATCCACCGGCGCGCCTCTCCAGGGGCCCCTGGATGCGGTTGCCGAAGAGCCTGATGGCTTTCTCGCTGAGCGTGTTCCTGATCACCCTGCCGACGGTCGGCGTGCTTCCGCAAGACGCTGGCAGCTGGGTGCTGGCCCTGATACTGAGCGCGGTGTTGGTCTGGGGTCTGGGCGAGATGGTCTTCGGCATGACCTGGGGCGGACCGATGAAGCACGCCTTCGCCGGCGCCCTGCATCTGGCCTTCCATCGTCGCGCCGAGCGATTTTCCACAAAACATGGCGGCGGCGGCCGTTCAACCGGCCTCAAGGCGCTGGATCTGGACGATGAGAGGGCGCCACTGGGTGTCGAGAAGCCCGCCGACTTCACCTGGAACCAGCTGCTCGGCTTCGACGCCTGCGTGCAGTGTGGCCGCTGCGAGGCGGTTTGCCCGGCCTTCGCCGCCGGCCAGCCCCTCAATCCCAAGAAGCTGATCCAGGACATGGTGGTGGGCCTGGCCGGCGGCAGCGACGCCAAATACGCCGGCAGTCCCCACCCTTCACAAGGGCTTGGCGGCAAACCGGTGGGCGAGCACCATGGCGGTCCTCATGGGCCGATTGTGGCTCGCGAGGGAACGGCGCTGGTCGATGCCGAGACCCTGTGGGCCTGCACCACCTGCCGCGCCTGCGTGGAGGAGTGCCCGATGATGATCGAGCACGTGGACGCCATCGTCGACATGCGCCGATTCCTGACCCTGGAGCGTGGCGAGACGCCCAACAAGGCCCCCGAAGTGCTCGACAATCTGATCGCCACCGACAATCCTGGCGGCTTCGCCCCCGGGTCTCGCATGAACTGGGCCGCCGACCTCAACCTGCCGTTGATCGCCGACCTGCAGCAGGTCGACGTCCTGCTGTGGCTCGGCGATGGCGCCTTCGATATGCGCAACCAGCGTACGCTGCGCGCGCTGGTCAAGGTGCTTCGCGCGGCGGAGGTGGACTTCGCGGTGCTCGGCAACGAAGAGCGGGACAGCGGCGACGTGGCCCGGCGCCTGGGCGATGAGGCGACCTTCCAGTCTCTGGCCAAGCGCAATATCGCTACCCTGGCCAAGTATCGCTTCCAGCAGATCGTGACCTGCGACCCCCACAGTTTTCATGTGCTGGGTAACGAGTACGGCGAGCTGGGTGGTCCCGGAGCGCCGGCCCGCTACGATGTGCGCCACCACAGCACCTATATCGCCGAGCTCTACGACGCCGGTCGACTGGCTTTTTCGCCCTGGAAGGGTGGCCGCGTCACCTACCACGACCCCTGTTACCTTGGCCGCTACAACGGCGAATATGAGGCGCCGCGCCGGGTTCTCGAGGCATTGGGTATCCCGCTCAACGAGATGGAGCGCTCCGGCTTCCGTTCGCGCTGCTGCGGTGGCGGCGGTGGCGCGCCGATCACCGATATTCCCGGCGAGCGGCGGATTCCCGACATGCGCATGAACGATGTCAAGGAGACCGGCGCCGAACTGGTGGCGGTCGGTTGTCCCCAGTGCACCGCCATGCTGGAAGGCGTCGTGGACAAGACGGCGGAGGTGCGCGATATCGCCGAGCTGGTGGCGGACGCCATCGTGATGCCGTCCGCCAGGCCGCGACGAGGCGAGCGCTGCTCCCCCGGCTCCAGGACCGAAGAGGTGGTGTCATGAGCGAGATGTGTCGTCGCGATCCGCGTCGTGAGTGGATTGCCCGCAATCGCCTGCATCCCGAGCATGCCAGCGCGCTCGCCGCCCTTGGTAACATCGGGGGCGGCGGGGCCGCCAGCGAATGGTTGGGCCCCAGCGGCGTGCTGCGTCGAAATCCCCATGGCGTCGGCTTTATCGGCCCCAATGGCGTCAAGCGTATCGACCGCAGCGGTGCCCAGCAGGGCGGTTCGGCGCCGGGTCACGGTCGTCAGGCTGTCCAGCAGGATCGCCGCCGCCATGTCGAGATTTCCGATCCCGCCTTTCTGGTGGCGGTGGTACCCGACCTGACGGGCGGGCGTCTCTCCGGTCACGACAAGGATCTGCTGGGCCTGGCGCGACGTCTGGCGGATGACGATCCCGAGCGTCCCGGTGCGGTACTGGCCGTGGTGTTTGGCGAGCACAAGGAAGAGCGTCTTGGTGAGGCGGGCATCGATCGGGTGTTGCACCTGGGAGCTGAGACCTACGCCGGCTTCGCTCCCGAGGCACGGCTGGCGGCGTTGACCGCCGTGGAGCGTGAGTTGGCACCGCGCCACTGGCTGCTTCCCGACTCGCCCCTGGGCGGTGCCGACCTGGGACGGCGCCTGGCGCAGCGCCTGGGAGAACGCCCCGTCACCGGGGTCTGGCAGATCGAGGCCGATGTTGAGGCACCGCTGGGTTGGCGCTGTACCGCCCGCGGCGCGGCGGAGCGCCTGGATATCCGGCGGCCCCTGCCGCGGGTCGCCCTGGCACTCGCCGAGTGTGCCGAACCGGTGGACGAGACCCGTCACGCCGCCGAGCCCCTGAGCCTTGGCGCAGCGGTTCCCATCGCGTTGTCGCGCATCGAGGACCTGGGGCAGGTGGCGGTGGACCCCGCCGGTGTGGCTCTGGCCGAGGCGGAGTTCATCCTCTCGGCAGGCAATGGCGTCAAGGATTGGGAGGGCTTTCATCATGCCGCCAGGGTGCTCGGGGCGACGGAGGGCGCCTCCCGGGTGGCGGTGGATGACGGCTTCATGGCTCGCGATCGTCAGGTGGGGGCGTCAGGCACCTGGGTCACCGCCCGGGTCTATCTGGCGGTGGGCATCTCGGGGGCGATTCAGCACCTGCAGGGCATTCAGGGCTGCGACAGGGTGGTGGCCATCAACCTCGATCCCGGATGCGACATGATCAAGCGCGCCGACCTGGCGGTGATCGGTGATGCCGCCGAGATCCTCGCCGCCCTGGTGGCAAAGGTGGAACAGCAGCGAGGAGGACAGCGCGATGCGGCCTGAGCAGCAGGGTATCGAGATGGCAGTTCTGGTATCGGTGGGGCGTCACCCCATCACGGGGCGAGCCCGCCGGGCAGACCAGGATGCCCGAGGCCTGGAGTTGGCCCTGTGCCTGGAAGGCCGGTTGCCCGGTTCCCGGATCGGCCTGCTGCACGCCGGACCGCGCAGCGAGGAGAGCGAAGCGGCCCTGCGCGGCTACCTGGGCATGGCCGCAGACGCCGGCACGGGGTTGAACACCCTGACCCTGCTGGAGCAGCCCGAGGGAAGCGATGCCATCCCGGCCCTGGCCGACCACCTGTCCGCCGCAATGCCGCAGCTGGTGATTACCGGCACCCGGGCGGAACTTGGTGAAGGCTCCGGGTTGCTGCCCTATGCCCTGGCCGAGCGTCTCGGCTGGCCCCTGGTCAATGGCCTGGCGGCGGTGGAAAAGGTGGAGAACGGGGTGGCGACCCTGCTTCAGGCACTGCCCCGAGGTCAGCGCCGGCGACTGCAGGTGCGTTTGCCCGCCATCATCTGCGTGGACGCTGCGGCCCCGGCGGCACGCCAGAGTGCGTTCGGCCCGGCCCGGCGTGGCGAGCTCGAGGCTACTCCGGGAGCCGCCGAGCTCGATCATGAGCTGGCCGGGTGGCAGGTGGCCCCAGCGCGCAAGCGGCCCAAGCGTCTGAAGATCATCAGGGCCGCCTCGGCCCGTGATCGTTTCAAGGCGGCCGCTGCCAAGGCAGAGGGCGGCAGCGGGCAGGTGCTGGAGGGCGTCAGCAGCGAGCAGGGCGCGGAGGCGATTTTCACGCTGTTGCATGAGGAGGGCGTGCTGCGCTCCTGACGGTCGGGCTTCCTGCAATGACGGTGTCATTGGCATGCCGGGGTGGCAGCTCCACTCCCGTCCGATCTGGAGACGATGTCTCGAACAGGCATGCGAGTGCCTCTGTGGAGCAAGAGGGGCGCCCGAGAGGGCTTAGGCTGGAACAGCGGAAGTGTTTGCCCCTTTCACGCTTCAGTAATAACAATATCGAGGAGCCAGCCATGAGTGCAGCCAACCGCGGCGTCGTCTACAAGGGCCCGGGTCAAGTCGCCGTCGAATCCATCCCCTATCCGGAACTCGCTCTCGGCAATCGCCAATGCGACCACGGCGTGATCCTGAAGGTCGTCACCACCAACATCTGTGGCAGCGATCAGCACATGGTGCGTGGCCGCACGACCGCCGAGTCCGGCCTGGTGCTGGGTCACGAGATCACCGGTCGCGTCGTCGAGTGCGGCCGCGATGTCGAATTCATCCAGCCGGGCGACCTGGTCTCGGTGCCGTTCAATATCGCCTGCGGCCGCTGCCGCAACTGCAAGGAGGGCCGGACCGGCATCTGCCTCAACGTCAATCCGGCGCGCCCCGGTGCAGCCTACGGCTACGTGGACATGGGCGGCTGGGTCGGCGGCCAGACCGAGTACGTCATGGTGCCCTACGCGGACTTCAACCTGCTGAAGTTCCCCGACGCCGACCAGGCCATGGAGAAGATCCGTGACCTGACCCTGCTCTCCGATATCTTCCCCACCGGCTTCCACGGCTGTGTCACCGCGGGCGTCGGCCCCGGCAGCACCGTCTATATCGCCGGTGCCGGCCCGGTGGGCCTGGCCGCGGCGGTCTCCGCCCAGCTGCTGGGGGCGGCCTGCGTGATCGTCGGCGACATGATCGAGGAGCGCCTGGCCCAGGCGAGGAGCTTCGGCTGCGAGACCCTCGACCTGACCCAGGACGGCGACATGGCCGACAGGATCGAGGTGATTCTCGGCGAGCGTGAGGTCGATGCCTTCGTCGACTGCGTCGGCTTCGAGGCCCACGCCTGCGGCTGCAACCACGGCAAGGAGGCGCCCGCCACCGTGCTCAACTCCGCCATGTCGCTGACCCGCGCCGGCGGCCAGATCGGCATCCCCGGTCTCTATGTGACCGAAGATCCCGGTGCCGCCGACGAAGCCGCCAAGCAGGGGGCGCTGAGCATGCGCTTCGGCCTCGGCTGGGCCAAGTCCCACAGCTTTCATACCGGTCAGTGTCCGGTGATGAAATACCACCGTCCGCTGATGCAGGCGATCCTGTTCGGCAAGGTCAAGATCGCCGATGCGGTGAATGTCCAGATGATCACGCTGGACCAGGCGCCCCAGGGCTATGCCGACTTCGATGGCGGCGCGGCGAAGAAATTCGTGATCGATCCCCACGGCAGCGTCGCGGCCTGAAGGCAGTGATTCGCCCCGGCTCCGGGCCGGGGCCATTCCCGAAGCCGCCCTCATCTGCCCAGGGAATGACACCATGGTCTGTCCGACATTGCCCCATCCTGACGCCGGTGCCAACATGATGTCAGGCGCCGGTCACAGGGCTGGCCGGCCGATATCCGGGAGCCGGTGTTCAGGGTGGATGGCCCCGCCAAACAGAGCGTTCCCGGGCACGCGCCCACCGAAAACAAGAGCAACGCCATGACCGTCGAGACCGTCACTCCCCAGCGCCGTTTCCGCGGCAGGCCCCGTGGCCGCGACCTGCCTCCCGTCGCCCTGGCCTCCCTGCGCCAGCTGCTCGGCGACGAGCGCAGCGACCCGGAATGTCGGCGCCGTGACCGGCTGATCGAGCACCTGCACGCCATCCAGGATGCCCACGGCCATCTGTCGATGGTGGCGCTGCGCGCGCTGGCCGCCTATATGAACCTGCCCATGGCGGCCATCTACGAGACGGCGACCTTCTATGCCCACTTCGATGTGGTGCATGACGATCAGGCACCGCCGCCGGAGGTGACGGTGCGAGTCTGTGATTCGCTCTCCTGCCAGCTGGCGGGGGCGGCAACGCTCAAGGCGCGGCTGGAGGCTGGCCTCGACCCTGAAGCGGTACGGGTGGTTCGGGCGCCCTGCATGGGGCGCTGCGAGACGGCGCCGGTGGTGGAGGTGGGGCACCACCACCTGCTGTTCGCCACCGCCGAAGGCGTGGAGGCGGTGGTGGACACCGGCCATTTCCATCCCGAGGCGATCGTCTGGCAGCGCCTGGCCGACTACCGCGCCGCGGGCGGCTACCGGCTGCTCGCCGACTGCCGCGCCGGCGAGGTGACGGTGGAGGCGCTGATGGGTGAACTCGAACGCGCCAACCTGCGCGGCCTGGGCGGCGCCGGCTTCCCCACCTTCAAGAAGTGGCGCTTCGTTCGCCAGGAGCCCGGGCCGCGCTACTGCGCCATCAACGCCGACGAGGGCGAGCCCGGGACCTTCAAGGATCGCTACTACCTGGAGCGCTCGCCGCACCGCTTCCTCGAAGGCGCCCTGGTCAGCGCCTGGGCGGTGGAGGCCTGTGCGCTGTATATCTACCTGCGCGACGAGTACCCCGGGCTGCATCGGGTGCTGCACGAGGCGATCGCCGAGCTTGAGGCCGAAGGCCTCGCGCCGCCGGGTTACATCGTGCTGCGTCGCGGCGCCGGTGCCTATATCTGCGGCGAGGAGTCGGCGATGATCGAGTCCCTGGAGGGCAAGCCGGGCAAGCCGCGCCATCGTCCGCCCTTCGTCGCCCAGCAGGGGCTCTTCGGCCGGCCGACCCTGGTCAACAACGTCGAGACCGTCTACTGGATCCCGCTCATCCACGAGAAAGGTGCCGACTGGTTCGCCGGCCACGGCCGCCACGGCCGATCGGGACTGAGGAGCTTCTCGCTCTCGGGCCGGGTCAGGCGCCCCGGCGTCCACCTGGCCCCTGCCGGAATCACCTTGAACGAGTTGGTCGAGGAGTACGGCGGCGGCATGGCCGAGGGGCATCGCCTGGCCGGCTATCTGCCCGGCGGTGCCTCCGGGGGGATCCTCCCGGCGAGCAAGGCGGACATTCCGCTGGATTTCGACACCCTGCAGGCCGAGGGCTGCTTTATCGGCTCGGCGGCGATCATCGTGCTCTCCGACCAGGACGACTTGCAGGCGGTGGCCACCAATCTGCTGGCCTTCTTCGCCGATGAGTCCTGCGGTCAGTGCACGCCATGTCGGGTGGGCACCGAAAAGATGCTGGCGCTGCTCGAGCGCGACGAGTGGCGGGTCGAGGAGCTCGAACGGCTGGCGCAGGTGATGATGGACGCCTCCATCTGTGGCCTGGGCCAGGCGGCGCCCAATCCGGTGCTGGGTCTGCTCAGGGATTTCCGCGGTGAACTGGCCGCCCAGCACGTCATCGTCAAGGGGTAGGGAGATGAGCATGAGCGAACAGAGCGTGAGCCAACGCTTTACCCTGAGCCTCGATGGCGTGGACGTGAGCGCCACCCCGGGCGAGACCCTGTGGCAGGTGGCCAGGCGCGCCGGCGAGACCATTCCGCACCTGTGCTTCAAGGAGGCCCCGGGCTACCGCAGTGACGGCAACTGTCGCGCCTGCATGGTGGAGGTCGAGGGCGAGCGCGTGCTGGCGGCGAGCTGCCTGCGCGAGGCGGCGCCCGGCATGGTGGTGAAAAGCGCCACGTCCGAGCGCGCCCGGGTGGCGCGCGAGGGTGTCATGGAACTGCTGGTCGTCGACCAGCCCGAGCGCGACGACGGCCCCGACCGCTCGAGCCACTTCTGGGCCATGGCCGATGCGTTGGCCATCGATGCCGGCGCGGTTCGCGACTGGCTGCCGTCCCGGGCCGAGCGCGCGGCGCCCACGGTTCACCACGTGGCCGAGCGGTCGGCCTCGCTCCCCCATGCCGGTGGACACGATGCCACCCACTCGGCGATGAGCGTCAACCTCGACGCCTGCATCGAGTGCAACCTCTGCGTGCGCGCCTGCCGCGAGGTCCAGAGCAACGACGTCATCGGCATGGCCCATCGGGGGGCCGCCTCCAAGATCGTCTTCGACTTCGA